>JBQTJP010000028.1:0-36929 GCA_052386995.1 Armatimonadota bacterium
TGGGGACCGGCTATGGCGTCGAGCATGCCTACCGCCTGCGGGCGGGGGAGGGCGTGGCCTTCTTCTATCGTCTCGAGAACAAGCTGCTCGGCGGGCAGGACACGCGTTTCACGATCAACCACCAGCATCGGTTGGGCGACGTCGCGCTGCGCCTGTACGCCGATTACCTGACGCGGACGTCGTCGCTTTCGCCATCGAGCGACTTCTTCACGTCGCTGGACACATACTACCGCGGACCCCGATCGTCGACGACCTTCTTTCAAACCTACTCATCTCGGAGTTTCATCGGATTCGGATCGCAGGCGTACACCGCGCGCCTCATCCACTCGCAGCAGCTGTCCGATGCGCTGTCGGCCGAGCTGGTGGCCGACGTGTCGCGAACGACGACGTTCCTGGGCACAGACGACGAGCTGTTTCCGCGCCTCACGCTCCGCTACCGCGGGGCGGGCTACACGGCCTTTCTCGTGGCCGAGGGGCGGATCGACATCGACGGCGGCGCGTTTCCAGGCGATGTCCGCTTTGTGACCGAACGCCTTCCCGAGGTCTCGCTCGTTCTCGATTCGAAGCCCATCGGCGGCACGCGCCTGTTCTACCAACTCGAGGGTGGTCTGGGCCGGTTCCGAGAGACGCAGTTCACCGGCGCGGTCGATGCGCTTCGCGCGGACGGCGGCGTGACGTTGACGGGGCCGCTCTATCAGTCGCTTCAGGGGATCCTCAACCTTCGTGCGCAGGTGCGCGGGTCGGCGTACTCGACGGGTCACAGCCGTACGTTCGCCACCAGCCGCCTCGACTACACCCACGCGCTGTCGCAGGCCCTGCAGGGACAGGTCGGGATATCGTATCAGGATCAGGTCGGCACGACCCCGTTCACGTTCGACGTGCTCTCCGGGCGCGTGGCGCAGGCCGACGCGACGCTCACCTATCGCCAGCCGAATCTGGCCGCGACGGCCACGGTCTCATTCGACGCGCTCTTCGGCCGCTGGTCCCCGCTGGTGGCCAGGGCGCAATATGTCCCCCGGCCGGGCTGGACGATCGCAGCCGCGATCGCCTACGAGCCCTCGCTGGGCATCCTGTCGCGTGCGGAGCTGTCGTTCGACATCAAGCTCAGCGCGGACTGGCAGGTGACCTACTACGGGTTCTATGATGGATTTAGCGGCCAGATCGTGCACGACCGAGTCATGCTCGCAAAGACCTGGGACGAGTGCCTGGTCACGGCGGTCACGTACCGGGGCCTCGGACGAGAGGTCTGGTTCGAGACCTGGCTGACGGCGCTGCCGTGGGCTCGAGGCCAGATCGGCATCGGATCGCAGGGAAATCTATTGTTCAATCAGCCCTTTCCCTTTCTGGGGCTGGGGACGCGCTAGGCCGGTCCGGGCGTAGGAGGCGGTTACCGATGAGGTGGGCAAGCATTCTGTTGGCAATCGTAATGCTCGGGGCGATGACCCATGGGGCAGGCGCGCAGGCGGGGGCGCAGCTCGTGATCACCATGGCGGTCGCCGGGACGCTGCAGGACCGGGGCGGCACGTACTACATCGCTATGACGGTCAGCGACTCCCTGCTGGCCGGGCCGCAGCCCGACAGCACCAACTGGACCCACTACGTCGCCTACCGCCAGGGGCGCTTCTTCTTCGGCACCGTCCCTCCGACGGTTACGCAGCCGTTCGGCTTCTATGCGATCCGGCCGCCCGCTCCGTTTCTCTACGGGCAGGCCTCTGCCGACCGGCGGACCCTACGGGTCAGCGTGCCGCTCACCGACCTTCAAGTCAGCGCGTCGGTGCCCAGCCGGGTGCTGATAAATTTCGTGACGGTGAATGACTCGAACCGCACCCTCGACGCCCTGGGTCCTGGGGCATCCGATCGGCTGGGCTTCGTCACCGTGGAGCTTCGCCGGGACCTGTTCATGACGGTGCGCGATCCGCAGGGTGATGCACCCGATCCCAACTTCGACATCACGGGCGGGGAGATCCGCATCGCGACGCCCTGATGATCGGACAAATTTGACTCTCGCGAACGAGGTGTCCGCGTGAATCTACGGCGTGATGGTCTCTTGATCGCAGTTGTGCTGGTCACCTCGGCCTGTGGTGGTGGGGTTCCCGGCGTGGCGATGCCTACGCCCACACCGACGACCACACCGCCGCCTGGAGGGATCGGCACCGTGAGCGGCACGGCCACGGTGGCCGCGTCTGGCGCGGCTCGGGCGGCCGCTCAGCCCGCGCTACCGCTGCGCACACGCATCAATCGGCCCACGCAAGTACCGGATCAACTGCTGGTGAAGTTTCGGCCCGCCGCGAGTGCGAACGCGGCGGGGCTCCACGCGCAGGTCGGAGCCTCAGTTCTGCGCACGATCGACCGACTGGAGGTGCAGGTCGTACGCCTGCGTCCCGGCACGTCAGCACAGCAGGCCATCGCTGCGTACCGAACTTCAGGTCTGGTCGAGTTCGTCGAACAGGACGGCTACGTGTACGCGAGCGCGGTCCCCAACGACCCGTCGTTTGGTGCGCAGTGGCACTACCCGCAGATCAACCTGCCGACTGCGTGGGACACGACGACCGGGGGTCCGGTGATCGTCGCGGTTCTCGACACGGGCTATCGGAGCGATCACCCCGATGCTGGCGTCACGGTGACGGGATTTGATTTCATTGCGAGGACAGACAATGGGGACGGCGATGGACGTGACGGCGACCCGACCGATCCCGGGTGTCCCGACATCGCCCCATCGGAACGCAGCCACGGCACGCACGTGGCGGGCACGGTGGCCACACGGACGAACAACGGCCTGGGTGTCGCGGGAGTAAACTGGGGTGGGGCGGCGGGGACCAGGCTGATGATCCTGAGAGTGTTGGGACAGATCCTGCCTTCAGGACCCCCCCCCAATCCGGACGACTGCGGAGTGGGCTTCTTCTCGGACATCGTGGACGCGCTCATCTACGCTGCCGACCACGGTGCGAAAGTCGCCAACATGAGCCTGGGGTGCACAGGCGCTCCTCCCGCATGCACCAGTTCAACGTTGGACGCAGCCATTGCGTATGCATTTGGTCTCGGCGTGACTATGGTGGCGGCAGCGGGCAACACCGGACTATGCCCTGCAGGGGGGATAGACTATCCAGCGCGTCATGCGATGGTCATTCCTGTCGGGGCGACCACGATCAGCAATGCGCGTGCCCCTTACTCATCATGCGGCCCTGAGCTTGCGGCCAACGGAGTCGTCGCCCCGGGAGGCGACGGAAGTGCCGGCGTCTTGAGTACCACCTGGAGCATATCGGGAGGGCACATGTACTTTCCTTTCCAGGGGACATCGATGGCGACCCCCCACGTCGCCGGGCTTGCTGCGTTGATGATCTCGCGCGGCATCACCGGACCGGCCGCCATTCGATCGGCGTTGCGAAGTACCGCGACATGCTTGAGCCCCCCGTGTCCTAACAACGAGTTCGGCGCAGGCCTGGTCAACGCGGCCGCAGCGATTGGCGGGGGCGCCGGTCCTACTCGCATGTGTGCTTTCTCAGGGGTCGTTAGCGGAACGACGATTACGCGCGAGAGCGACATGCGGCCGGTCCTCTCCAACGGCACGTTCACGATCACAAACGCCCAGTCCGGGGTGAAGACCGTCTTCGTGTGGCAGGATGTTGACGGCTCGATGACCGTTACGCCCGGCGACATCTACGGAGAGACGCCCGGCGTGCCGATTTTCCCCGGAGGTACGACCTCCGGGGTCGGCGTGACCGTGCAGACACGGGCGGTGGGCTCGTCTCCCTTGACGATCGCCGGAGGCGCCGCGGCCTGCCCGTAGGACGACCGGTGCTGCGTGGACGCCCGCGCGGTTGCACGCTATAATGACGATGTCGTGGCGGCGTAGCTCAGCTGGTTAGAGCACGCGGCTCATACCCGCGGAGTCGGGAGTTCGAGTCTCCCCGCCGCCACCATCGTTCCGCCGGTGCCGCGCAGGCCGGTAGTTGGGTTCGTGACCCATGCCCGCCAGCCTCACTCCCCACCAGATCGTACAGCGAGTTCGCCAGACATTGCGTCGCGAGCAGATGCTCTCCGGCGGCGAGGCTGTCGTCGTTGCCACCTCCGGCGGCCCAGAGTCCATGGCCCTGCTGCACGTGCTGCGACGCTTGCAAGACGAGTTTCGCCTTCGGCTCCATGCCGTGCACGTAGATCACGGCCTGCACCGGGCGAGCCGGGCTCACGCGGACTTCGTCCGGCAGACAGCGCGCGCATGGGGTATCCCCGTCTTTGTTCGTCACAGAAATGTGCGGGCATATGCAACACGCCACCGGCTGACCCTCGAGGAAGCGGCCCGCAAGCTGCGATACATCGTGCTGGCCGCCGCCGCGCGGCGGGTCCGGGCGACACACATTGCGACGGGGCACACCGCCGATGATCAGGCCGAGACGGTATTGCTCTGGTTGCTTCGGGGCGCCGGCGCCGACGGGCTGGCGGGAATGCCGGCGACGAGACCTCACGATGGGCTGCGCGTGATTCGCCCCCTTCTGGGCGTGAGGCGCGATGAGATCATCGCGTATCTTGCCGCCGAAGGGGTGCGCTGGCGGATAGACCCGACGAATCGATCCCGCGTGCCGCTGCGCAATCGCATCCGACAGGACTTGCTTCCGCATCTTGCTGGGTATAATCCCGGTATCAAGGCGGTGCTCCAGCGGCTCGCGCTTCAAGTAGCGGATGATGCGGCGCTGCTGGATCACCTGGCGGACGAGGCCGCGGATGTGATCGTCCGCCGCAACGGCGGCCGCGGCCGGGTGACGATCGACGTCCCCCGGTTCCGGACATTGCCCGTCGCGCTGCAGCGCCGGGTGGCGCACCAGGCTCTACTGGGGGCCGGCGGGAACATTCGCGATCTGGCGTTCGTCCATATCGAATGGATCCGGTTGATGGCCGCGGGGGGACGACGGGATGAGCGTGCTGACCTTCCTGGGCTCCGCGCACATCGCACCGCCGGCGGCATCGCGATCGCGCGCACGCGCAAGCGCGAGAGCATCCGCCCCAGGAGCCGGATCGTATAGGTAGTATAGGTAGGTAGGTAGCGTATACGGAGGATGGTATAATCGGGGGCGCGACGGACCAATCGGTTGCTACCCGCCGGAGGATCGCTGGCACGTGACGAACCGCTATCTCCGCAACCTCATTGTCTGGGCCGTCATCCTGGCGGTCGCATTTCCGTTCGCCCTGCAGCTGTGGCGGCGCACGCCGAAAGAAGTTCTCGATTACAGCGTGTTCGTCGAGCAGGTTCAGGCGGGGCAGGTCACCCAGGTCGAGATCGGCGACGGCAAGGTCGAAGGCCGCCTCAAGAGCGGCCAGCAGTTCACGACCTATCTGCCTCAGGGGGACACATCGTACATCGAGCTGCTCAAGGCCAAGGGCGTCCTCATCAGGGTCGAGCCGCGCTCGCGCTCGAGTCTCTGGCCCAGCCTGCTGTCGACGCTCCTCCCCATTGTCCTGCTGGTCGGTCTGTGGATGCTCATGCTTCGGCAGGCGCAGTCTGGCAGCAACCAGGCGATGTCGTTCGGCAAGAGCCGTGCGCGGCTGCACACCGACAACAAACCCAAGGTCACGTTTGCAGACGTCGCCGGTGTGGATGAAGCCAAGGAGGAGCTCCAGGAGATCATCGAGTTCCTCAAGTATCCCAAGAAGTTCCAGGCGCTGGGCGCGAAGATCCCGCGGGGCGTGCTGCTGGTCGGGCCGCCCGGCTCGGGCAAGACCCTTCTGGCCAAGGCCGTCGCCGGCGAAGCAGGTGTGCCGTTCTTCTCGATCTCCGGTTCGGAGTTCGTCGAGATGTTCGTGGGCGTGGGCGCGTCCCGCGTGCGCGACCTGTTCGACCAGGCCAAGAAGAGCGCGCCCTGTCTGGTGTTCATCGATGAGATCGACGCGGTCGGCCGGCAGCGCGGCGCGGGGCTGGGCGGCGGCCACGACGAGCGCGAGCAGACGCTGAACCAGCTGCTGGTCGAGATGGACGGCTTCGATCCCAACAGCGGCATTATCGTCATCGCAGCCACCAACCGGCCCGACATCCTGGATCCGGCGCTGCTGCGGCCCGGGCGGTTCGACCGGCGCATCATCGTGGACAATCCCGACACCAAAGGACGCCGCGCGATCCTCGACGTGCACGCGCGGGGCAAGCCCGTGGCCGAAGACGTCAACCTCGAGACGCTGGCCAAGCGCACGCCAGGATTCTCCGGCGCCGACCTGGCCAACACGATCAACGAGGCGGCGCTCCTCGCCGCGCGACGCAACAAGAAGAAGATCAGCGCGTCGGAGTTGAACGAAGCCATCGAGCGCGTCATCGCGGGCCCGCAGCGGCGTAGCCGCGTGCTGACGCCGCGCGAGCGGGAGCTGGCCGCCTTTCACGAAGCGGGGCACGTCGTGGTTTCGAAAGTCACCCCGGGCGCCGATCCGCCGCAGAAAGTCACCATCCTGCCCCGCGGTATGGCGCTGGGCTACGTGATGTACGCGCCCCCGGAGGACAAGTACACCTACACACGGCAGGAGATTCTGGCCCGTATCGCCACCAGCCTCGGCGGCCGTGTCGCAGAAGAGATTGTCTTCGGCGAGATCACGACCGGCGCGCAGAACGACTTCGAGCAGGCGACCGAGCAGGCCCGGAAGATGGTCACCGAATTCGGCATGTCTGACAAGCTCGGCCCGCTGTCCCTGGGCAAGCGGCACGGCCCGGTGTTCCTGGGGCGCGACCTGGTCGAGAGCCGGAACTACAGCGAAGAGATCGCGTACGAGATCGACAAGGAAATCCGACGCATCATCGACGAGTGCTACGAGCGGGCCCACAAGGTGGTCGCTGACCACCGCGAGGCGCTCGAGCGCATTGCCAGGGCACTGCTTGAGCAGGAGAGCCTGGAGGCCGATGAGCTCGACCGGCTCTTCGCAGGCGAGGCGCCCGCAGCGGCCGAGGCCCCGGCGGCGGCCGCGCAAGCTGAGCCGGTGTCGCCCGATGGGCGCACCCGGCCCGAGGCCCCGCTGCCCAGGCTACGCGCCAAGCCCGAAGCGTCCGGATAGCTCACCCTCTGCGGCCTGCGCGTCCCCACCCGCAATCGGGTACCCGGCCAGGGGCCGTGCGCGGCTTCGCCGAACTTTTCCTTGATATGCCGGTCACTATCGAGGTCCCCGACGTTCCGGTGCAGCCGGCGGTCAGCGTGCCCGCCGCGACGAGCGCCCTCATCGTCGTGGATATGCAGAATGACTTCGTCTCCCAGGGCGGCGCGCTCGTGGTCCCCGATGCCGCCGCCACGGTTCCCGTGATTGCCACGCTGCTGCGCCGGTCGCGCGCGGCGGGCGTCCGCATATACTACACGCAGGACACACACCAGCCCGGCGATCCCGAGTTTCCGATCTGGGGGGAGCACGTGCTGGAGGGCACGTGGGGCTGGCAGATCGTCGACGCCCTGCGACCTCCGTCGGGCGAGCGCGGCGCGGTCCGCGTGATCCAAAAGCTGCGCTATGACGGCTTCTTTGGGACGTCGCTGGACCATGAGCTACGGCTTGCCGGCATTCAGACCGTCATCGTGTGCGGCACCGTGGCGAATATCTGCGTCCTGCACACGGCGGGCAGCGCCGCGATCCGCGGCTACCAGGTGATTCTGCCGGTCGACGCGGTGTCCGCGCTTACCCCATTCGACCTCCAGGTGGCGATCCGGCAGGTGTCGTTCTTGTACCGGGGGACCATTACGCGGTCGACGGCGCTTACGTTTACTTAATCGGAGGTGGCCAGGTGGCCAGCACGCGCCCTAAGGGGCTCGCACGGAAAACCGGGATCAATGTCGTTCCCATTCTCATTTATGTCGCGATCGCCCTCGCCGTGACCGCGGGTATGTACGTCTGGGACCTCCAGTACCGCAGGGCGCAGGAAGATCTCCGCCGGCCGCCGGCGCCCGAAGTCATCGCCAAGAATCTCGTCGAAAATATCGTAGGCCCGAACAGCGTCAAAGAAGTAAAGGTCGACCGTGAGAAGAAGGCGGTCACGCTTACATTCGACTCTGCGCTGTATCGTGCCGACAAACCAAAGAAGGAACTCCGGGAGCTTCTGGAGGCAGAGGCGACGCTCGCCATTGGAGCCATTCTTCAGCAGATGCGGGACTTCGGGCAGGTTACGGTGACGCTGACCAACAAGGGGAAGACGCTCGCGGTCGGCGAGGGGGCGCGCGGCAAAGACAAGGTGTCGATGACCTTCGTGGACGAGCGGCTGAAGGACTAGCCGCCGGCTTCATGCAGGTCGAGATCGGCGCGACGCTCACCATAGAAGACGTCGCCGCCGTGGCCCGTCGTGGCGCGACCGTGACGATGGCCCCGAAGGCGCGTGGTGCCGTCGCCGCCTCGCGGGACCAGGTCGACCGCCTGATCGCGGAGGGCGCGCCCATCTACGCGATCACCACCGGCGTGGGCAGGCTGGCCTCGGTGCGCATCTCACCACAAGACTCCGCCCGACTTCAACTGAACATCGTCCGCAGCCACGCGGCCGGGGTCGGCCCACCCCTGCCGGAGGATGTCGTGCGGGCGATGCTGTTGCTGCGCGCCCACGGCTTGGCGCTCGGCTACTCGGGCGTGCGCGAGGAAGTCATCGAGCTCCACCTGGCCTGCCTGAATCACGGAATCCACCCCGTGGTGCCAGCGCAGGGCTCGGTCGGCGCCAGCGGCGACCTGGCGCCACTTGCGCATGTGGCGCTGGCGCTCATCGGAGAAGGAGAGGTCATCGCCGGAGGCGTCCGACAGGCGGCGGCCGAGGCGCTGCGGGCGGCCGGACTGAGCCCGCTGCGGCTGGCCCCCAAAGAAGGCGTGGCGCTGGTCAACGGCACGCAGCTCATGACCGCGTCTGGCGCGCTGACGCTTCACAGGGCGCGTCGCATGTGCGCGGCCGCCGACGCCGCCGGGGCGATGTCGCTGGAGGCGCTGCGCGGCCGGTCCGAGGCGTTTCACCCGCGGCTGCACGAGGTACGGCCGCACGGGGGTCAGCAGATCAGCGCCGCGAACGTGCGCCGCATGACCGCGGGCAGCACGCTGCTCGACAGTGACCCTGAGCGCGTCCAGGATGCCTACGCGCTCCGATGCCTCCCCCAGGTGCACGGCGCGGCCCGCGACGCGGTCGCCTACGCCTGCGGGGTCGTCGAGGTGGAGATCAACGCTGCGACAGACAACCCCCTGCTCTTTCCCGACCAGGGCCTCGTCTTGTCGGGAGGCAACTTTCACGGCCAGCCGGTCGCTCTCGCGCTCGACTTCGTGTCCGTGGCACTCGCGGGGTTCGGGACCATGATCGAGCGGCGCATCGAGCGGCTGGTGAATCCGGCATTGTCCGGGCTGCCCGCCTTTTTGTCGCCGGACGGCGGGCTGCACTCGGGCCTGATGCTGGCGCAGTACACCGCGGCCGCGCTGGCTTCCGAGAACAAAGTGCTGGCGCATCCCGCCAGCGCGGACAGCATCCCGACCTCGGCCAACCAGGAAGACCACGTCAGTATGGGCGCCGCGGCGGCGCGCAAGGCGGCCCAGATCGCCACACATATAGAGCAGCTCGTGGGCATCGAGTTGCTCTGCGCAGCCCAGGCGCTGGAGTTCCGCGAGAAGGCCAGGATGGGACGCGGGACCGCCGCCGCATACGCCGCCGTACGGAAGGCCATCCCGCCTCTGGACGACGATCGCGTGCTGGCGCCCGATCTGGCCGCCGCTGCCGCCCTGGTGCGCGACGGCTCCGTGCTGGAGGCGGTGGCAGGACCCGCAGGAGCCCTGCAGTGAGCCAGCCACGCCCCGTGCGCGCACCGCGCGGCCAGATCCTGTCCTGCCGCGGCTGGCCCCAGGAAGCCGCGCTGCGCCTGCTGATGAACAACCTGGATCCCGACGTGGCCGAGCGGCCGGACGAGTTGATCGTCTACGGCGGCACCGGGAAGGCCGCGCGCAACTGGGCCGCGTTCGACGCCCTGGTGGCAGCGCTGCGCGCGCTCGGCAACGACGAAACCCTTCTCGTGCAGTCCGGCAAGCCGGTCGGCATCTTCAGAACGCACATGTGGGCCCCGCGCGTGGTCATTAGCAACTCGATGCTCGTACCAGCCTGGGCGACCTGGGAGAAATTCTGGGAGTACGAGGCCCTCGGTCTGACGATGTACGGGCAGATGACAGCCGGGTCATGGATCTACATCGGTACGCAGGGGATCCTTCAGGGGACCTATGAGACATTCGCGGCTGTGGCCCGCAAGCATTTCGGCGGAACGCTGCGCGGGCGTCTCGTGCTCACCGCGGGTCTGGGCGGGATGGGCGGCGCGCAGCCGATGGCGGTGACGATGAATGACGGCGTGGCGCTGGTCGTCGAGGTGGATCCCACTCGGATCCACCGCCGGCGATCGCAGGGCTGGCTCGACCAGGCGACCGATTCGCTCGACCAGGCTTTGAAGTGGGCCGAGGAAGCGCGGGCAGCGCAGCAGCCGCTGTCGGTCGCCCTGCTCGGAAACGCCGCGGAGATCGTCCCGGAAATCGCCCGGCGAAGAGCGCCGGTCGATATCGTGACGGATCAGACTTCCGCCCACGATCCGCTGGGCGGCTACGTGCCGGTCGGGGTGGGCGCCGAAGAGGCGGCGCACCAGCGCAGGGATGATCCCGCCGGATACGTGGCGCGATCGCGCGAGTCGATGGCGCGCCACTGCGAGGCGATCGTCGCTCTGCGCCGCGGCGGAGCCGTCGCGTTCGACTACGGCAATAATCTGAGGGGCCAGGCGCAGGAGGGCGGTTTTCGTGATGCCTTCGCGTATCCGGGATTTGTTCCCGAGTACATCCGCCCGCTCTTCTGTGAAGGCAAAGGCCCGTTCCGTTGGGTGGCGCTCTCGGGGGATCCGGCGGACATCGCGGCGACCGATGCCGCCGTTCTCTCTCTGTTCCCCGACGATCAAGCGCTGGCGCGCTGGATCCCGCTGGCGCAGGCCCGAGTGCCGTTCCAGGGCCTGCCGGCGCGCATCTGCTGGCTCGGGTACGGTGAACGCGCCCGGGCCGGGATCGCGTTCAACGACATGGTCAGATCAGGAGCAGTGCGCGCGCCGATTGCGATCGGCCGCGATCACCTCGACGCCGGGTCGGTGGCCTCGCCGCTCCGCGAGACCGAGGGCATGCGCGACGGCTCCGACGCCATCGCCGATTGGCCGATTCTCAACGCCCTGGTCAATGCCTCTGCCGGCGCCACATGGGTGGCCGTGCACCACGGCGGCGGCGTGGGCATCGGCTACGCGATTCACGCGGGGCAGGTGAGCGTCGCCGACGGCACGTCACTGGCCGCGGAGAAGCTCGAACGCGTGCTCACGACCGATCCGGGAACGGGGATCATTCGCCACGCCGATGCCGGCTATCCGGAGGCCCAGGCGGCAGCAAGCCGGTGGCACCTGGGCTGGCCCCCCGCCGCCGGCCACTAGCGTATAGTGGCGCGGGGCCACCGGGCGCTGCGGCAGGAGTCCCGGAGCACCTGGGGAATCTGCCGGGGACATCATGGCCGCCGCCGGAGGGGGTCGATGCACGCGTTGTACGCGTTGAACTTCTACTCGTCCCTGTTTGCTGATTCGCTTCGGCAGGGCGTGAAGACCGTCACGATCCGGCTGGGCAACAAAATGGATAAGTATCGCGACGGCCAGGTCGTATGGATTACCGTAGGCCGTCGATTCGGAACGCGCCGGAAGATTTTCCCCGCCATTATCGACCGGGTCGAAGTGAAGCGCCTGGCGGAGGTGACGCCGCGCGAGATCGAGCGCGATAATCGCCAGCTGCGCCGGCATGAAGACCTGATAGATTTCCTCTCCAAGATCTACGGGCAGTCCGTCACGCTCGACGATGAGGTCTCGGTGATTTACTTTTCGAGGATCGAAGAAGCGCCGCCTGGCACCGATCAAGAGCCTTCCGGCGGGCCCGGCTAGTCGCTGCCTGCCTCAGACAGAGGTTTTCGAACGATCACGGACAGCTCCCCTTCGCGATAAGGCACAAAACCCGCCGCACGATACATCCCGGGCGTCCCGCGAAAGGCCAGGATTCAGCACGGGCATGGCTACGATTCCTCCTCCGGTGAGCCTGGCGGCAGCAGGAGAAACTCGGGCGAGATACGCGCTGTTAGGTACACGGTGGGCCCGGCGCGCCTGAACTCCACACCGGCGGCGTGCGCCCGCCGCGCGAAGACGACCACGACGTCTGCGTCGGGCGTGTGACGCTGCCCAATATCACGGGCGAGTGCGGGCGTTGTCGACAGATGCACATGTTGCCGCGCCTGAGGGAGGAGCCCCCCGGTGCGCATCGCGGCCGCCTCGTCAGGGGAGGCTCCGTGGTAGAGCCACTCCGGTGGGTACGCGGCCTCTCCCGGCTGCGCGACCGTGACGGTGTGACCGTATCGCGCGCGAATCATCCCATCCCGTACTTCGTAGCGCCGCGGATCGGCCTCCGCGACGGCCATAAGATCGGCCACGGTCACCGAGCTCCAACCCGGCTGCGCGGCCAGTCCCCGCGCGAGCGCATCCAGCGGCGCAAAGCCTCCGGCGTCCAGAGCGAGCCCGACCTCCTCCGGTCGGTGGCGCAAAACGAGCGCCAGCAGCCGGCTCAGACGCACGCGACGCATGGAGTCGTGCGACCGGCGATCTGTGCGGGGAGAAGACATGGGATCGCCGATGGGATTTGGATGTCCGGTCGAGGAGAACCTGCCACAGCGACGAACCTAAACGCCACCAACGCCGTTCGGAGGTCTCTGAGCAGTGCCCGCTCCGCTCGTGGAGTGCATCCCGAACATCAGCGAGGGCCGGCGCCAGGACGTCATTGATGCCGTGGCCTCGGCCGTGCGACGCGTCGAGGGGATCAGGCTGCTCAACGTGCAGTCCGACGTGAGCCACAACCGCAGCGTGATCACCTTTGCCGGCGACCCCGACGCGGCCGCGCGCGCGGCCGTGGCGCTGGCGGCCCGCGCCGTCGAGCTGATCGACATGCGCGGGCACTCGGGCGAGCATCCTCGACTGGGCGCGGTCGATGTCATCCCCTTCGTGCCCATCGCGGCGACGACGATGGCGGACTGCATCGCGCTCGCGCGGCGTGTGGGGGAAGAGGTATGGACGCGGCTTCGGGTCCCCGTGTACTTCTATGCCGCGGCCGCGAGGGCGCCCCACCGCGTGCGACTCCCCGACATCCGAAAAGGCGAGTTCGAGGGTCTCGCACAGAAGATGACGCAGGACGCCTGGGCGCCGGATCTCGGCGATCCTCGGCCGCATCCGACCGCCGGCGCCGTCGTCGTCGGCGCGAGAGCGCCGCTAATCGCGTACAACATAAATCTGTCGACGAGCGACCTCGCGATCGCGCGTGGCATCGCCCGCCGCATCCGCGAGTCCAGCGGCGGGCTGCCTGCCGTGCAGGCAATGGGGGTCCGGGCCGCCTCCGGGGCGGCTCAGGTCTCGATCAACCTGCTGGACACCGCCACGACCTCGATGGCGCGGGTCTTCGAAGCGGTTCGCCACGAAGCTCGCGAACACGGTGTCGAGGTGGCCGAGAGCGAGATCGTCGGTCTGGTTCCTCTCGATGCCCTCCTGGACGTCGCCCGGACCCATCTGCGACTTCGAGATTTCGAACGCGCGCAGGTGCTTGAAGCCCGCCTCATGGAGTAGCGCCAGGGATGCAGTCCGCCGATCTGCTGGTCGAGCATGCCGCCGAACTGGTCACCCTCGCCGGCCCCGACGACCGCCCGCGCGCGGGCACGGGGATGCGCGATCTCGCCATCATCACAGACGGCGCGATCGCGGCGGCGGACGGCCAGATTGTGGCGGTGGGGCCCACGGCGCAGGTGCGCGACGCGGTGCGCCTGGACGCGGGGGCTACGCTCGTCAATGCGACCGGACGCGTCGTCCTCCCGGGCTTCGTGGATGCGCATACCCATGTGATCTTCGCCGGGTCACGGACCGATGAGTTCGAGGCACGCCTGCGCGGGGCCACGTACCTGGAGATCGCCGCCGCGGGCGGTGGCATTCTGCGCACGGTCGCTGCGACGCGCGCTGCCGACGAGGACACGCTTGTGCGGCTGGGTGCGGTGCGCCTGACCCGCATGCTGCGCTGCGGCACGACGACCGTCGAGGCGAAGAGCGGCTACGGTCTCTCGGTGGCCGACGAGCTCAAACAACTACGCGCCGTTCACCGTCTCTCGGCCACCCACGAGGTTGATCTCGTGCCCACGGTGCTGGCCGCGCATGCCGTGCCGCCCGAGTTTGCCGGCAATCCGGACAGGTATGTCGACGTGATCACGCGCGAGATTCTGCCCGCCGTGGCGGAGGAAGACCTGGCCGAGTTCTGCGATGCCTTCTGCGACGACGGCGCGTTCACCATCGAACAGGGCCGGACCGTGCTCGAAGCCGGTGCCGTGCTGGGCCTGACCCCGAAGCTGCATGCCGACGAATTCGGCGACCGCGGTGGAGCGCAGCTGGCGGCGGAAATGGAAGCGGTCTCGGCCGATCACCTCCTGCACGCCGCCGAAGCCGGGCTGGCGGCGATGGCCCGCACCGGCACTATGGCGGTGTTGCTTCCCAGCACCGCGCTCTTTCTCGGCCTGCGCTATGCGGCGGCGCGACGGATGATCGAACTCGGCGTGGCCGTCGCACTTGCCACCGACTTCAATCCCGGATCGTCACCGACATGGTCGATGCCGGCCGTGATCGGCCTGGCCTGCACCGGCATGAAGATGCTGCCGGCGGAGGCCATAGCCGCCGCGACGATAAACGCGGCATGGGCGATCGGCATGGAAGAAGAGGTCGGCAGCCTGGCGGCCGGCAAGGCGGCCGACCTGCTGGTCTTCGACGTCGGCGACTATCGCGAGATCGCGATGGCCGCCGGGGCGCTGCTGCCACGGCAGGTCATCAAGCGAGGCCGTCTGGTCATCGATGCAGCCGACTGACGTACCGCCGGCGCGCCCGGGAGCGCCGCTCGTTCGCGTCGGCGAGCTCGGATCCACCAACGATCTGGCGCGCCTGATGGCCGACGCCGGGCTCCCGGAGAGAACGGTCGTGGTGGCCCGTTGCCAGACGCAGGGGCGCGGCCGGCACAGTCGCACCTGGATCTCGCCCCCAGGCGGTCTGTGGTGCTCGATCGTGCTGCGCCCGGCGCGTGACGCCGGATGGGGACGGCTCAGCCTGGCCATGGCCGTCGCCGCAGCGGAAGCGATCGATGAGGTCGCCGGCGTCCAATCAGCGATCCGGTGGCCCAACGACATCGTCATCGGTGGCCGCAAGGTTGCCGGAGTTCTGCTAGAAGGGGCGCGGGGGGCCATCGTGGTCGGGATTGGCATCAACGCGAACGTGCCCGCCGAGGCGCTGCCGCAAGCCCTTCGCACGGCCGCCGTGTCTCTGCACGACGTCACTGGGCGGCCGATGCTGCTGGACCCTCTTCTCGAGACGCTGCTCGCGAGAGCCGACGCCTGGTACGCTGCCTGGGCTCAGGGTGGGCCGCAGGTCCTGGACGCGTGGGCGGCGCGCGACGCCACCCGCGGGCACCGCATCGTGGCGAACAGCCTGGGCATCTCGATCGAAGGCATCGCCGACGGTGCCGATCCCGACGGCGCGCTCCGCGTGCGTCTCCCCGGCGGGGAAGTGCGGCGCGTCGTGGTCAGTGACGTTGCCGTCATCCCGCACGCCGGTGCGCGACAGAGCCGCGGGCAGGAACCCGTAGAGTAACGTCAAAACCACACGCCCACCGTGCAACGTCCTCGCCACGTCGTCAGCGTGAGCATGGGGTCCGGCCGGGGCGACCACCGCGTCGAGACGGAGTTGCTCGGCCAGCGGTTCATCATCGAGCGCATCGGCACCAATGGCGACTATAAGGCATTCTGTCAAAAGTTGCGCGAGCTCGACGGCAAGGTCGACGCGATCGGGATCGGCGGCATCAACCTGGTGCTCGTGGCCGGGAAGCGCCGCTATTATCTCCGCGACGCCGTGCGTGCCGTCCAGGGGATGCGCACGCCGGTTGTGGACGGCAGCGGCGTCAAGGAATCGTGGGAGCGGCACCTCATCACGAAGATCCTTCCGAATGAAGTAGGCCTGTCGATCCGCGGACGTCGTGTGCTGCTCGTGGCGGCCGTAGATCGGTACAGCATGGCCGAGGCATTCGTCCAGGCCGGGGCCAATGTCGTGTTCGGTGATTTCATGTTCGGGCTGGGAATCCCAATCGCCCTGCGCGGCCTGACCACGATCAAGGTGCTGGCAGCCATCTTGCTGCCTGTGCTCACCCGCCTGCCGTACACGTGGCTCTATCCGACCGGGGAGAAGCAGGAGCACGTGACGCCCAAGTTCGGGCGAGCCTACGGGTGGGCGGAAATTATCGCCGGCGATTATCACTATATCCAGCGACACATGCCCGAGGACCTGTCGGGCAAGACAATACTGACCCAGACGATCACCGCCGCCGACCTTGACGACCTGCGCCGGCGGAGACTGGCGCTGCTGGTGACGACCACGCCCGAGATGAACGGGCGCTCATTCGCGACGAACGTCCTCCAGGCCACGCTGGTCGCGCTGTCCGGCCGCCGCCCCGAGGATCTCGGCCCTGCCGACTATCTTGAATTGATCCGACGCGTCGGATTTCGCCCGCGGGTCGAACGGCTCACGCCGTCCGCCTGACGCGGCGTGTACGAGGTGAACCTGCCCGTGCTTGACGGAGAATGGCCTCGTCGCTATACTCAAGGACAGTCACTCCGACCGCCGTGGTTGTTGCGCGGCGGTCGGTAGCCGTTGTAGCAGCGGGTTTTCCAGATGAAAAACACGAAAAAGAGCGCAAAGAAGAACCCGACGCCCCTACCGCCCAAGACGATCGACGGCGAGAAGGAAACGATTCTCACGAAGGCGGGTCTTCGCAAGCTCGAGGAGGAACTCGAGCACCTCAAGGTCACAAAGCGAAAAGAAGTCGCCGAGCGGATCAAGCAGGCCAAGGCATTCGGGGATTTGGCCGAAAACGCCGAGTACGACGATGCCAAGAACGAGCAGGCGTTTGTCGAGGGCCGGATTCTCCAGATCGAGCAGATGCTCCGCAACGCCCGGGTCATCGACAACAGCGCGAATCCCTCAGATGCGGTGACGGTCGGTTCGACGGTGCGTCTGAACGATCTGACCGTGGGTGATGAGATCACCTATATGATCGTGGGGTCGGCGGAAGCGGACCCGATGCGGGATCGGATCAGCAACGAGTCCCCCGTGGGCCAGGCACTCATCGGCAGGAAAAAAGGCGAGACGGTGACGATCCGTGTGCCGGCCGGCACCCTCAAGTACACAATTCTCGAGATCAGGCAGTAGTCAGTCTCACCGGAAGTCAGCCCTCAGACCCATTTGGGTACAACTAAGGTACGGCACGACGGTCCCCGGTGAGCGAGAGTCTGCGGGGAATCTTCTCCGGGCGCCGGATCGTATTATCGGGTAAGGGCCCCACCCACGGTTGCGGGAAGGGGCCAGCAGGAGTGAGGTCAGCGCAGGCAGAATCCGTGCCTGCGAGATGTGATCCTCTCAACCGGAAGAGAGGAGTGTGCGGTGGCAATGTTTGAACGGTTCACAGAGCGCGCTCGCCGCGTCATCATCCTCGCTCAGGAAGAGGCGAAGCGCCTCAACCATAGCGCTGTGGGAACCGAGCATATTTTGTTGGGGATCATTCGCGAAGGCGAAGGGGTCGCCAGCAAAGTCCTCGAGAGCCTCAACATCAGCCCCGAGCGTGTTCGCGCCGAGATCGAAGGTGCGATTGGGCGTGGCGAGCGGTCACCGCACGAAGAGGTGGCCTTTACGCCCCGCGCCAAGAAGGTGCTCGAGCTGGCCCTCGATGAAGCCCGCCGGCTTGGTCACAACTACATCGGAACCGAGCACCTACTTCTCGGGCTCATCCGCGAAGGCGAAGGCGTCGCCGCGCGGGTGCTCGAAGCGATGGGCGCCGACCTCGATCGCGTGCGGGCCCAGGTCGTCTACCTGCTGGGCGAAGAAGGGACGACCTCATACACCAAGCAGGCCAGTAAGACGCCCACACTGGACGAGTTCGGCCGCGACCTAACCAAACTCGCCCGCGACAACAAGCTCGACCCCGTTATCGGCCGCGAGCGTGAGATCGAGCGCGTCATCCAGGTATTGTCGCGCCGCACAAAGAACAATCCCGCCCTCATCGGCGAGCCCGGCGTGGGGAAGACGGCGATCACCGAAGGCCTTGCGCAGCGGATCGTGCGTGGCGACGTGCCGGAGGTGCTCCGCGGCAAGCGCGTGGTGCAGCTCGACCTGGCGGCGCTGGTTGCCGGCACGAAGTACCGCGGTGAGTTCGAAGAGCGCATGAAGAAAGTGATGGAGGAGATCCGCAAGGCCCAGGGTGAGGTCGTGCTGTTCGTCGACGAGCTTCACACCCTGGTGGGCGCCGGCGCCGCGGAAGGCGCGATCGACGCCAGCAACATTCTCAAGCCGGCTCTCGCGCGCGGCGAGCTACAGTGCATCGGCGCCACCACGCTCGACGAGTACCGCAAGTACGTCGAGCGCGACGCGGCGCTGGAGCGGCGGTTCCAGCCGATCCTCGTAGCCGAGCCGAACGTCGAGCAAACGATCGAAATCCTGCGCGGCCTGCGCGATCGGTACGAAGCGCACCATGGGGTGGCGATCAGCGACGAAGCGCTCGTTGCCGCCGCCACGCTGGCCGACAAATATATCTCCGACCGATTCCTGCCCGATAAGGCGATCGACCTGATGGACGAAGCGTCCTCGAAGATCCGGCTGCAGGCGTCGTTCTTGCCGCAGGAGGTCCGGCAGGCCGTCGAGCGTGTTGAGCGGGCCAAGCGCGAGAAGGAAGAGGCGAGCAAGGCGCAGGACTTCGAGCGCGCCGCGCAGCTGCGCGACCGCGAGCGCGTCCTACGACAGAAGCTCGAAGAGCTCGAGGGGTCGATCAAGCGCGAGAAAGGCCGGGCCAACCTCAACACCGTCACCGGCGACGATATCGCCGACATCGTCAGCTCCTGGACCGGCATCCCAGTCACGCGCCTGGTCGAGGAAGAATCGCAGAAACTGCTGCACATGGAAGACCGCATGCACGAGCGGATCGTGGGGCAGGAGGAAGCGGTGCGGGCGGTCAGCAAGGCCGTGCGCCGCGCCCGGGCCGGCCTGAAGGATCCGCGCCGGCCCATCGGCTCGTTCATCTTCCTAGGGCCGACCGGGGTCGGGAAGACCGAGCTTGCCCGCGCGCTGGCCGAGTTTCTGTTCGGCGATGAGGGCGCACTGGTCCGCATCGACATGTCCGAGTACAGCGAGCGCCACACGGTCTCGCGCCTCGTCGGATCGCCGCCCGGCTACGTCGGATTCGAGGAAGGTGGACAGCTCACCGAAGCCATCCGCCGGCGGCCGTTCTCCGTGGTGCTGTTCGACGAGATCGAGAAGGCACATCCGGAGATCTTCAACGTCCTGCTGCAGATCCTCGATGATGGGCGGCTCACCGACGCCCAGGGCCGCACGGTGGACTTCAAGAACTCCGTCATCATCATGACGAGCAACGTCGGCGCTCCGCAGCTCGACAAGGAAGTCGGGATTGGCTTCCGCGCCGCGGGCCTGGACGAGTCGATCGATCGCGAACGGGCCTACCAGCGCATGCGCGATAACGTGCTGGAGGAACTCCGCCGGACCTTCCGCCCTGAGTTCCTCAACCGCCTCGACGAGATCATCGTGTTCCGACCGCTGACGAGCGAGCAGATTGCGATGATCGTCGGCATCCTGGTGGAACGGGTTCGCCGCGAGTTGCGCGGACAGAACATGGATCTCGAGGTCACCGAGGCCGCCAGGGCGCTGCTGGCACGTGAGGGGTACGATCCCACGTTCGGAGCGCGGCCTCTGCGCCGCGCGATCCAGAGGTTGGTCGAAGATCCCCTCAGCGACGAACTGCTCAAAGGACAGTTCCGCGGCGGTGATGTCGTCGTCGTCGACGAGCGGGACGACGCGATTGTCTTCGAGCACAAGCGAGAGCCGGCGCTCGCCGAGTAGTCGAGTCGCGCGACGCGTCATCCGGCCCGGGCCAGCGCCCGGGCCGTGTCGTTTGGGACGGCCGGCAGCCGTCACGCGGGTCCGAAGGATCGCGGTGCCTGTGCCGATAACCATTAGGGAGACTCATGAGCCGCTTGAGTTCGCGCTACGTCTGTCAGGTGTGCGGGCACGAGTCCGCGAAGTGGCTGGGACGGTGCCCCAACTGCGGGGAGTGGAACAGCCTGGTTGAAGAGGTTTCCGGCCCGTTGCGTTCTGAGCGAGCTCGCGCTTCTGCTGTCGACCCGGTCCCGCTTCCGGAGGTTGCCCCTCTTGTGCAAGAGCGCCTTCGTACAGGAATCGGGGAATTTGACCGCGTCCTTGGGGGCGGTGTTGTCCCAGGTTCCCTCGTCCTCTTGGGTGGCGATCCAGGAATTGGCAAGTGCGTCATTGGTGACACTCGCCTCCTTGACCCGCTAACTGGTGACTACCTAGCTATTACGGCCTGGCAACATGCGGCGCGCGGCGTGGTAAGCGTAGACGAATGTTCCCTGCGTCTAAATCCGGCGTCGGTGACCGCCTTCCATTCGCAGGGCCATAGATCGATTGTCCGCTTGACCACAGGGCTCGGCCGGCAACTGCGGTGCACCGCTGGCCATCAAGTGCTCACACAGTACGGATGGCGATCCGTTTGCGATCTCAAGCCCGGGGATCGCGTGGCCGGGCCTCGCTGCCTATCGTACTTTGGCAGGGAGCCGATGCCGGAGACCGCCATAAAACTGATTGCGTACGTAATCTCGGAAGGATCAACCCGGAAGCCTATCGATGTTACTACCGGTTTGCCCGAAGTCGTTACGGATCTGGAGGAAATCGCGGCAGCATTTGGGTCTCGGCTGGTGCGATATGCCAAGCCAAATGGTGGAGCAGCTTCCTACCGTTTCGTGACCTCCTGGGAACGCAGACGATGTGCACGGGCAGAACTCGCAACACTGATTCGTCACGTCCAAAGACGCAAGGTCATTTCGTGGGCAGAGTGGGCGAGACGTGCTCAGGTCAGTTATGAGATGGTTCACGCGTGGAAGCGTGGTTCTAGCACTCCCTCCGAGAAGGAATTGGAAAGGCTGGCTGAGGCAGTAGAGTGTCCTCTCGCCGATCTTGCGCCTCATCTACGCCATCAAGCAGAAAGGGTCAGTCCCGTCGCGCGATTTCTTGAACGACATGGACTGCTCCGCTGCCGTGCGGCAGACAAAGCGATTCCTCTTTGTATCTTTCGCTTGCCCCGTGCGCAGTTGGCAATTTTCCTACGGACTTTGTTTACTGGAGACGGCTCTGTGTATGTAACTCAACAAGGGCGGGTCGGCTTGTCGTATTCCACCATCAGTCGACGTCTGGCAGAAGACGTACAGCATCTTCTATTGCGATTTGGCGTCATCACGAAACTACGCACTAAGCACGCCCGAGTTGCCGGTGCTGATTATGTCTCCTACGAGCTCTCGGCCCATGGTGCAACACGAACGCAAGCATTTGTCTCCGAGATCGGGATTCTCGGTCGCGCCCGCGCTCTTGCAAAGGTGGCCACACATCGTCCCAGTCGGGGATCAACCCGGACCGATACCGTCCCCACTGGCGAGCCCTTCTGGAATTTGCTTGAGCAGGCTACTGGTGGAATTTCCTTCCGCGACATTTCTGCGCGGGCGGGCGTGTTTGTTCGCAAGCGTCGCCGAGAACGACCGCTACAGCGTGCGACGATTACCCGGCTCGCCGAAGCCTATCCCCACCCACGCCTTCGAGCGCTAGGATGCGGCGATATCTATTGGGATGAGGTTGTCGCCGTCGAACCTGATGGCGAGGCCGAGGTGTATGATCTCAGCGTATCGCGAACCCCCAACTTCGTGGCCAATGACCTGGTTGTCCACAATTCGACCCTGGCGCTTCAGGCTGCGAACCAGCTTAGCGCTGCGGGCCACGCAGTTCTATACGTAACCGGGGAGGAATCTCCCCAGCAGACGAAGATGCGCGCAGAGCGCATCGCCGCGATTTCTCAATGGACTTATCTTCTCGCGGAGACCGACCTGGACGGGATTCTGGGAGCCGCCCGCAAGCTGCGACCAGTAGCGATGATCGTAGACAGTATACAGACTATGCACAGGTCCGACGTATCCAGTTCCCCTGGCAGCGTGGCGCAGGTTCGAGAATGCACGGCCGCGCTCGTCCGGTTGGCGAAAGATGAGGGCATTGCCACATTCATCGTGGGGCATGTGACCAAGGAAGGCGCGATCGCCGGCCCCCGGGTCCTCGAGCACCTCGTCGACACAGTGCTGTATTTTGAAGGCGACCGGCACCACGCGTACCGCATCCTGCGCGCGACCAAGAATCGCTTCGGGTCGACGAACGAGATCGGTGTGTTTGAGATGGCCGGGAGTGGGCTGGTTGAAGTCCCCAATCCCTCGGCCGCGTTTCTCTCAGAACGACCACAGGCGGCCGCGGGATCAGTCGTCGTGTGCGCCATCGAAGGCACGCGCCCGCTGCTTGTGGAGGTCCAGGCGCTGGTCAGTCCCACGCACTTCGGAATGCCGCGCCGGACCGCCGCGGGCGTGGACTACAATCGGGTCCTCTTGCTACTGGCCGTTCTCGAGCGGCGGGCGGGCCTGCAGCTGGCCGCGCAGGATGTCTACGTGAGTGTGGCGGGCGGATTGGTGGTCGAGGAGCCCGCCGCCGACCTGGGGATCGCGGTGGCGGTGGCCAGCAGCCTACGCGATCGTCCGGTCGATCCTCGCACCGTCGTGATCGGCGAGGTCGGACTGACCGGCGAGGTACGCACCGTGCCACAGCTGGGGAAGCGGCTCGGCGAGGCCGCGCGCCTGGGATTCGCGCGCGCCGTCATTCCCCGAGCAGCCGGCGTCGAGGGGCCCGAAGGACAGGAGTTAGACCAGGTGCCCGATCTCTCGAGCGCGCTGCGCGCCATAGCCTAGCGCAGGCCGATGGGGTGGGAGTACTGCTGATCGTCGCAGGCCGCGACGAGAGGAGTGTTCCCGGTGCTACGTGAGGTGAAAGATCCCGAGCGTCGCGACGCGGCCGTGCTCCTTGCGCAGGATTCCGTCGAGCTCGAGCCCCAGCAGGCTGCTTGCCGCGGCCAGGTAGAACAACGCGGATCCAATCTCGGTTTCAAGGACCTCCTGGCAGCGCTCGCACAGGTCTCCCGTCAGGTGGGACTGCATGACGTCGCGGACTTCCGTGAGGCTGAGCTCCGCCGGAAATCGCTGGCGGCCGGCACTGATGCCGATGCACCCGCAATTGGTAACCGACTTGGCGATGGCCCGATTGATGCGGGCCGTGGCTTCCATGAGCTTACTCTGTACGTCGAGGATGCTGCGGTGGCGGATCAGATATTCCGTCACGGTATCTTGAAACGTCTTCTGCTCGATCTCTGCCATGCCTGTCTCCCCTCGTCATGCCCGACGACGTCGGCCTGCCTCAGGAAGCGAGTGTCATTATAGAATTCGGCCGGCCGCGCTGTCAAATGCACCCCGCGTGGCGCAGCCGCGGCGCTGGCTTCTCGATCTTGGAAGGGCTGTGTTATAGTGGTCACGATGCGTGATAAGTTCATGCGAGGTATCGGAGCGTTGCTTGGTGGCCTCGTGGGCTACCAGGTGATCCAGCTCCTGCAGGTGTGGGCGCCCGGCGCGGGCACCGCGGGGTTTGTTCCCATCGTCGCCGGAGTGGCGATTGGTGGACTGATCGGGTCGCTCGTGAGCCCGACGCTCGCGCGGTGGTTCGTGCGTGCGATGGCCTGGGTCCTCCACGGCCTCGCCGCGTTGTCGTTGCGCGATCTGCTCCTGGCGGCCTTTGGCCTCATCGGCGGCCTGCTGCTCGCGTTCTTCGTGGGATACCTGCTGGAAGGGCTGCCGCTCATCGGGCCCTATGTTCGGTTGGTCGCCGGGCTCGTCTTCGGGTACCTCGGGCTGCATATCGCGCTGCAGCGCCGGGACGAGGTCTCCGGCATGATGCAGCGTGAGGGGGCGCACTCCCCAGTCGAGCCTTCAAAGGCCCCCCGTGCGACCGAAAAGCTGCTGGATACGAGCGTCATCATCGACGGCCGCATTGCTGACATCTGTCTCACCGGGTTTCTCGAGGGCCCGCTGCTGGTCCCGCGGTCGGTGCTCGCCGAGCTGCAGCGCATCGCGGATTCGTCAGACGTCCTCAAACGCAATCGGGGTCGCCGCGGTCTGGACATCCTCAACCGCCTGCACCGTGAGCTCGAGATCGTGCAGATCATCGATGACGGTGCAGGCAGCGGCGATGTCGACGCGCGGCTCGTGGCGCTGGCCCGGGCGCGCGGCGCGTGGGTCGTGACCAATGACTTCAACCTCAGCAAGGTTGCGGAACTCCAGGGCGTCCGCGTGGTCAACGTCAACGAGCTCGCCCAGGCCGTGCGCACGACGGTGCTGCCGGGGGAGGAGCTGTCGGTCCACGTCATCCGCGATGGCAAAGAGGCCGGCCAGGGAGTAGCCTACCTGGACGACGGGACAATGATCGTTGTCGAGGGTGGCAAGCGTTTCATCGGCGAGACTCCCGACGTCATCGTCACCAGCGTCCTCCAGACAGCGGCCGGCCGGATGGTTTTCGCGCGGCCAAAGTCCGGCGAGCCCGCCGGGCCCTCCAGCGTCCAGAAGCGGTGAGCGGTGCGGCGTCGCCGGCCAAAGCGCATCGGTGGGGCGCGCGGCCGGTATGCGCGGGGCGGGCAGGCCACCCGCCGCTCGACGGGTGAGCCGTCACCGGACCTGCTCTTTGTCGAGCGTGCCGAGCGAGCCGATCCTATCATCGTTGAAGTAGACCGACCGTTGGCTTTTCGTCCGCGTCTGGTTGGATTCTGGCGGGGACCGGAGTTCTACATTATCACCCGCATCGTGGCGGTTCGCCGCGAGCACGACGTGACGTATCATCGCGTCGTCACCGACCGCGGCGCGTTCGATCTCCGCTGCATCCGGCGCATGAACCCGACAACGTTGCGGTCCCGGCGCGTCTGGGAAGTCTGCGCCGAGCTCGAAGTGATCCCGATCGCCCGGTTGGGCTAGGCCCTCGTTCGTCCCCTTGTTCGGCCATCATCGCTCCGATAGACTTGACAGTCGAGGTACGCCGATGGGTTTGGTCGTTCACAACTCCCTGACCCGCCACAAGGAGCCCTTTGAGCCCATCGAGACGGGCGGTGTGCGCATGTACGTGTGCGGTCCGAACCTCTACGGACCGGCGCATGTCGGCCACGCGCTGTCGTACATCTTCTTCGATGTCGTCCGTCGGTATCTCGAGTACCGGGGATTCAAGGTTCGCCACGTTCAGAACTTCACCGATGTCGAGGATCGTATCGTTGAACGCGCGCGGCAGGAAGGCCGAAGCATCTTCGAGATCTCGCAAGAGTTCGTCGACCGTTTTCTTCAGGAGATGGACGCGCTGAACGTGCAGCGCGCTCATCACTACCCGCGCGCGACGTCTGTCATTCCCAGGATGATCGAGATCATCCAGGGCCTCATCGCGAAAGGGCATGCCTACGCTGTCGACGGCGATGTATACTATCGCGTCACCTCATTTCCTGGCTACGGTCTGCTGTCGGGGCGCACGCTCGCGCAGATGCAGGCCGGTGCGCGCGTCGAGGTCGACGAGCGGAAGGAACATCCGATGGACTTTGCCCTCTGGAAGGCCGCGAAGCCGGGCGACCCCTCTTGGGACAGCCCATGGGGGAAAGGCCTGCCGGGGTGGCATATCGAGTGCTCGGCAATGTCGATGCAGTTTCTTGGGGAGCAGATCGACCTCCACGGCGGTGGCGAGGACGTGCGGTTTCCGCATCACGAGAACGAGATCGCCCAAACCGAAGCCTACACCGGCCGGCATCCCTTTGTCCGGTACTGGATCCACAACGCGATGATGAGGCCCCCGGTGGGCGATGAGATGCACCGGCATCTGGGGAACTTCGTGGCGATCAGAGATGCCCTCGCCCGCTTTGACGCGGACGTCATCCGCCTATTCATTCTCTCCTCGCACTACCGGACGCCGCAGCGATGGACGGACGAGGCGGTCGAGGGCGCCGCCAGGGGAGTTGAACGTCTGCGTACGGCGCTCGCGAACGCCGATCTGGCGCTGGAGCGCCATCGCATTCCTCCAGACGGACCACTTGCCGATCGGGCCGCCGCGGCCCGCCGCGCATTCGAACAGGCAATGGATGATGATTTCGGGACGTCTCAGGCAATCGCGACCCTGTTCGATCTTGCCGTCGAGATCAACAGGGCGGCGGCCATCGCGCTGCAGGGCGAGGGGTCTGCCGCGACCACCGGGGGGCTGGCCGCCGCGACAGACACGCTGCGCACCCTGGCGTCAGTTCTGGGACTGCGCCTGGGACAAACCGCGCTGCCCGCGGATGCCACGGACGCCCTCGCCGGCCTCTTCGGCACGCTCCGCTCGCAGCATCCCGCGTTCTTTCCGGACGGCACGACCCCGTCGCGGCCCGAGGAGATTGTTGCCGCGCTCGTGGCCGGACGGGACCGCGCACGGCACGAGAAGCGGTTTGACGTTGCCGACGCGATACGCAGCCAGCTGGCCGAAATGGGAATAATACTAGAGGATCTCCCCGGAGGCTCACGATGGCGCGTCGTCGCACGGCGAGACGGCCGGACCTGAGCCCCGGAACAACAACGCAGATCGAGGGTAGACGTCCCGTGCTCGAGGCCCTGCGTGCGGGCCGGCCGCTGCGCAAGCTCCTTGTGGCTCGCACGCATGCCACAGGCGGATCACTGCACGATCTCGTCGGTGAGGCGCGCCGGCGCGGTATCCTTGTGCAGGAAGTGCCGACCGCTGTCGTCGACCGACTGGCGCGCACGCGCGCTCCCCAGGGTGTGATTGCCTATGCGGCCGCCCATGAGGTCGTGGAGGTAGATGATCTCCTGGAGCTGGCCCGAAACCGCGGTGAGGCCCCGTTCGTAATTCTGCTGGATGGTCTCGAAGACCCCGGCAACCTGGGTGCTGTGCTGCGGTCGGCTGAAGCCGCGGGGGTGCACGGCGTGGTAATCCCCCGCCGGCGGGCCGCGGGACTGACGCCGGCCGTGGCGGCGGCTTCGGCGGGGGCGATCGAGCACGTCCGCGTCGCCCAGACCCCCAACCTCGCGCAGGCGATCGACAAACTCAAGGCCGCCAATGTCTGGGTCATCGGCGCCGACCCAGAGGCTCCGCAGCCGATGTACGATGCCGCCCTGCGGCCACCGATTGCCGTTGTGGTCGGCGGGGAGGGCCGGGGCCTCTCACGGCTGGTCCGCGAGCACTGTGACCTGCTGGTCCGCATTCCTATGTACGGTGCAACCGCGTCGCTCAACGCATCGGTCGCCGCGGGGCTCGTGCTGTTTGAGGTCCGCCGGCAGATGCGCGCGGCCCAGGGAGCCCAGCCGTGAGCGGTCGTGCCGTCGCGTTGGGACTCGCGATCGTCCTCCTCCTGGCCGGGGGTACCGTCCTTTGGACGGTCATCGAGCGCCAGCACTACGCGGGGCGCGTTCTCCCCGGCGTCATGGTGGAAGGCCAGGATGTGCGCGGGCTCGATGCCCAGGCTCTGGCCATTCGCGTCAGGGCGATCGCCGAGGCGGTCCTGTCCCGCCCCGTGGTGATACGCGCCGGGCAAAACGAGTTCTCGCGGACCGCCGCGCAGCTGGGGATGCGCGCGTCGGTGGATCAGGCCGTTGCCGCCGCTCTGGCCGTGGGGCGCACCGGATCGCTGTCGGCGCAGCTATGGCAGCGGATCACACTGGTCAGGCACCCCATCGAGATTCCTATTATCTACACGGTCGATACGGTCGCTACCCGCGGCGCTGTCGCACAGATCGCCGCGTCGATGGTCACCGAGCCGATGGAGGCCGAGGTCACGGTCACCGACGGCAGGCTGGTGGTCACGCGCCCCAGCCGCGACGGCGTGGTCGTCGACGAATCGTCGGCGGTGAACCTGGTGATCTCTGGGCTGACGCGCGGGGACCAGGCCATCGGCCTGGTGGTGGCGGTGCGCCACCCGAGACTCTCGACCGAAGACGCGCAGCGCATGGCCGACCCGGTCGCGTCGTTCACGACCCGCTTCGGCTACAATCCCGACCGGATTCACAACATCAAGCTTGCCGCGGGCTCGCTGCGCGGCTTCCTGGTGGCACCCGGCGCCGTGCTCTCATACAATCAGGTGGTCGGCCCGCGCGACCCTCGGCGGGGCTACCGTAAGGCCCCGGTGCTGATCAACGACATCCTGGTGCCCGGTGACGGCGGCGGCGTCTGTCAGGTTTCCTCGACGCTCTTCAACGCGGCACTGCTCTCTGACATGAAAGTCGAGGCCCGCACCAACCATTCCTCGCCCGTGCCCTATCTGGCCGCAGGCCGTGACGCCACGGTCAACTACGGGACCATCGACCTGCGCCTGCGCAACACCACCGGCCAGCCGCTCTTGATATGGTCAGAGGTGACATCGCAGACCCTGACTTTCACCGTGTTCGGACCGCCCCGGCCGGGCCGAGAAGTGGCAATCCTCGTGACCGATCACACCTGGCTGCCGGCCCCCGGGCACACGGTGACCAAAGATGATCCGTTCCTGCCCGTGGGCAAGATCAAGATCGATCCTCCCAAGCGCGGGCTGCGCGCCCGCACGATCAGAGTGGTGCGCGAGGACGGAGAGATCGTTCGCGAGGAAGTTGTCGCGGTGAACTACTACAAGCCGGTGCCGCGAACCATCAGGGTCGGCGTGAAGGGCGCCGCTTCCGAAGGCAGCCGCACAAAACCCATCCGACGTGCCACCGCGCCTTGACGCCAGCGCAACGTGGTTCCATAATGGGTTCAACAGACGCATGGGAACCGCGGGTCGCAGCCGGGTCGTCACGATAACGAGTCACTCCTCAGGCCGGAGGGGATAGCCGGTGGTATTGGCACGCAAGGAAGGTCTTGGCTATCACGAGTTAGTGGATGAAGAGCTCGTCGATCACGCCAAGACCGGGGACGACCGAGCTGCCGAGTTCCTGATCACCAAGTATCGCAACTTCGTTCGCGTCAAAGCCAAAGCGTATTTCCTCATCGGGGCTGACCGCGAGGACATCATCCAGGAAGGGATGATCGGCCTCTACAAGGCCATTCGCGACTTTCGCCGCGATAAGCTCTCGTCGTTTCGCGCCTTCGCCGAGCTATGCATCACCCGGCAGATCATTACAGCGATCAAGACCGCGACCCGGCAAAAGCACATCCCGCTCAACTCGTACATCTCGCTCAATAAACCGATCTACGATGAAGACTCCGACCGCACGCTCCTCGACGTCATCAGCAGCATCAAGGTCAGCGACCCCGAAGAGCTCGTCATCAATCAGGAAGCCTCCGCGACGATGCGCGAGCGCATCCGCAAGAACCTCAGCGAGCTGGAGTGCCGGGTGCTGACGGCGTATCTCGAGGGCAAGTCCTATCAGGAAATGGCCAACGAACTCAACCGCCACGTGAAGTCGATCGACAATGCGCTCCAGAGAGTGAAGCGCAAGCTCGAGCGCAACCTCGAGGGCGAAGAAGCCTAGTTCCCGCGCGGCCCGCGCGGTCATCCTTTCAGTGCTTCGTCTCATCTGTTCCGCCTGCCGGTTCGTCTTCTTCCGTTTAGGGGCCGTCGATGAGGAGGGCGTCACGTGCCCCCGCTGTGGCGTGGTGTTCCAGCCCGAGGAAGAGGAATTGTACGATCCAGAGAATGACTAGTCCGTCGTTGCCGGCGTTTCCGGGGAGGAGTTCCGTGGCCGACATCGGGGTTGAGGTCGTGAAGCGGTGGGGTGGCCGGGTATTGATCGGGGTCGGGCTCTGGCTCATCGTGCTCGCCCTCGGCGCGAACGTTTTCGCCCGGTTCTTCCGGGTCCATCCCGAGGCCCAAGGGCAGATGCCGGGGATGGGGACGTCGGCCAATCCTACCCCACCGGTGAAAGGGTTTGCGAAGGGACAGGAGATTCAGTTCATTCATACGGAGGCCTCGGATCCGCAAGTTGCGGCGATGCTCACGCGCATGATGGGCCCCAAAGTGCTCCTCGTACCGAGCCTCAAGGAGATACCGGAGCGGCTGCTGGCCACCGTGTTCGTCTTCCGGAACGGGGTGAAAGGGCAGGGGCCAATGGGCTTTCAACCCGACGTTTTCGATACGGTGCCCGGTGATGCCCGGTACACGCCGCTGCGGCGCATCGTGCTCGTCACGTGGAAAGAAGGAGGCCGGGCCCGGGTGCTGCGCTCCGCGGAAGAAGTCCGACAGATAGCTCAGGCGGGAGGTGTGAGCCTCACGACCCCAGGAATTGTCGTCAACATGCCCATGCTCGCGTGGCCAGGCGGACAGCGCTAAAGAGTGCAATCAGGACAGGGGGGAATGGCTCCCTTGCTGCTAGGGCGAGTAGGTTAGGTCAGCCGCCGATCTGGATCATGACGCGCTCTGTAGGGTAGAGTTTTTCGGCGAGCGCGTGACCGAACGGCCGGCGGTAAGCTGCGGCCCGAAAGCGTTCCTTCATCTCTTCGCGTGAGGCACCGGCACGCAGCGGGGTCATCAGGTCGGCTTCGTCGTCGCGCAGCAGGCAGAGCCGCAGGCGCCCGTCGGCGGTCAATCTCAGGCGCCCGCACTTCGCGCAGAACGGCTCGCTGACCGAACTAATGAAGCCCAGCGTTCCCGCGGCGCCGGGCAGCCGGTAGGTCCGGGCCGGCGCGTCCCCGGTCAGATTGAGCGGCTCGAGGTGTCCGATGCCCTCCTCGATACGCGCCCGCGTCTCCTCCGACGTGACGATGCCGGCGTCGGCGACATCGGCGACCGTGCCAAAGGGCATGACTTCGATGAAGCGCATCTCCCAGGGCCGCTGCAACGTCAGCGCGGCCAGGGCTACAACGTCGTCCTCGTTGAACCCGCGAACGACCACCGCGTTGAGCTTGATCGGCCGCAGCCCGACCGCTTCGGCGCGCTCAATGCCCGCGAACACCCGGTCCACGTGTCCGCCGCGGGTGATGCGCCGGAACTTCTCAGGGTCGACGGTGTCGAGGCTGATGTTGACACGTGTGAGGCCGGCGTCCCGGAGGGGCTCCGCGAGGGCTTCCAGCAGGAGCGCGTTGGTGGTCATGGCAAGCTCGGTGATGCCTGGGACGGCCGCGATACGGCGCACCAGCGGTACGATGCCGGGGCGGACAGTGGGCTCGCCACCGGTGAGCCGGATCTTCTGGACGCCCAGCTCCGCGGCGATTTCAACGAGCAAGACGAGCTCGTCGTCCTGCAGCAACTCGGCCGGAGGACGGAAATCGATCCCGTCCTCAGGCATGCAGTAGACACACCGAAGGTTGCACCGATCCGTGATGGAGACACGCAGATCGGTGAGCTCTCGTCCGAATTGATCGCGCATGGCGTGCCTCTATCTTACCATACGGCGATCACGCGGCTGGGCCCGCCCGAGCCCTGGGCGACTTTGGGCGCTCCGACGAAGGCGGTCGCGCCGGCTGGCGGGATCTGCGCCAGGTTGGCAAGACCCTCGAGTCCCCATCGGCCTGTTGGGAGCCAGGTCACGTGGGTCTTGAAGTCTTTGGATGCGCCGAAATCCAGGCTGAGGGTATCGACCCCAATGCCCACAGCGTTCCGCTCCCTCAAGAGAAACTCGACCGCATCCGGGTGGAACCCGGGGAAGTGCATGACGCCGGAGGCATCAGGATTGCGGAACGCCTGAGCGCTGCCGACCCGCGATTCCCAGCCGCTGTGCATGAACACGGCCGCTCCGCGCGGAAGCCGGCCATGCCGGCCCTCCCAGGCCCGAATGTCGGCGGGCATGACCTGGGCGTCATGATTCCTGGCAGCGCGCTCGTGAATGTGCCAACGGCGGCGACAGTCGCCGCACCGGCCAGGCGTAACATGTCCCGGCGGCTCAGCCTCTCCCTGACTGCTTCCATCACAACCGGCGCGCACATGGCAACTCCCTCCAAGGTGTGTGAAGAGTTGCGCTTCTATTGGCCGGGAGTGCGGCCAACCCCTGAACGTCGCTGCCGTGCACGGGTGCTGCAGGCTGGGCGAATGCACATCCAGAACTAGAGCGGACATGAGCCGTAAGCGATGGACCTTGATCGTGGCGATCCTCGGCTCGGGGATCGTCTTTCTCGACTCGACGATCGTGAACGTCGCGCTCCCGAAGATCGGCGAGCAGCTCCCCACGACACTCTTTGGTGTCCTGGAAGGGCAGTCGTACGTGTACAATGGCTATCTGCTGAGCCTCAGCGCCCTGCTCATCCTGGCTGGGGCGCTCAACGACTTCTACGGCCGCCGGCGCATGTTCGCCCTGGGGCTGGCCGGTTTCGGCGTCACCTCACTGCTTTGTGGGATCGCGCCCACGATAGAGTGGCTCGTTGTCTTTCGCGTCCTGCAGGGTGCCGCGGGTGCGCTGCTGGTGCCGGGGTCGCTCGCGCTCATCACGGCCACGTTCCAGGGGGAAGAGCAGGGACGGGCATTTGGCCTGTGGGCCGGGGCGTCCGGCGCCACGACCATCCTGGGTCCGTTCATCGGCGGCGTGCTGGTGGACACGATTTCCTGGCGCGCGGCGTTCTTGATGAACATCCCACTGATCGTGCCCGCGCTATGGGCCACGCTGAGGCACGTCGAGGAAAGCCGGGACGAGCAGGCCACGGGGCATTTCGACTGGCTTGGCGCCTTCGTGGTCGCGCTGGCGGTCGGCGGTCTGAGTTTCGGCGCGATCTATGGTCAGCAGCGCGAGTGGCGCGATCCACTGGCGTTCATCGCGCTGGCCGCGGGCGGTGCGGCGGCGCTCGTGTGCCCGTTCCTGATGGCCCGGTCACCGCATCCGTTGGTGCCGCTCCATCTGTTCCGGTCTCGCAACTTTACGGTGACGAACCTGTCCACCCTGGTCATCTACGGCGCACTCTACGTCGCGTTCTATTACGCGCCGCTCTTCATGCAGGGCACGCTGGGTTACACCGCCGCCGCGGTAGGGCTGGCCACGATCCCCGGCACGCTGCTACTGACGTTTCTGTCATCGCGCTTCGGTGCGCTGTCCGGGCGGTATGGGCCGAGATGGTTCATGGCCGGGGGACCGGCAATCATGGCGCTGGGGATTCTGTGGCTGGCCCGCGTGCCCGCCGACAGCCAGGCCTGGACTTTTCGCGCCGACGTCCCCGCAGGTTTCATGCCGCCCGCCGGCTATCTGATCGACTTCCTGCCCGGGTTCGTGGTCTTCGGCTTTGGGCTGGCGGTGATGGTCGCGCCATTGACGACCTGCCTGATGACCGCGGTGGCGGTGCGTTACTCGGGGCTCGGGTCCGCCATCAACAACGCGATCTCGCGCGTTGGGCCGCAGCTGGCGGGGGCGGCCATTTTCGTGGCGATTACGGTCAGCTTTTACCACGGCATGGCCCGGCGGGTTCCCGGCATGGATGTCGACTCGTCGGAGGTCCGTGCGCACATCTCGCCGCTGAACCGCCCGGGCGCGAGCGTCTCCGCCGGTCTAGCGGCTGCCGCGCGTGACGCGTCGACCGATGCCTTTCGTCTGGCCATGGTGATCAGCGCGGCCCTCCTGGCGGCCGGCGCCGCGATCAACGCGATCGGCATCAAGAATCCAACTCAGTCCACTTCATAGCCCCGAAAGTTCCGTAAGCCGCGTCGGCCCCGCAGACTGTCGCGTTCGGCGCTTGGGCATAATTCGAACGTAGAGGCTTCCGAAACGGCAAACCCGTCGCGAGGCGGGGACGCAAAGCCTGGGGACTTCGCTCGAAGTCGGCCAGGCTGCCGAAGATGCCTGTAAGTCTGCGGAAGCCGGCAGGAGGCACGCATGTTCCGAGCCGTGGGGGTCCGCGCGTTGCTTTTTTGTTGTGCCCTGCTCGTCCCAATGCTCTCTCAGCCGTACAGTCCGCTCGTCGCCGGTGATCCTGCTTCCTCGGTCGCATATCCGCTGCCCTACCGGGTCAACGGCGCCCAGGCGAGCTTCGATCTCGAGATCGTCGTGCTGAACCTGATCAACCAGGAGCGGCTATCGGCGGGCCTGGCGCCGCTGATGCCTCATGCCACCATGCGCACCATCGCGCGTGCCCACGGCACAGAGTTGTTTGGCGCGGGCGTGCTCTCACATCGCTCCCTCGATGGCCGCACCCCGCAGCAGCGGGTGCTCGACCAGCACGTTCGCGTGCGACTGGTAGGTGAGAACCTCGCCTACGCCCCCGACGTGCAGACCGCCCACGACGCGCTGATGGCGAGCAGCCCGCACCGCCAGAACATCCTCTCGTCCGATTACGCTCTTGTGGGAATCGCCGTCCTTCACGGGGGCGCGTACGGCGTGATCATCGTGCAGAACTTCTCCGATGCGCCTTTCACCGCCTGGGCCAGACCTCTCAGCCGCCCGGGTCGACGCCCGACGGCCTTCGTGCCCAGAAACCGCGCAGCCAGCGACGCCGGCTGGCCGCCAGCTCACGAGGAACGAAGACCAGTCCACTGAGCCACCGCGCGTAGGCCACCATAGACGGCGCGTCGAGCCACTGCAGCAGCGCGATCTGCGCGAACGCGTCTACGGGACGATCCTGACGCATCACGTTACTGCGGATCCGCGCCGTCAGGCGGTCGGTTATCCATCCCCAATTGGGTCTCAACTGATGAAGCGCCTCCGTGGGGACCGGAGCGCCCAAAAGCTCCTTCGCCGCCGCCAGCGTGACGTAGAGAGAGGAGCGGGCGCGCGGTGTCTCGCGCGCAGTGTCTGTCAGACGTTCCCACGCGTCGGGATGCCCGCGCGCGACCTCGGCGGCGTCGCGCAGGTAACGCAGCCTGGGCTTGCCGTGCCAGAGATCGCGCGCGAAGTGGATGCCGAGTGCGAGCAGCATGTCGTCCGGCGCGGGGATCAGCGCCTGCTGGCCGTTCACCTCCACCGGCCGCGCGCGGGCGAACACGCCCGGCCCCGCCCTCTCGAAGAGGAGGGGATATCCTGCGTAGCGCCAGTGGAGGTCGACGGTCATCCGCCGGCGTCGAGGATCGAAGTAGCCGCGTGCATGGCGCCAGGCAAGGTCGACCGGCGTCGGCGCCCCCCCGGCGATCATATAGCCCGTTACCAGTAGAGCCTGATGTGCGGCTTCCACATCGTTCGGCCGGATAAGCAGATCCAGATCACTGAACGGTCGAAGCGCCGCGTCCCGGTAGGCGAAGCGGGCCAGGGCTGTTCCCTTGAGCAGCACGGCAGCGACGCCGGCGGCGCGGAGCGCCTGGAGGACCTCGGACAGGTGGACGTACGCTTCCTCGGCCGCGTTCCCGGCGTACCTGTACGACTGCTCCAACAACTCGCGCACGGAACGTGGAACATCCTCTCCGGACCCGCCGGGCATCCGCCTGCGGGTGGCCGCCCCGCCGATGGCCGCATGAACCAGAGGCGTGACTCCCTCTCGGTGCGCGAGGTGGAGGATCGCCGGCCAGGCATCTGAGGGAATGGAGGGGGTTTCCCGCTCGTCCACCACCAGCAGGTTGCAGAGCGCGGCCTCGAAGGGATAGAGGTCAGTACGCACCGAGTGTCCCGGACGACTTCGCCTGCCGGATCGCCCACCAGAGCGCAAGCATCGCCAGCGGTGCGAGAAGCGCCAGGAACAGCAGCAGGATCGCAATCTCCCGCTGCAGGGCCCCGATGCCCTGCCCCTGGAGCAGAGCCAGCCGCAGTGCCCGCAGCGCGTGCGTGAGAGGGATGAACTCGGCCAGGCGCTGCAGCGCGGGCGGCAGGACGCTGGTTGGGTAGAAGACTCCAGCCAGGAGCGCGGAGCCAGCCGCGAACAGGTTCATCAATGGATCGGGTTGCCTGAAGGCAATGACGAAGGCTGCCGAGACGATCCCGAGCGCTGCAGACAGACCAAGCGTCAAGGCGACGGTCACGCCCGCCGCCACGACATTGGCCTGCCCGAGGTCGAGCCTGAAGACCAGAACTCCCAGAATGAGATACAGCAGTCCCTGGCTCGCCGCGACCAGCACGTTCCAGAGCGATGCACCCGCAGCGAGGACGAGAGGAGAGGTGGGCGCTACGAGCAGGGCATCCAGCGTCCCAATCATCTGCTCGTAGCGGACGGCCTGCGCGGGCGCCGCCATACTGGTGGAAAGGAATCCAAAGAACGCCACGCCCACCACGACAAACGCGAAGTAGTCCCCGCCGAAGGGACTCAGGTACACCGATGCGGCCGGCTGAATCAGCCGCCCCAGATAGAACAGGATCGGCGTCACGAAGAAGATGCTGACCGCCTGCCAGAGAAAGGCGAGGCGGGAGGCGCCCGCGAGGAGATAGTCGCGCTTCAGAAACGCATACAGTCGGTGCGCGATGTCCATCAGGAGACCCCGATGATTGACCGGTACCGTGCGGCCACAACCCCTTCGTCGGCGGCGGAGAGGGCGACGGTGTCCACGACGGAACCCTCGACGAGGATGGCCGCGCGGCGGCAGATGGCCGCGGCTTCGGCGGGTTGGTGCGTCGCGAGGAGCACCGTCAGCCCGGTCTCCTGCGCCAGGCGGCGGATCAGATCGTGCAGCCGCTGCGTCGCGTGTGGATCGAGGCTCCGCGTCGGTTCGTCAAGCAGAAGGACGCGAGGGTTACCGAGCAGCGCCCGGGCCAGACCGAGCCGCTGACGCATTCCGGTGGAATAGTACTCCACGACTTCTCGCGCGTAGGGCAGCAGGTCCACCATGTCGAGCGCTGTTTCTGCCCGACGCCGCGCCTCACGGGGAGGCAGCCCGAGGAGTCCCGCAAAGAACTCCATGTTCTCCACGCCACTCAATCGCCAGTAGAAGCCTCGCTGTTCACCCGCGGCCAGGCCAATGCACCGCCGGACAGCGCCGCTATCACGGACGACGTCGCTCCCCGACACGCGCGCCCATCCCTCAGAGGGAAGGATGAGCGTCGCGAGCACCCGCAGCAGCGTTGTTTTCCCCGCGCCATTCGGGCCCATGAGACCAAAGATCTCTCCACGCTCGAC
>JBQTJP010000029.1:0-5855 GCA_052386995.1 Armatimonadota bacterium
TGCATCAACCGGAAATACCGCGGGACGCGATCGCCAAAATAATTGTAGTAACTCGTCCCCATCCACTGCATCCGGTAAGCGTCCACCCAGGCCGGCGAGTTGTGCTCGAAGGGATCGGTGATGACTAGGTCGCGCCCGAGCATCTTCTGGACCTCCACCATGCCGCCGGTGCCCGGATGCCCGCACTCGTACTTGAGCGCAATGACGGTATCCAGGCGGGCCATCTGCGCGAGCGCCTCAGGTGGGAAGGCCGACGGGTGCAGCCGGCGAAAGCCCCAGAACCCGATGGCGAAGAGGATGATGCCCAGGTCTGTCCCCCGGCTCACGGCGGCCGTGAACTCGACGATATCGGCCGGGGAGCGCGGATAGAACGTCAGGGGGTAGGAGAGGAGGACCGCCACGCAGCTGTGCTCTTGAGCGTAGCGGCACATCTCGATCACATCGTCGAGCGTGTCGCAACTGCCGTGCAGCACCAGACTGTGACCTTTCGGGGCCTGGTCGGCTGCGAACCGCACGAACTCCTTCATCTCGTCCATCGTGGCACCGCACTCGCTTGCCAGCAGCGATCCCCAGAAGCCCAGTTCTGCCGACCGCCGCAGGTCGTGCCGGATCGCCTCGAGGTTGAGCTCTCTCAAATCCGCCGTGAACGTGGGCATCACCACGTTGCATACCCCGCGCATGTGCTCGCGGGCCCACGCCTTGGCGTCCGCGCGCTTATAGGGAAGCGTCACGGGGAAACAAAGTGTCGGGCGGCACGCGCCTTCAGCGCGCTGATCTGGAACGCGTGGCCGGCTTCGTGCTCTACCAGGTGGAAAACCGCCCACTCCGGTGTCACCTGATAGTCGACATCGGCGGGGCTCCGCAGCCGGCTCCAATCCTCGCGCGACATGCCGCGGAAAGCGGCCAGGAAGACCGCACGGCTGCGCTCCAGACGGCCTGTGTGATCCGCGAGTGAAAGGCGCAGCACGCGCGTTAGCCGGCCAGCGGCATCCCGCACGTCGTGGGGGAAATCGGCTTTGACGGTCGTTGGGAAGTCCTGCTGCAAGACGTCCATGAACAGCCACGACATCTCGACGGCGGCGATGTGGTACAGGAGCGATCCAATGGCGTTTTCCAGTCCATCTGGGCCCTCCCAATCCAACGTGCGTTGGTCCAGACCCTTCACCAACTTGAGGGTTCGGCGCCGCCGGACATCCTCCAGAGCCCACAGCCATCGTCCGATCTCGGAGTCGTACCCCGGCAACGCCGCAAGCTGCCAGGTTCTGTTCATGTTCGCACGGCCGCGTGCTTCACCGCATCGCCACCAGTGCGGCTTCCTTCTCCCAAAAAATGAGCCGGTTGCGCAGGGCAGCGAGCGACCTGTCCATGATGAAGCCGATGACGGCGACGATCGCCACGCCGGCGAACACGCGCGCCTGTACCAGCGACGCCGAAGAGTACAGGATCAGCCACCCCAGGCCCTCGGTGGAGGTCACCATCTCGGTGAGCACCGTGATGATGAACGCGATCGGCAGCGCAATCCTCAAGCCCGAGAAGACATGCGGCGCCGCCGCCGGAGCCATGACCTTGAGGATGACCTGCGCGCGACTCGCCCCCATGTTCTGGGCAGACCAAACGTGCAGCCGGTTGACGTTGCGGACGCCGTAGTAGGTGTTGATGGCGATCGGATAGAGACACTCCAGTGTGATCAGCACGATCTTCGACGCGTGCCCGATCCCCAGGAGAAACACAGCGATAGGATACAGCGCGATGCGCGGGATCGGGTAGCCAAACGAGAACACGGGCTCGACCACGCGCCCGAACAGGGCCACCCGGCTCATGAGGATCCCTAACGGCACGCCGACGGCTACGGCCAATCCGAAGCCCACCACGACACGGGTCAGCGACGCGCCCAGGTGCAGTCCGAGCTGCTGGCTGCCCAGCAGGAACACGAGCTGCTCACCCATCGCGGCCAGCCGTGGAAAGAGCCGGGGGTTCACCAGGCCGGAGCGGGCAATGCCTTCCCAGACGGCCAGCGCGACAACGATCGGAACGGCCTGGGACAGCCATGTGAGGAGCAGCCGTCCGGCCCTAGGCATGGGCGCTCTCCTCCATCACCACGTAGCCCGCCAGCAGCCGCCGCCGAAGCCAGAGCAGGAGACGGTCGGCCGCGAATCCCAGAATGGCGATCGCCAGGATTGCCGCGAACATGATGTCAAACCGGCCACCCGCATCCGCGGTGATGATCAGGAAGCCCAGCCCGAGGCGGTTGGATGAGCCGATCAACTCCGACGCGAGCACCAGAATGAAGGCCAGCGCGAGCGACACCCTCAAGCCGCCGAAGATGTGCACGCCCGCGGCGGGCAGGACGACCCGCAGGAAGACCTGCCGCGCCGACGCCCCCATGTTCTGCGCGGCCCAGATCCACACGGGGTCCACGGCGCGGACGCCGTAGACGGCGGCGATGTAGCACGGGAAGAAGCACGACAACGCGATCAGCAGGATCTTGGACGTGTCGGAGATGCCGAACCAGACCAGCAGGACGGGCAGGAATGCGACTTTTGGCACGGGATACGTCAGCGACACCAGCGGTTCGAAGAACTCAGCCACCCTCCTCGACATGCCGGCCAGCAGGCCGATGCCGATGCCCAGCGCGGCGCCGAGCGCGAGCCCGGCCAGCGACCGGTAGAGGCTGATGGCGCTGTGCTGAAACAGCTCGCCCGTGCGTGCCAGGTTCGCGAACTCTCTGACAACGATCGTCGGGCTGGTCAGATACGCCGGCAGCAGCCCGGCCGAAGCCAGCGCCTGCCAGATCATCAGCAGGACGGCCAGGGCGACGAGGGCTTCCCTAGGCATCAGCGCACTCGTGCGTCTGCGGACCGTCTTCGCGAAGCTTGAGCACTTCTTCGCGCAGCGAATCCCAGACCTGATTGCGCGATTCGTGGAACGCCTGAGTCTTCTTGACCTCCAGGCTTCTCGGCCGCGGAAAGCCTACCCGCACCTGGGCCTTGATGCGGCCCGGCCGGGCGGAGAAGATCATGACCCGGTCCCCCAGATAGACCGCCTCCTCGACGTCGTGCGTCACGAACAGCACGGTTTTGCCGGTTTTCAGCCAGATGTGCTGGAGTTCTTCCTGCATGAGCTCGCGTGTCTGCGCATCGAGCGCGCCGAACGGCTCGTCCATGAGCAGCACGGCGGGGTCGAACGCGAGCACGCGCGCAAGTGCCACGCGCTGCTTCATGCCGCCGGAGAGTTCCGCGGGATAGGCGTCCTTGAAGGCGAGGAGCCCGACAAGATCGAGATGGCGTTCTGCCACTGCGACCCGCTCGGCCTTCGGCCGGCCCTGCACCTCCAGCCCCCATGTCACGTTTCCCATCACGGTGCGCCACGGGAACAGGGCCAGCTCCTGGAACATGACGCCGCGGTCCGGCCCGGGGCCGTTCACGTCGCGCCCCGCAACGCGCATTGTGCCCTCTGTTGGGGGAATAAACCCTCCGAGGATGTGCAAGAACGTGCTCTTTCCACAGCCGCTCGGGCCGACCATCGTGACGAACTCGCCGGTGTCCACTCGCAGCGATAGGTTCTGCACCGCTTCAACTCGCCGCTCGCCGCGGGTGAAGACTTTGGAGAGTCCTGCGACCTCAACGAGCGGCATCCCCACGTTCGGGGCGTGCGGCTAATACGGGAGCATCGAGAGATCCACGAGCTGGCGAACGTCGATCCGCTTGGTCTGCCAGCCGAGCTTCAAGTGGAACTCCTGCGCCTTCCTGAGGAAGTCGACAGAGATCCGCGCCGTCGGCTCGCGGTAGTAGTCCTGCATGTCGAAGTACACGGCCGGTGGGATGGCCACGAAGCGCTTGTCCAGCAGCGCCTGACGGGCTTCCCTGGGATTCGCCAGATACCAGCGGGTGGCCGCCACCAGATCCCTCAGGAATGCCCTGACCGCCTCCCGGTTCGTTTGAATAAACTCTGGCCGGAGAAAGATCACTATGAGTTCTTCCTCGAAGGCCATGGCCGTCTTGGACGTGTAGACCACCACCACGCCTCCGCGCGTCTGCTCCAGATGGAGGAACGGGTTGGGGAACGTCCCGACGTCGATCCGCCGAGCCCGCAGGGTCTCGCCCATCGCCGGGAAGGGCACGATCACGAAGCTCACGTCCCGGTTCGAGTCGAGGCCCGCTGCCTCCACAGCCCCGCGGGACCACAGTTCGGTGGACGTCCGGAAGCCGACGATACCGATCCTCTTGCCCCTCAGATCCCGCGGCGACCGGATGCCCGAGTCGGCCAGCGCCAGAAACGTGGTGTTGTGCCAGTTGCCGCCGGGAACCTCTTTGGAGACGCTCGCCACGAGCTTGAGCGGCACGCCCTGCTCGGCGACGAACAGCGCCGTGTTGCCGGTAATCGTGCCGCCGTCAAGCTGCCCGGCTTCGTAGGCACGCAGGCGGTCGTCGCTGGCCCGGAACGCGGTGAATTTGAGAGTATAGGCCTTCCCCTGGTTCGGCGTAATGTCCGGACGCGCCGCCATCAACCAGAGCTGTTCTTCCGCGGCGAACCCGTGGCCGAGCCGGATTTCCACCGGGCCCGCCGGGGCAGCCCTCGTCGGGCGGTATGCCACCGCGAGCACAAGGAACACTGCCAGGAGTATCAACGGACGTCGCATGATCCAGAGACCTCCTCTCGCCCCCACTGTCGAAGGCGTGTCGCGAGGTGACTTGGACAGGCCAGGCCGACTTCCTCTAGTTGCGGTGCGGGCCGGCCCGGCGCGCGGATTCTAGTCGGCATCCCTGCTTCTTCCCCAAATATTGCGGCAAACGGCATTCACGAGCCTAGATTTTGGGCTCGACGGGCAAGAACCATATGGAGTCGGGCCGCCATTTTCAGGCGCCGACGCATCGGGGGGTGTGCACGATGAACGGCGAGATGGAGGCCATGTACGCCCGCTTGCAGCGGGTCGAGCATCGGCTGCGGGTGGTATCGCTCGGATGGCTCATGAGTATCGTCGTGTTTGGAGTGCTGGCGATCGGCGTGCAGCTCGCGATTTCGCAGCAGCCTGGAACCTGGCAGCCGGTGATTCCTCAGGACGTCGTGCGGGCGCGCAGCATCGAGGTCGTAGATGGCGCGGGCAGCGTCCGAATCTCACTCAACGTCTCCCCTGAAGGCATCGCGGAAATAGCGCTCACCGAGTCGATGGGCAAAGGACGCATGTGGCTGACGGTGCGGCCGGATGGCATCTCGAGCATGACCCTGGCGGATTCGATGGGCAAAGGACGCATCTGGATGACCGCGTATTCTGACCGATCGTCCGGGTTGATTTTGTCCGATCCAAGCGGCAAGGGCCGGATCTGGCTCGGCGCGTCATCCGATGGGTCGTCCAATCTCCTGCTCCTGGATTCGGGCGGGCGGGTGGTCTTTCAGGCTCGCTAGCCAGGGTTCAGCTCCTCAGACAACGCTCGGGCGCGGCGCTCATACCGACGGCGCCGTGCCCGATGTGCGGTTCCGTCGCGCGATCCACACGAAGAACCCTACCACCAACGCTACCAGCAGCCATGCCGATTTGCCCGGCATCCAGTGATCGGCGACCGGAATGACCGCGAACAGAATCGGAATGCCGCCCATGTCGTATTCCCTGGACTTCGCGGCAATCGACGCGCCCTCTGCAAAGGCCAGCACGACCGTGACACCGGCTCCGAGCAGACCGGCCAGAATTATCCCCGGCAGCGCACTAGTGGCTCGAGTGTTCATCCGCCACCTGTATGCCCAGGGATGCGCCGCAGTACCGCTGCCGCGCGGGAAGGATTTGCGCCGCAGGTCCGGGTAGTTGCCAGGGCATGACGACATCTCACCATACGTTCTCACGGCGCCGGCTGCTTCAGGGC
>JBQTJP010000030.1:0-28390 GCA_052386995.1 Armatimonadota bacterium
GGGTGCTCGCGCAGGGGCGCACCGACGTGAGCGGGACCGCGCGCTTTGCGCTGCCGCGTGATGCGACGGAATTCTTCCTGGTCGCCGTGGCGCAGCGCGGCCCCGACGAAGCGGTGGTCGGGCGCACGGACTATCGGTTCGAATCGAGTGGCGAGTTCACGCTGCACGCGTATACGGACCGCCCGATCTACCGCCCGGGTCACCGCATCCACTACAAGGCCATCGCCCGCCGCAACGCGTCCGGCGGATTCGGCTACTCTGTCCCCGCGGGCCAGACCGTCAGCATCGAGATCAGGGACCCCAGCGGCGAGCCCATCCTGCGCGAGCAGCGCCGCACGAACGCCTACGGGTCCTTCGCCGGACACGTCGATCTGAGTGCCGAGGCGGCGACGGGGACCTATGCCCTGGTGCTTGCGGCCGGGGGGTCGACCGTCACCCACGACATCGTGGTTGCGGCCTACCGCAAGCCCGAGTACAGCGTGACGGTGACCCCGGAGAAGCCCCGCTACGCGCGCGGCGAGACCGTGTCGATGACCGTGTCTGCCCAGTACTATTTCGGAGCGCCGGTCGCCGGCGCCAAGGTCACCTATTCGGTCTACCGCGCCCAGGACTGGGTATCGACCTACATCGCCCGCTACGATCTCGACCCGGATGAGCTCGACTGGTACCGCCGATCCTCCGGCGACGGGCGCATCGTCATCGAGGGCGAAACGCAGCTCGACGAGCGCGGCAGGGCCGTCATCACGTTCCGGGCAGATGCACCCGACGAACCCTACGGCCCTCAGGATCAGAGCTTCACCGCGCAGGTCGCCGTCCGCGATCCGTCGGGGCGCGAGACCTCAGGTGAAGGAGTCGCCGCGGTCGTGGCCGGCGAGTTCCGGCTCTGGGTGGAGACCAAGGGCTTCCTCGTGACGCCCGGCGCACCCACGCAGGTGATCGTGACGGCTGAAGACTACGACAAGAAGCCGGTACCCGGCGTGCGCATCGAGCTGGAGGCCGCGTATGAGCGCTGGAATCCCGCAAAGCGGGAAGCGTTCCTCGAGACCGCGGTCAAGCAGACGGCCACCACTGGGTCCGACGGCAAAGCTACCATCGATGTGACGATCCCGGGTCGCGGCTTCGGGCGGCTCATCGCCCGGGCCCGGGACTCGAAAGGGCGCACGGTTGCGGGCGAGACCTTCCTCTGCGCGATCGATGACAGCGGGGCGGAGCTCCAGATCAGATACGCCGAGCTTTCGCTGCTGACAGACAAGCGGCGCTACATGCCCGGGGACGTCGCGCGGGTGCTCATCAATACCGACCGCGTCGGTCAGACCGCCCTGCTTACCATTGAAGGATCGCAGATCCATAAAGTCATGCCGGTCCCCATCACGCGCCGCAGTACCGTGGTCAACATTCCAATCCTCAACGAGTACGGCACGCAGGTCTTTCTGTCGGCGCTGTACGTCAAGGAGAAACGGCTGGCCACGAGCGAGGTCGCGCTGCGCGTAGCCAACCCCGAATCGGAGCTCCAGGTGTCCATCCAGTCGGACCGGCCGCGGTACGGCCCCGGCGACAAGGCGACCTACAGCGTCGAGATTCGCGACGCGCGGGGCCGTCCCCAGCAGGCCGAGTTCTCGTTCGGTGTCGTGGATGAGTCGATCTACGCCCTGCTGGAGGACGACCCGAAGGCGCTGCGCAACGCCTTCTATCCGCGGCGGTGGAACCAGGTGCGGACCAGTTATTCGTTTGCCCTGACCTACCTGGGGGACGCCGAGAAAGCCGAGCCCAACATCGCCCTGCGCCGGCGGTTCCTCGATACCGCCCACTGGGAGCCGGCGCTGCAGACCGATGCGCAGGGCAAGGCCACGGTCACGGTGGTGCTGCCCGACAATCTGACGACGTGGCGCGCCACCGCGGTCGCGCACACAACAGACACGAAACTGGGCCGGACAATCCAGAAGGTCATCGCATCCAAGGACTTTCTGGTCCGCGTCGAGACCCCGCGCCTGCTGACGCAGAACGACCGCTCCCGCATCCTCGTGCTCGTCCACAACGAGACCGACGTCCCACAGCAGACCACCGTACGGCTGCTCGCGACGGGTCTGACCGTGGAAGGCGACCATACGCAGACGCTCTCCCTGCAGCCGCACAAAGTGGGACAGGCCGCGTGGCCGGTGGTGGCGCGGGAGATGGGAACGGCCAAGATCCGGGCCACGGCCTGGACCTCCGGCAGGGAAGGACGGCAGTATACGGACGGCATCGAGCTTTCGATCCCGGTCCGGCCGCACGGCCGGCAGGAGATCACTTCGGCCGCCGGCGAGGTCACCGCCGATCAGCCCAAGACCGAGACGTTGACACTCAACCGGGCGGCCATCCCCGGCGCCACGCGTCTGACCCTCCGCATTACCCCGTCGGTCACGAGTTCGGTCGTCGAGGGCCTCGAATATCTCATCGGGTATCCGTACGGCTGCGTGGAACAGACGATGAGCCGCTTCCTCCCGACGGTGATGGTGCAGCGGGCGCTGCGGGTGAGCGGAATTCAGAATCGGTATGTCGAGGAGGCCGCGCCCACAATGGTTCGGGATGGCCTGGCGCGCCTGTACCGGTTCCAGCACGAGAGCGGGGGGTGGGGATGGTGGGAGTTCGATGACGACCATCCCTGGATGACCGCCTACGTGCTCTACGGCCTGGCCACGGCGCGATCCATGGGATATCCGGTGAGCGACGCCGTGCTGCAGAGAGGACGAGAGGCGGCGCTCGCACTGGCCAAGCCGGCGGCGGGCACCTGGGGCTGGACGATGGACACACAGATGTTCCTTCTCTACGCCATCGCGCTCGCCGGAGATCTGGAGCCCGCACGCGCCATGCTGCCCGGGGTCAATCCTAAAGATTTGGGTCCGCAGGGTCTGGCGTACATGGTGCTCACAGAAAAGCTCCTGGGCCGGAATCCCCGCGCCGCGTTCGCGGAACTGGGGCGGCGCGCCGTCTCAGAAAACGGCGTGATCCACTGGGACTCGGACGAAGGGTCCCGGTGGTGGTCGTGGGACTGGAACGACCGGATGTCCACCTCGACGGCACTCCGGGCCATCCTGGCGGTAAACCGAAAGGACGCGCGTGTGGGGAGCATCCTGCGCTACATGATGCTCAGCCGCACCGGCGGATACTGGTGGAGCACGCGGGACACGTCGTGGGCGCTGGCCGCCCTCGCCGACTACATCTCGGGTGAGCGGGGAGCCGCGGCGGTCACGGGTGAGATCCGCGTCGGTCTGAACGGTCAGGTGCTGCAGACGTACGGGCTGACACCCGCGTCCGCGACGGCACCGGACATCGTCCTCGACGTGCCGAGCACCGCGCTGCGCCCCGGCAAGAATGACGTAACGCTGGAGCGCGTCGGAGGCAGCAGCCGGGTCTTCTATTCAATTCAACTGAGACAAACCGTGGCGATGGAAGAGATTCCGGCCCTGGCCTCCTCCAACATCAAGATTGAGCGCGAGTACCTGCGCGTCCTGCCGCGGAGGGTTGGACAGGATTCGTGGACCACCGAGACCGTGCCGGCAGGAAACCGGCTCTCCCAGGGCGACCGGGTGATGGTGCGACTCACCGTCACCACGCCCCGTGACCTGGCCTACATCCTGATCGAAGACCCATTCCCATCCGGGTTCGAAGTGACCGAGCGGGGCAGCGCAGAAATGGATGAGTGGTCGTACTGGTGGGCGAGCACCGACGTTCGTGACGATCGCATTGCCTTCTTCATCCGATCTCTGCCCGCGGGCACCCATGTCATTGAATACAACCTGCGCGCGCAGACGCCGGGAACATTCCACGCGCTGCCGGCCATCCTCCAGGGAATGTATGCTCCCCAGACCCGCGGTGAGTCCGCGGGGGCCCGGGTGGTGATCAAGTGATGCGGGGCGCCCGGGATCTGTACGTGGTCGTCGCGCTGTCCACGCTGTCGCTCGTCCTGCTCGTCGGAGGCACGCTCATCACTAGAGCGGACAGCCTCGCAACAGAGGTCGAACTGGCAGGGTACTCCACGAGTCTGGCCGCGCGATCGCCGAGCCAGAAGCACAACGCGCGCCTGTCTGCCAAAGCCCTCAACGCCATGGTGGTCGCGCCCGGGGAGACGTTCTCGTTCAACCGGACGGTGCGGTCCTGGACCGTGGACCGCGGATACGTGAAGGCGCCTGTCAGCTACGACGGCGAGCTGGTCCGTGCGTTCGGCGGGGGCGTCTGCCAGACCTCGACAACCCTCTACAACGCTGTCCTTCTGGCAGGACTGCCGATCGTGGAGCGCCATGCCCACGTCTTCGCGCCTTCCTACGTGGCGCCCGGTCGCGACGCGGCCGTCGCACAGTACGATATCGACCTGCGCTTCCGCAACTCGTATCCGTGGCCGATCCACATCCAGGCCGGCATCGTCGGCGATCGGCTGCATGTCCGCGTGCTGGGCAGGGAAAAGCCCTCGGTGGCCGTCGACGTGACGACCGACGTCCTGTCCACCTCCGCGCCGGGACGGGTCACGTACCTGATCGACGGCCCAGCCGAAATGGGCGGCCGGCGCTACCTTCGCAGTCCCGGCGCCACGGGCTATCGGGCACGAGCCTACAGGGTGTTCTCAGCGGATGGCCGTGTGCTCCGTCGCGAGCTGCTCTCAGATGACAGCTACCAGGCGATGAACCGTATCGTCGCCCTCGCCCAGGCCCGCATGCCCTGACACGCGCCAAACCGAACTCCTGTTCGATGGTTTCTGACCCAATTTCAACCTGCTCGCCACCCCTCTTGTATGGTCTCCAGGGGGGCTGGGTGGCACACTGGCGTCAGAGCAAACCAATTCTCTCGGAGGTGAAAGTCCAATGAAGCGAGTCCTGCTCGCACTGATTCCGGTGGCGCTGCTGGCGACCGCATCGCTTGCTATCACCGGGATGTACGACGAACCCTGGTTGGTCGCGCAGTCCACGAACTACCAGGCACCACCGCCGGCCACTGACTCAGCCCGACCGGCTCCAGTCGTTCCCCCGCCGGCCGTGACCGATCAGCAGCGACCCACCGCGCCGGCTCAGGCACCCGATCCTGCGAAGCAGACAGTGCAGGAGGAGCCGATCGTTCAGGCGGCACAAGAGCCTGAGGAGCCGCTCCCGACGCTCGTTGTCGACAAGACCCCGCTGACGCAGGCCATGACTGACCTCGATGAGGCGCTCAGCCAGGCCAAGCTGGCGGTTACCGCGCTCGATGTCGACTCTCAGAGCCGCCACATTCAGCAGACCGTGAACTTCCTGGCGGGCGCCGCCGATCCGAACTTCCGGCTGATGGCCGGCTCCCCGGACACCTACAAGGGCGTGCGCGAACTGCTCGTCCAGGCGCGCGTGACCCGCGAGGCGGCCGAGGTCCAGTGGATCGCTGCGGTCCAGGCGCAGGTTGAGGCCAAGGCGAAGCGCCTGGCCGAGCTGGCGCAGGCAGGGGATGGCAGCAGCGTCCAGCCACCGGCGGCCCCGTCCGACGTGACGGCGTGGCTCGGACCGAACGGCGTCCTCGGAACCCGCAACATGCGGCCCGAGGACCAGGCCACCGAGCTCGTCGCCCGCGCGATCAAGCACGCGACCGAGGCTCTGCAGGCAGCGTCCAACCGGCCGCAGCAGTCCATCGGCGACGGCGACTTCGGCTCGACCAACTACCAGGCCTCCGGCGAGAGCATGCAGATCATGGAGTCGATCGTCAGGCAGCTCGAAGCCGCGAAGAAGATCGTCCAGATCGCTATCGATCGCTAGGTACACTCGGCACCGCGGCCCTACGGGAGGCGCGCTTCCGGCAGCGCGCCTCCTAAGTTTTTGCCCGACCGTGCCGCCGTACTATACTGGTGGGTGATGCGGTTGGGCCTGAAGGGCAAGTTCATCCTGGCATTCGTCGGCCTCGCTGTCGCCTTCGTGACCACCTTCGGCGTCCTGGCCACCGACCGCCTCCGCCGGGTCATGACCGAACAGGTCCGGATTCGTGCGAAGATCGTCGCCGAAGAATTCGCACGTGAGGCGTCGCGGTTCATCGTCACCCCGGAGGGGCAGACCGACGGCGTTGCCTCGAGCCGACCGACCCGCCGGCTGGTGGCCGGCACGGTTCTGTACGCCCAGATCGTCAGGGACGGCAAAGTCCAGTTCTCCGATGGCCGGGCCGACCTGGCGGTGCCAATGGAGCCTTTGACGACACCCTTGCTGGTCATCGAGAGACGCGGCGCGGCTGGGACACCGTATCTCGATATCGTTCGCGCCATTCCCGAGCACCCGCTCGAGCGTCAAACGTACGTCCGGGTCGGCTTCCCACTCGCCGGCGTGTACGCGCAGATTCGCAGCGAACGGAATATGATCCTCATGGCCAGCCTGCTGCTGCTTGGCACCGGCATCCTCTCGTCACTTCTGCTGCAGCGGGCGATTCTCGGACCGCTGCATCGGATGAGGCCGGCTATCCGCCACCTCCAAAGCGGCGACTACTCCGCGCGGGTGCAGGTGGATTCCAGCGACGAGCTCCAGGAGATGGCCGACGAGTTCAATGCGATGGCCTCGGCGGTGCAGTCGCGCGACCAGGAGGTGGCCCGCGTCAACGCGGCGCTGCAGAAAGCCAACAAGATCAAAGATGAGTTCTCCGCGGCCATGAGCCATGAGCTCAAGACGCCGCTGCACGCGGTGAGAGCCTACGCGCAGCTCCTGCTCGAGGAGATCGACGGCCCCCTGACCGACGCGCAGCGGAAGGATCTGGAATCGGTCATGGCCGCGGGCGACCACCTGCTGGAGCTGATCGAAGGCATCTTGCGGTACTCGGCGCTGGAAGCGGGCGGCACGTCGCCGGCGATACAGGACGTGCGCGCGAGGGAGGTCGTCGAGCAGGCCCGGCAAAACGTCGCGCACCTGGCGCGGTCCAAAGGTCTGCCGATCACGACGCGCGGCGATGGGGCGGCGACCGTCCGCGCAGACGAGACGATGCTGCGCCAGATCTTGATCAACCTCCTGCACAACGCGATCAAGTACACATCATCCGGCCAGATTACGGTGACCACGTCGGCCCAAAATGGGCAAGTACTGTTTGCGGTGGCCGATACCGGTCCGGGCATCGCGCCGGAGGATCAGCCCGAGATCTTCCAGCCGTTCCGGCGCGCCGGCGACCCCACGCGCCGTGACGTCGACGGCATCGGGTTGGGTCTGGCCGTCGTCAAGCGCTACGTCGAACTCCAGGGCGGCCGCATCTGGTTCGAAAGCGCCGCCCGGCGCGGCACGACGTTCTACTTCACGCTCCCGGGAGGCGGGCCGGACGGAGGCATGGCATGAAGATTCTGATCGTCGAAGACGATGCGCGCTCGCGCGACCTCCTGGTGAAGTACCTGACCGCCAAGGGTCATGCCGTGACGTCCGCGGAGGACGGCAGCGTGGCGCTCACAGCCATCGTCGCGATGGAGCCCGACCTCATCCTGCTGGACGTCAACATGCCGCATGTCGACGGCTGGGGCGTCCTCGACGCGGTGCGGAAGTTTAGCCAGGTGCCGGTCATCATGGTGACGGTCCGCAATTCGGCCATGGACAAGGTCGCAGGCCTTGACCTAGGGGCGGATGACTACATCACCAAGCCGTTCGACCTGCGCGAGCTCGACGCGCGCATCCAGGCCGTCGTGCGCCGCTACAAGTCCGCCTCGCCGGTAGTCATCCGCACGCCGGAACTCGAGCTGAGCGTGGAGCGCAAGGAGGTCGTGGTACGCGGGCGCCCCGTCCCCCTGTCGCCGAAAGAGTTTGAGCTCCTCCGCCTGCTGGCATCAAAGCCCGGCAAAGTATTCTCCACCGAGGACATCGTCCAGGCCGTATGGCGCCACGGTGATGCCGCGGCCGCGGAAGACGTGAAAAAGTACATCCACATGCTGCGCAACAAGATCGAGCGCGATCCGGCCGACCCGAGAATCATCGTGACGGCCAGGGGGTTCGGCTATCGGTTCGCCGCGCCGGCCCCAGAGACGTCAGACCCCTCCAGTGCGTAGCGTCGGGTGCCTTCTTGCGCGAAACTGGGTATACTGGTGAAGACGAACCGCGGAGGGGTGCGAGAGCGGTTTAATCGGCACGCCTGGAGAGCGTGTAGGTGGGCTAAAACCTGCCTCGTGGGTTCAAATCCCACCCCCTCCGCCATCAAGAGCAATCGACAAACGGTGTCTAGAGGAACGGGTTGATCCATGAGACTCCGTGAGTGGCTCGGACGGCTACCGGTGGATTGGCGGCGTGCGAGCCGCGCCGCCTTTGACTTCGCCAAAACCCTCGTCATTGCGTTCCTGCTGGCTCAGCTCGTCATGGTCTCGGTGGCCCAGGCGTTCCAGGTCGAGCAGTACTCGATGGAGCCCACGCTGCTTCCCCACGACCGGGTGCTCGTCAACAAGTTCATCTACCGGTTCCGCGCGCCGCATCGCGGCGACGTCATCGTGTTGCGGTACCCGCGCGACCCCGGACGCAACTACATCAAGCGCATCGTGGCGGTGCCGGGCGATCTCGTGGAAATCAAGAACGGGCACCTGTTGATCAATGGCCGGCAGGTCGAGGAATTCTATCTCAACGGCGCGCCCAGCGGTGACTACGGCCCCGAGACGGTGCCGGCAGACTCATTCTTCGTCCTGGGCGACAACCGCAACAACAGTGAGGACAGCCGCGCCTTTGGGTTCTTGAAGCGTGAGCAGGTCGTCGGCCGGGCCGTGCTCATCTACTGGCCGCCCAACCGGGTCAGGGCGCTGCGCGCGAAGTAACGGGACGGTCTTTCTGCTCGATCGTTATCTCCGATAGATGTCCAGTGCCACTCCGCCTTCTTCCCCATCCTGCACGGCGATCTTGACGTACAGGAACCGCCCATCGCTGTAGTAGCGATCGCCTGGGCTCGCGTCGAGCTCGGCCAGGCTTCGGGCCCGCGCAAGCGGGTGCTCGGCGTCGCCGTTCCGGTGAATCTCGAAACGCCGGCCGGCGTAGGGCAGCGCGAGCCGCACCCACTCGCCGGGGGCGCCGAACTCGGCGAACAGCCACAGGTGGGGCGGACCGGCTCCTTTCCACTGCACCCGGTACGTCCTGCCAAACATGATGCCGGTGTGGAAGAAGGTGGAAGGCTCGTTCTCCCCTTCGAAGCCCACCAGGTCGTGCGCCGCCCCACTGTCTTCGCGGCGGATGATGATCGGACCGAGCGGTGTCGGCTTTTCAAATTCCGCGTTGAATGAGAGCCGGCCGTAGGAGCCGCCCTGGCACACGTAGGCATTCCACGGCGCGCGCCGCGCGCAGCCGGGCGCGATCATGAACGGGTTGTTCACCACCACGTGCGCCCCCGGGACGCCTGTGACCGAGCCGTCTTTGTCGACGAAGAGCGCGGACTTGTCCCCGTCGGCCTTGGGATTGGGTTTGACCAGATACACCTGGTTGGCGTTGACGAAACGCACGGCTTCGGCGAAATTCCGGACGTTGATCCCGTATGGGTTGTCCACGGGGTATGCGAGGCCGCTGGCCGCGCGTTTGGCGTTGGGTGTGAAGTTCACGAAGGTCACACGCCGGGCGCCCACATGCTCCCAGAAGAACTCGAACCCGCGAATCGGGTATTCTGGCGCCCACGGCATGGGCAGGCTGCGTTTGTCGAGGCCCGCCGCCTCGCCCGATTCGACCGTCCCTTTGTTTGCGGTCTCGCCGATGACGATGGAGCTCTCGATGAACGTCTGCGATGAGGCAAACGTGGCGCCGATGGCGTTGTCGGCCAGCCGGGCGCCCTTCACGACCAGGTGCTCGCCCTTCAACCAGATCCCGTGCGAGCGATTCTTGTACGCCGTGACGTCCGTGAACGCGGTGGTCACCGGAGGGGAATCCTCGTGGCCTTCCTCCGGTGGCATCGCGTTTTCGCGCGGAGTGAAGTTGAACTCGTCATCCGATCCATCACCGTCGACAAAGAGGCCGGCATTGTCGTTCGAGTGGGCAACGTTGCCGTGGAACGCGCCCAGCGGCATGCGCCGCGGCCATATCTCACGGTCGGTGTCAGAATTCCTCGAGAGGCCCGTGGGATGCTTGGGCATCGCGAACCAGAACCCAAACGACTGCGATCCCGCAGCGACGTTCCCCCGAAAGACGTTGGTGGGGTGGCTGATCCAGAATGTGGCGGGCTGCATGTCGGACTTCAGCAGCGCGTCCTTTTCCTCCGCCGCGCGCGTCACCAGGCCGAGGTTGCCCTCCAGGACGTTGTGCGTCTCGACTCCATCCTCAAGGAAGTAACAGTGACCGACCGTGTCGTACGCGACGTTGCCCTGCGCGTGGACGCCGTGCGTCCCGTGGATGGTGAAACAGCGGTTGAAGGAGTGGTGAATGCTGGCATACCGGACATACGACCCGGAGGCATCGCCCGCCATGTGGAAATGCACCGGATAACGGCCGAGGATTTTCTTCTGCCCCATGCGGTGGAACTCGGCCCATTGAATGCGCGCGACGCTGCCCTCCATGATCATCACGTGGCCGCCGGCGCCGCTCTCGGCCGAGCCGGTGTCGCCCTGCACGACAACGTTGCGCGTCAGGAGTCCGACTTCGGCCCGCTCGTCCACCGCCACACCCGCGAACGTCTGACTGGCGCCGTAGTGCATGAAGGCCAGCTGCCGGTCCAGCGTGACCACGTTCCCCCGGACGGCCTTGACGATGGCCTCTTCCGCCTGCAAGGGGTTGAAGTCGGTGGAGGCGACGACGATGACGTCGCCGTGCTTCCAGTCGACGGGCCGCTCCAGCACCAGCCGGCTGGCGCCCTTGGAGGCGGTCTGCGCGAGGCGCGTCCATGCCGGACCGCGCGCATCACCGTGAAGATCGAGTGTGCCCCCCATGACCGCCAGCACCTTCGAGCCGATGGTCTTGGGAGCGTTGGCCGTGAGCCTTCCTGCGAGCGTGATGACCGCCCGGGAGCGGAACGGCCGGTCGGCGGTCCCGACCTGCAGGCGTCCATGCACCATGATCGTGTTCGCGACCAGTTCGAGGTTTTTGTCGTCGAAGACGAGAGCGCCTTCAATCGTGAGACTGCCCAGCGGCGGCGGGCTCGTATCCAGCACCACCGTGCTGCCCCGGGGGATGCGCACGTGCGCGCCCGGTTTGGGAACTGCCCCGCTCTCCCAGGTTGCCCGGTCCGACCAGCGCCGCCACTCGGTCGCGGGCCGGGCGTCATGCCCGCCCGGGGCGGCTGCGACCGTTCCACTGAAAATGGCGGCCGCAATGAGCGCAACCGCCACGACGTTTCGGGGAACCCGTCCCGATGGCATTCCGGTCCTCCTGGGCGGTCCCAAGAACACCACAGGCTCCGTGCGGGATCCGGCCTCTAATTACTACGCGGCGGACGGTGGAAAGGGTTCACTCTGGGCCTCCCGCGGCGGCGCCTCGATTCGCCTGAAGGCACGCACCAAAAGCCACACGCCGGCCGCCGCCAGGGTAAGACCGACCAGATCAACGGTGCGACGACCACAAGAATCAGTACCGACCCCCATGTGTCTCCTCCCGCACCCGTGATCTGAGCAAAGAACTCGGCAATCTCAGGCGGGAGCGGAAGAACGCTCCGGACGAGGTTGTCCACCTCGGAGAGCAGTATCGCCGCGCCCATGATCGTCACCATCAAGGGGAAGGGAACGGACGCGGGAATCGGCCCAAGCGGCAGAACCTCCGCGGCGGGCGCCCTGCTCTTCCTGACTCCCCACGCCAGCCCCAACCCGATACCAACGAGATTCACGACGGCAATGACCGCGGGGGCATTGGGAGGCACGCCGACCTGGACGGCAACAACGCTCGCGATTCCCGACACCACCAGAATCAGGAGGACAATGACGATCAGCAGCCAGATCGCCTGCAGGATGTTTGGGTACGCGGGCACGGTGCTCGAGTTGGTCCGAACCGGCTACTCCTGGTCGCGCGTATCGTCCCTCTGCTGCTCGCTGTCGCGGATCGCGCGCCGCAGAGCCTTTCCGATGATGGTCTTGGGGATTTCGGTGACGATCTCGAACCGCCGCGGCACCTTGTACGCGGACAGACGCTGCGCGCAGAAGTCATGCAACTCGCGCTTCAGCGCCTTCCCGTCGCCGCCGTCCTTGGGCACCACGTGGGCCACCAGCATTTCGCCGCGCACTCGGTGTTTGATCCCGGCAACGGCGGCCTCCTTGACCTTGGGGTGCTCGTAGAGCACCTCTTCCACCTCGCGCGGAAAGACTTTGAACCCACCGATGATGACCATGTCCTTCTTGCGATCCTCGATGACGAAATACCCCTCCGAGTCCATCCTGGCGATGTCCCCGGTGTAGAGCCAGCCGTTCCGGATCGTCTGGGCGGTCTCGGTCGGATTGTTCCAGTACCCCTTCATCACCTGCGGCCCGCGGACGACCATCTCGCCCACCTCGCCGGGCGGGAGATCCTTCGTGCCAGTCTCGGTATCCACGATCTTTGCGTCGGTTGACGAGACGGGGATCCCGATCGACCCGCTTTTGCGCGTGCCATAGATGGGATTGGCGTGGGTCAGCGGCGAGGCTTCGGACATACCAAAGCCCTCGGTGATCCGTCCGCCGGTGAGCTCCTCGAACCGCCGCATGACCTCGACCGGCAGTGGGGCCGACCCGGACACGCACGCCCGGATCGACTTGAGATCGTACTTCTCGACATCGCGCAGCTGATTGATAGCGAGATACATGGCGGGGACGCCCGGAAAGACGGTGGGACGGTACTTCGGCACGGCCTCGACGACCGTCTTCACGTCAAAGAGTTTCATCAGAACCATGATGTTGGCGGCGGCGATGGCGACCGACAGATTCATGCAGACGGTCATCCCGAAGACGTGAAAGAACGGCACGACCGAGAGGATCCGCTCCTCGCCTTCTTTCAAGTCGGTGAGCCAGCTGCGCGCCTGGATGCAGTTGCAGACGAGGTTGCGGTGCGTCAGCGACGCCGCTTTAGGGATGCCGGTCGTTCCACCGGTGTACTGCAGCACCGCAGGACTCTCGGGGCTCACCGCGGGGCGAGCATCCAGCCTCGGGCCCCGGAGCACGGAGAGGTAGGGGACAATCCCGGGGTCGCGTGGCATGACGTCGCCTTCCTTCTTCGCGCGCAGCAGCCCGTAGAGCAGCCGCCATTTCGTCGGGAAAAAGTCATGCAGGTTGGTAACGACCGCGGTCTTCACGTCGGTCTGCCCGCGAACCTCACGCAGCTCTTTGTAGAGACGCGACAGCGCGACGGCAAATGTTGCCCCGGAATCTTTCAGGTTGAACGCCAGGTCGCGTCCCTTGTAGAGCGGGTTGACCTGCACCAGCACGCCGCCGGCCTTCCAGATGCCGTAGGCAGCCACGACGAACTGAATGCTGTTGGGGAGCATGATCGCCACCCGGTCGCCCGGGTGCAATCCGTGACGCACCAGCGACTGCGCAAAGCGGTCCGACAGCTCGTCGAGCTGAGCGTAGGAGATGCGGCGATCGAACTTGGGACCAACGAGGATGAGGGCGTCGTTCGACGGATACTTTCTGGTGCTCTGCTCGAGGAATCCGTGGACGGGATGCGTGGGCAGCTCTAGCGTCCGTGGAACCCCCGGCTCGTAGAATTTGAACCAGGGTCGGTCGCCCTGCGCCTCCGGACTCGCCACGGCGGGCCTCCTCATATGGGGATACGCTGATATGGGAAGTGCTGAGCAACACGCAGGTTCCGCGCCACCTGATCAAATCCTGCCCCCCGACCACGCAGCCCTGATGAGCGCGTGGTATGATGCCCATGGCCGTGCTAGGTGGGGAGCTAGCGGTTCCCTGTACCCGCAATCCGCTACAGCGGGGCTGAATTCCCGTCTAGAGGCGCCATCTCGTGGGGCCAGGCCCGCGCGCGCAGCGAGGAGGGCCGGGTCCTGTGCAACGGGAACTGACCAACCCCGCCAGGCCCGGGAGGGAGCAACGGTACGTCAGCCGCCCCGTGTGCCGCAGGGACACCTGGTCTGAGCCCGCGGCGCGGTTACCGCCCGGGGGGTGCGCGTCGAAGGCGGGTGCACGGCCAGAACCTTCCCCCACGACTGATCTGCCCACGCCGCGGGAATATCGTCTATAGACCCTGCATACGACTTCTTGACTTCGGAGCGATGCCGTGCCACAGCGCCTAACCCTTCCCGACGGATATCGAGTCAGTGAGGCCGAAGGCTCCCTCCGCCTGTTCAACCCACAAGGGGCATTGCTCGACGAGGTGCCGCAGGGTCTGACGGCGGCGTCCGAGATCCGATCTCGTGCCTGGCTGGATGCGTGGGAGCAGATCGAGCGCGAGCTCAAAGAGGAATTGCGCGGACTCCGCGAGGGAACGCGATCTCTTCACGAACTCCACCGGATGCGTCAGTACATGCGGATGATGGACGCGCTGGCACAACAGCCAGTCCAGGAGCGGGAGCGGACGGGTCGGCGTTGGGCCATCACGGGCATGGCGCTCGCGACCGCGGCGGCGGCGGTCGCGGTGATAATCCTGGCGACCGCGCCGATGGAGACCACGCAGAGGCCCGAGCAGAACCCCGAGAGTATCCGCATCGCGGCTCCTGCGACCATCCCTGCCACACGGGAGCCCGCTGCTGCCGGCGTCACCAGGCCCAAGCGCAGGCCCCCGACACACGTGGAAGGGAAGGGGCGCCTGGCCGGCCGGCCCGCGAGCGCGACGGCGCGACGCGCGCGCACGGTGGGCGCCGCGGGCGGCGCAGCGGGGCTGTCCGCGATCACGGGGTACATGGTGGGCTTCGGTGAATTCGCCAACCGCGCGCCGGCGGAAATCCGCATGCGCCTGGTGAGGGCGAAGGGCTACATAGTCTACGTCGCGCAGGTCGGGAATTCGTTCCAGGTCGTGACCCGACCCTATCGGGCACGCGAGCACGCCGAACGCCTGGCAAATGCGCTGAATGAGATCGGCCTGCCCACCACCATACAGGCGGCTACGACACCGCTGATCTGACGGCGCCCCTGGCCCGTAGATCGTGGGGGAGCAGCGCCGCGTAGACTGCCTCGCAGGCCGGCGTCGAAATCCCGACTTCACGCCCGTAGCGCACCGCCGTGCCGTGCAGCGCCTCGATTTCCAGCCGCTTGCCGTGGGTGAGGTCGTAATGCATGGACGAGGTGTAGTTGGGCTCGAGCCTCGCGGCCAGATCGAGGTGGTCTTCGACCACACGGCCGTCCAGATCGATCCCGCGCGCCCGCCCCACCGCCACCACTTCTTCGAGTAACTTCCTGTACATCGCCCACGTCGGCGGCGACGCGCGAATCTCGCCGATCGGCAGACGTGTCAGGGCGGTCATGCCCGCCTGCGCGCAAATCAGTGCGAACTTCACCCACTTCTCCCGGATGATGTCCTCCGACACGGTCGCGTTGATCCCGGCCTCGCGGAATGTCGCCTCGAGCCATCGTGCGCGCTCGCTTGCGCCTCCGCGCCACTCGCCGAAGTTCAGGGTGCGGGGGCCACCGCTCTGCTCAACGGTTCCGGGGGTCTGGATGGTCGCCAGCAGGTACACGTTGCCACCCAGGATGCGCTCGGATCCGTACATCCGGGCAAGAATCTCCTCGTTCTCAACCCCATTCTGCACCGAGAGGATCGCGGTCTCCGACCCCACGGCCCGCCCGAGTGACTCCGCTGCCTGTTGCGTATCGAACGATTTCACGCTGAAAAAGATGAGATCGGGCATGGGACCGTCGCTCGGATCGGAGGTGGCGTGCGCCGTGCCAAAGAGCTCGCCGTGCACCGTGCGAAGGTGCATGCCGCCCTGACGGCGCAGCGCCTCGAGGTGCGCGCCCCGCGCGACGAACGTGATCCTGTGCCCCGCCTGCGCCAGCAGGCCGCCGAAGTATCCGCCGAGACCGCCGGCCCCCATGACCGTGATGTTCAGTTCGCTCACATTCGACGAGCTCGCCACTAGTTCTGGCCCTGGCGCTGGCCACACGGGGAAAACTCTATCGTGATCGGCGCGTTGTGATCGGAGTAGTCCCAGACAGCATCAGCCTTCTTGGTCCAATCAGCGGGCGGCGCGGTTGTGCCGGGGAGCGCGTCAAGCATCTCCAACCGTCTGAGCATCCCTGTCTCAACGAGCACGTATACCCGGTGCCTCACGATTGAGGGGGCCTGGCCGCCGCTCTTCGTCTCGAGAGTATACCCCTGCGTCCGTGCCCCCTCGATCATGACCTCGCCAAGGCGTCCATACGTCTCCTCGGTAGGCGGCGGAGGTCCGGCCTGGGCCGCGAGCGCCGCGGGATCGTAGGGCCACTGCCCCTTCGGGCACAGCCACACGCCAAGAGAATCCTGCTGCCTTTCCTGCGCCGCGGAGCGGATCTGCGACAGAATGAGGTCCGCCACCGCGAAGATCCCGCCTCCCGTGAAGATGCTGATCAGCCCGTGCACAAGGCTGCTGATGCGCTCCTGCTGCTCGCGGCGGCGATCCTCTTCCCTCCTGCGACGGTCCTCCTCGGTCTCGTGCAGCAGCACGCGATACTCTTTGCCAATGACGACCGTCTCTTCCGTACGTCCCCTGGAGTCCCGAGAGAGGACTCGCATGCGGTCGGGCTTCACGTTCTCCTCAAAGATCACTTCGCTGGTGGTCGTGAACCTCAATCGGTACGACCGCACCTTTTCGAAGCGCTCCCACGCCGCGATCAGCTCCTCCGCGGCCTGGGGGTCGCCTTTGATCGTTACATTCGATTGTGCGCTGGCACCGGTCGCTACCAGCAGGAACACGAGCAGCCCTGCGGCCCACCGAAGCCTCATGACAGGTCGTCCGGATCCTCGGCCGATCCTTCCCGGGGCGGCGCATCGGGCACGGGCTCGCTCGATGGGACCTCCTCGCGGGCCGGTTCCTCGCGGGCGCCGTCTTCGCGCGTACCCCGCGGCGGGATGAAGCGGCGAAGGCGGTCGGCAAGCTCGCCGAGCCGCTGGGCCACCAGGAAGTTCACCGTGCCCTCGGGGTAGTTGCCATCGGCATCGGCCTCGCCCGCCGGCGTGCCGGTGAGCACCTCGACGCCCTCGTCGATCGTCCGCACCGCCCAGACATGAAAGCGCCCGTCGCGGATTGCGCCGGTCACTTCATCGTTGAGCATGAGGTTGCGCAGGTTCTGGTGCGGAATCACAACGCCCTGGCGGCCGGTCAGTCCCAGCGTCTTGCAGACATAGTAGTAGCCCTCGATTTTCTCGTTGGCGCCGCCGATGGGCTGGATCTCGCCTTTCTGATTGACCGAGCCCGTGACCGCGACCCCCTGATCGATCGGCAGGCCAGAGAGGTCGCTGAGCAGCGCGTAGAGCTCGGTCGACGACGCCGAGTCGCCCTCGACCTCTTCGTAGGTCTGCTCGAAGGTCAACGACGCATTGAGCGAAAGCGGCCGCTGCTGCGCGAACTTACCGCCGAGATAGGCCGCCAGCGTGAAGACGCCCTTGCTGTGAATCCGGCCCGACAGCTGGATTTCACGCTCGATGTTGAGGACCCCGCGGCCTCCAACGTACACACGCGCCGTGATCCTGGCCGGCCGGCCGAACGCGTAGTCTCCGAGCATCAGGACCGACAAGCCGTTGATCTGCCCACGCACCTTTCCGTCGATCGTGACCAGCAACTGCCCCTCCCGGATCAAATCCCGGATGCGTTCCTCGACGCGGTTACTCCGGCGGATATACTCGTCGATCGCGCGCCGCACGTGCTCCGCCGAGACGACAGACGCGCCCTCGCTCTTCGCCCATGCCGCTGCCTCGTAAATGACGTCGATCACCTCGTTGAAGCGCATTGAGAGACGGTACTGGTCGCTGGCGATACGCGCGCTCTGCTCGAGGGTCCGCGCCACGGCGCTTCGGTCGAATGGGAGCAGCCCCTGGCGCCGGCAGATGGTGCCGATGGCGCGTGCGTACTCGAGCATGTTCGCGTCGGTCCGCTCCATGTCGATGTCGAAGTCGGCCTTGATCTTGAACAGCTTGGCGAAGTCGTCGTCGTACTGGTAGAGCAGATGGTAGACGAGCGTGGCGCCGATGACGATCACCTTCACGTCCAGCGGAATCGGCTCCGGCCGCAGCGTGGCCGTGGGGAGGAACTGCTCGCCCAGAGTCTCGATCCGGATCATCGACGGGCTCTTCAGCGCGCGCTTGAGGGCCTCCCAGGACAGCGGCGAGGTCAGCAGGTCGCGGGCCTGCAGGATCAGGTAGCCGCCGTTGGCCCGGTGGAGCGCGCCCGACTTGATCATCGTAAGGTCTGTCACCATGGCGCCGAACTCGCCGCGGTACTCGGTCTTTCCGAAGAGGTTGTAGTACGTCGGGTTAGGCTCGACGACCACGGGCGCCCCTTTGGTCTGGCTGTTGTCGATCAGCAGATTGACGCGGTATCGCGTGAACTCGGTCCGCCGCTGGGGAAGGAACGGCAGCGGGGCGGGCGGCTGCTCGGCCTCATCCTTGAAGTCATCGTGGCGCTCGACGACATCGGCCAGGAAGTGGTCGAGCCATTCGGTGATGCGCGAATGGTTGGCGTATTGCTGCTTCAGCGTCTCGACTGCTCCGCTCGCCACAGACAGCACGGCGGACCGCTCCAGTTCTTGCAGCGCGTCCTTGGCTTGCCGCTCGATGGCGCGCACCTTGCGCGTGGCATCAGCGACCGTTTCTTGCAGAGCCCGATGACGACGTTCCAGCTCCTGACGGTGAGCCGGCGTGAGCTGGGCGATTTGCTCATCAGTCAGCGGCTCGCCGGCGGGCGAGGTGGGAACCGTGGCAATCCCAATGGGGGTCCGTTGCAGCGCAAAACCCTGGCGCCGGGCCTCTTGCTCGAGATCCCGCCAGAGCACGTTGGCCTGCTGCTCGAACTGCTGCACGACCCCGCTGCGTCTGGCTTCAAACGTCTCACTGGCAAAAAGCCGGCGAATGGCGTCCTTCAGGTCGTCGACCAGGCGCTCGATCTCGCGCCTGAAGCGCACACCATCCCCGGCCGGCAATGCTATGGCGATGGGCTGATCGGGCTGGGTGAAGTTGTGCACATAGATCCAGTCTGAAGGCACGGGCCGGCCGGCCGCCACTTTGGTCACTTTACTCAGGCTGTAGGTGTTGCGGCCGGTGCCGACGGGTCCGGTGACGAAAATGTTGTAGCCGGTCTGGGGCACCGTGAGGCCGAAGTCGATCGCCCGCACGGCCCGCTCCTGCCCCACGATGCTCTCCCCGGCGGGAAGGTCCTCGGTGGTGTTGAAGGGCAGGGCCTCGGGCCGGCAGGTCCAGCGGACCTGCCCGGCGGAGACCTGCCGGGGGGCGCGAAATTCATCAACGGATGCCATGACAACACAGTTCGAAGGCGGCGTAAGGCTCTCCTGTGGCACCATTCGCTGGTTTGACGCACGCCGCGGCTATGGTTTCATTGTTCCCCGCGATGGCGGTGTGGACGTATTCCTCCACCGCCGCGTCCTGCAGCGGGCGGGCCTTCGGCGGATCGCGCCCGGCGCGCGCGTCTGCTACGAGGCGGAGCGCACCCCGGCGGGGATCAAGGCGACCAGACTCGAAGTGCAGGAGGAACCACCGCGCGGGTAAACACCGAACGCGATACGGGAAGATTCCGGTGCCGGAGGCGATCCGTATGGCGACGTTCTTAATGCTCAGCAACCTGACCGACGAAGGGGCGGCGACGATCAAGAAGAACCCGGCCCGCATCAAAGAGGTCAACAAAGAGGTCGAGGCGATGGGCGTCAAGATCGTCTCGCAGTACGCCGTGGTCGGCCCGTTTGACTTCGCGACGATTCTGGAGGCGCCGAGCATCGAGGTGGTGGCCCGCGTCTCGGTCGAAATGGGCGCGCGCGGCAGTGTGAAGATCCAGACCCTGCCACTGATCCCGATCGACACGTTCATCTCGGGCGTGAAGCGCTAGCGAAAATGCCTCGCCGGCCGGTTGGCCGCCGGCCGGTCTACGCCTCGCTCTTGGGGCCGTGCCTGGGCTTTTCTACCGATGGGAATGGGATGAGACCGGTCTGCCGCTTTTGCGCGGGCTTCTTGGACTGCGGCACACGCGGGTGGTGCTGGATGTTCATGTCGAGCTTCTTCCCGCACTCGCAGACCAGGTGAAGGGTCTGCGAGGCGTCGACCCAGATGTTGCCTTGAGCCTCGGCCCGGGCCTGGGCGTGCTCGATCGCGCCCGTCGCCCGCTCGGCGTCGTCTTCAGCCGCGCCCATCTCTCGCGTGCCGCTGCCCGAGAGCTCATACATCAGGGCCTTCGAATAGTAGACGGTGTAGCGCCGGCCGCAGCCGCCGCAGGGAAAAGTGAAGATGAGCGCCATGGCCCCTTCATTGTAAGCAATTTGCCTGGCCACGCGCAAACCTACGCTACTTCACAGGCCGTACTAACAATCCTACTCGGAGGCCCTTGAAGTCGTTGACAACGGCGCGTTTGTAGCCCCGGTCCTCGATAGCCTTGAGCAGATCCTCTACGCTACCTTCAGGAATAGGGGGACTGTAGACGAGCCACACCTTCCGGTCCCCTGAGGTCAGTGATTGCGCGACTCCCCGGATCGCGGGCAGAAGGGATTCCCTCGTCCACCTCTCGCGCTCCAGCGGAATGCCGAGCTCCTTCCCGGGCGGATTAAAATAGAAGTGAAATCCCCTGTTGATGCCACCCGGGAGAAAGATTACCACGTCGTCTTCTTGATAGAGATTCTTTACCAACCGGGCGGCCAGGTCATACCGGTAGAGCTGATATTCAGGATTGCTCTGGAGATTCTCGACGGCGGGCGCCATGAAGGTCAGTATGCCGATCGCTGCCACCAGCGTCACCAGATGCGCGGGCGCCCTGGCGACCGTGTCGCGGAAGTGGACAACCCCGGCCGCGACGAACAGCGCGAGGAACGGGGCCAGGAAATTGAGGTGGTAATGGTACGCTGCGACCTGCCCGAGTGCCAGCGACACGATCACCACAAGCGCGGCGGGGACGGCCCAGCACAGCGCCACCAGGCCGCGCGCAGGCCTGTTGACTACACCCAGCGCGTGAAATCCGACCCCGGCCAGCAGCACAAACGTGAACAGGAGGAGGCCGTAGTACTTCAGCTCGAGGGCCTGCGTGATATGGTACGACACCGCGTTGAAGACATATCCGCCAAAGGTCTGCGCGGCGACGAGCTCGGGCAGGTAAGTCGGCCAGATCGGCTGCGCTCTCCACAACAACGGGTTGCCGCGCAGAAAGCCTGCGAGAGGAACCAGTTGCGGGGCCCACGGCGCGTACAGCACCGCGGCCGTGGCGGCGGCGACGCCGATCTGGCGAAATGCGACGCGCGGCTTCTCGTGCAACAAGATCCACGCCAGGTGCGCCGGAATGAGCAGGAACGAGTAGTAGCTGATGTAGGCCATGAGGGCGAGGGAGGCGCCGTAGGCGATCCACCAACGATAACCGAGCGAGGACCGCGCGCGCCATAGGATGAGGGTCGAGGAGAGAGCCAGAAATTCAAGCGGCATGTACATGCGCAGTTCGTTTGAGGCGAAGATCTGAAACGGATTCAGCGCCAGCAGCGCCGCGGCGCCGACCCCGACAGCCGGCGAAAAGAGCCTGCGGCCGAGCCACCAGGTGAGCACCACGGCCGCGATGCCGAAGATCGCAGAGAGCGAGCGCATCGTCGCCAGGTCCTCACCGAATGCGCCGATCCAGTGCGATAACAGGAAGTAGTACCCGATCGGGTGCGCATCGTTTATTCGCAGTTGCGCGAGCAGGTCAAAGAACCCCCGGCGCGCCAGGTCGAGGCTGAACGCTTCGTCCGGCCACAGGTTGCGCGTGCCAAGCCGCTCCCATCGCACCAGAGCAGCCAGACCGGTCACCGACGTCACCGCAAGCGCTTCCCACGGCAAGGCCACTCTGGGTTTTGCGCTCACCATGACGGTGCCACTCTTCGCAGACATCACTAAACCACCTGCCCATCGGCCGCGTCCGTCATACCAGATGAGGTGATCGCATGCGTCTGACCCCCATGCTTCCGCGCGTCCTCTACGCTGCCGCGGCCGCGATCCTGCTGTGGGGGCTCGCGGCGCAGCTCGGCCGCGCGCCCACGACCGCCGCACCGGCCCCGGCGGGCAGGCCCACGCTGGTCGTCATCATCACCGATGACCAGCGGCACGACACCATTCCGCACATGCCAATCCTGCAGCGCGAGCTCGTCGCGCGCGGCGTGACGTTTGTGAACGCGACCGTCACCACGCCGTTGTGCTGTCCCAGCCGCGCAAGCCTGCTGCGCGGGCAGTACGCGCACAACACCGGCGTGCTGACCAACGGCAGCGGAGAAAGCGGCGATCGGCAGAGCCGGTGGCCAGGGGGCGCGGAGGCATTTCCCGAGCAGTCGACCCTGGCAACATGGCTGAGGGCCGCCGGGTATCGCACCGGCCTGTTCGGCAAATACCTCAACGGCTACATGCAGTCAAGCCGCCGTGTCCCGCCGGGATGGGACGAGTGGCACGTGTTCTCTGGAGGCTTCTTCAATTACCCCCTCAACGAGAACGGCACAGTGCGCCGGTACGGCCGCGAGCCCGAAGATTACAGCACGGACGTGGCCGCTCGCAAGGCGGTGGCGTTCATCGAGCAGGGCGGTCAGGCGCCGCTGTTCGTGTACTACGCTCCGTTCGCGCCGCACGCGCCGACGACGCCTCATCCACAGGATGCCACCGGTTTCTCTGACCTGGCGCCGTGGCGCCCTCCGTCGTACAACGAGCAGGATGTCTCCGACAAGCCCGTATGGGTCCAGCGGCTGCCCGTGCTGACGGCGCAACGGCAGGCTCAGGGGGATGAGTTCCGCCGTAACCAGCTCCGCGCCTTACAGGCGGTCGATCGCGCGATCGGGCAGATCATCGAGGCGCTGCGGCGCACCGGCCGCCTGGAAAACAGCGTGATCGTGTTCACGGCGGACAACGGCCTGTCGTGGGGCGAACACCGTTGGTTGGACCGCAAGGGCGTCGCCTATGACGAAGCGATCCGCGTGCCGCTTGTCGTGCGTGGCCCCGGCGTCCCGTCGGGACGCACCGATCCGCGCTTCGTGCAGAACATCGATATCGCGCCGACGTTCGCAGAGCTCGCCGATGCCCGGCCCGATATCCGCGTGGACGGCCGCAGCCTCTTGCCACTGCTCCGCGGCGGAGAAGGTGCCTGGCGGGCCGAGATCCTCCTCGAGCACTGGGGCGGACCGTCCGTCAGTTGGTCTGCGATTCGGACGGAACGTTGGAAGTACATAGAAAACGAGGCGGGCGACCGCGAACTGTACGACCTGACCGCCGATCCCTATGAGATGACGAACAGCGTCAACGATGCCCGGCACGCCCAAACCGTCGCCCACTTGCGCATGCGGCTCGACGCGCTCCGTCGCGCAGGCAAATGAAGTCATCTCACCGGTGATCCGCGCGGCCAATTGTGCTACGCTTGAAGTCAGTCCGGGCAGTGGTTGGGGGGCGAAGATGATGTCCAGAGGGCTCGGCATCCTCGTAGTGGCAGCCGCGGTGGTTATCGCGGCCGGAATAGCCTACGCGGCCGGCTATGCGGCCGGTCAATCGGCGCCCGCCGCGGTCGACACGCCCTCCCCAACGGCACAGCCCGTCCAGGCACCACAGCCGGACCAGAGCATCCCGCCGGCGCCGGCTCCCGGTCAGATCGCGCCGCCCGGACAGACACCCAATTTGCGCGAGTTCGTCCCGCTGCCCTTCCCAGGTGATCAGAATCCCGGGCAGCGTCCGGGCCAGCAGCAGGGTGACTGCGAGCCGATCATTCTCTTCTACCACAACGGGCAACTCTACCAGCTGCGGCCGGGCCCCGGCGATCGCAACGGGAACCGCCCGGGTGTCCCGCCGGAGTTCTATCAGTTGAATCCCTATCAGGGTCCGCCGATTCCCGGCCTGCCATTCCCCAGGCAGGATCGCGGCCCGGGGTTCACGCCGCTCAACCCCCGCTCGTAGGGTTCCGCCCCAATGGTCGACAGGGCGGCCACGAGCGCCATCGTTCAGCTGCCCTCGCCGCTGCGCGCACGCGCCGGCAACCGCACGTCCGTGCGCGCCGAAGGCGGCACGGTCCGCGCGATCATCGCTGACCTTGACCGGCAGTTCCCAGGTATGCGGACGGCACTCTGCGAAGAGACAGGGAATCTCCGGCCGTTCGTCAACATCTTCCTGGAGAACGAAAACATTCGCGACCTTCATGGACTCGATACGCCTGTGGCGGGAGTGGTGACCCTTCACGTGCTGCTCTCGGTCGCCGGCGGTGGTGAGAATTAGGGGGGAACGACCATGGCGGCGAGGCGCAGATTTCCGAAGGGCACCGTGGTCTTGTCTGTGGGGACGAAGCGGGGGTTGTTCCTGCTCACGTCCAGCGATCGGCGGACATGGAAGTCCGAAGGACCCTTCCACGTGGGGAAGCGCGTGTATCACACCGCGCTCGATCTCCGCAACGGGCCGCGGCTCTACACCGCGGCGAACGGCGACTTCTTCGGGTGCCAGATCCATTACAGCGACGACTTCGGCAGGACGTGGCAGGACCCCGAGGCCAGCGTCACCTTTCCTGAGGCCAGCGGGCTCAGCCTCAAGAACATCTGGATCATCGAGCCTGGCCGCTCCTCCGAGCCCGACACCGTGTACTGCGGGGTCGATCCCGCGGCCCTGTTCGTCAGCCACGACCGCGGCAGGACCTGGGAGATGAATCGAGGCCTGGAAAACCATCCCACACGGCGGCAGTGGCAACCCGGCGCCGGGGGCCTGTGTCTGCACTCCATCGTGACGCATCCGACGAACCCGCAACGGATGTGGGTCGCCATTTCTGCCGTGGGGGTTATGCGCACCGATGACGGCGGGCGCACGTGGGTCTTCTGCAACAAAGGCACGCGCGCCGATTTCTTGCCCGACAAGTATCCGGAGTTCGGGCAGTGCGTCCACAGGCTGCTGGCGCATCCTACGGATCACGACACGCTGTATCAGCAAAATCACTGCAGCACCTACGTCTCGTCAAACGCCGGCGACGCCTGGATCGACATCCGCAACAACATGCCGTCAGATTTTGGCTTTCCGCTGGCGATGGATCCCCATCATCCCGACACGCTGTACGCGATTGTTGAGAGCCAGGACGCCCGCGCCAACATCACCGACCAGTTCACCGTGTACAGGTCCGAGAACGCCGGACGCCGGTGGGAGCGCCTCACGAACGGCCTCCCAAAGGGCCCGAACGTCCGGCTGGGTGTGCTGCGCCACGGGATGGCCACCGATACGCGCGATCCGTGCGGCGTGTACGTCGGCACGAACACCGGCCAGATCTTCGCCAGCCGGAACCGCGGCGACTCCTGGAAGTTGATCGCCGACTTCTTGCCGTCGATCTATTCCGTGAACGCTGCGGTGCTTTGACCACAGCCCCGACCCCGCCTTCGGCTCGACTCTCGGGAGCGGCAGGTGTGCTGCCGCTCCTGATCATCCTCTTCGGACTGGAAATCGGCATTTCGTTCTTCGGGCCGCTGCTTCCTCAGGTGCGGGAAGAGTTCGATATCTCCGCGGGCCGCGTCGCGCTCGTGCTGGCCGTCTACAGCGGCGTCCGGCTCCTCTTCAACATTCCGCTCAGCCGATACATGGCGCGAGCCGCCCTACCGTCGATGCTGGCCGCCGGTGGAGGCGTCCTGGCACTGGGGGGCCTCATTGTTGGGCTCGCGCCTTCCTTCGCGCTCGTGCTTGTCGGGCGCGCGATCATGGGGCTGGGAGCGGCGATATTCATTCTCGCCGTGCACTTCTGGCTGGCGCGGGTCGCCACGCCCGAGAACAAGGTGCAATTGTTCAGTTACCATCAGGTCGTCGGGATTGCCGGCACCACCGTGGGGCCGGCCCTGGGTGGACTGGTGGCCGGCTGGTTCTCGTGGCGCCACGCGCAGGCACTCGCGGTCATCGCCGGCGTTGCGACTCTGATTGCGGGGCGGCGGCTGCCCTATCCGGCGGCGCGCGCAGCGAGCGCAGCGGAGGCGTCCGCGGGTGCCGGTGTCCGGGTACCGTACCGAGAAGTCCTGGGGGCGGGGATGGCGATGCTGGCCTTCATCTTCTTTTACGGCGCGGTGATCTCGACCCTCATCCCCTTGTTTGCGGCCGGCGCGCTGAATCTCGGACCCGCGGCGATCGGTGGGGTCCTGATGCTGGGGACGCTGCAGCGGTTCGGCGCGGCGCTGCTGGGCGGCCGGCTCGTCACCTTGTTTGGGACACGGCGCGTCGTCGTGGTCGGGCTGGTCGTGCTCGCGATGTCGGCCTTGGGCTTTCTGGCCGTGGATTCCTCGACCGGCCTGATCCTCGCGGTGTCGCTGGTCTCCTGGGCGAATCTCGGAGGCAGCTTCGTCATCGCGATGCTGACCGATCGCATTCCCGAATCACACTGGGGAACCGCCCTGGGCGTCAATCGAATGATGGGTGACACGGGCGGTCTGATCGCGCCGCTCCTGACGGGCTTCGTCATCGACCACTACGGCTTCGACGCGGCGTTCGTCGTATCGACCGGCGTCCTCCTGGCCGCCGCCGGGGCGGCCGCGGTGCTCACCGCCTCGCCGGCGCGCCGGGCGGAAGCGTTGGCAGAAGGGAAGAGTGCCGGTGATGCGTGACGCTTGCCCTAGCGGGCAGAGATCAGCGGCAACAACCACTGCGATGCCGCGTCAACTTCTTGTGGTTCGAGTGCGTGCCCCGTGGAAGCCCAACGGAGTGTCACCAACGCACCGGCTCCCTGAAGCGTATCAATCAACTGTTGAGTCTGTTCTGGCGACACATACGGATCGGTCCGGCTCGCCCCGATGAACACCGGCGTCGCCGAAAGATCGGGCGGCTGATCCGGCGCAAACGGCAACATCGGCCGGAACAAGATGGCGCGGCCCAATACTTCTGGCCGCAACAGCAGAACCGCTGCCGCGATGTTTGCACCGTTGGAGTAGCCAACAGCTACGGTGTCCCGGGTCGAGAAGCCGAACTTGTTCCCCGCGGCCTCCACAAAATCGGCCAGTTCTTGCGCTCGGAACCGCAGGTCTTCGACATCGAACACTCCAACCGTGAGCCGCCTGAAAAACCTGGGCATGCCCTGCTCCAGCACGTTTCCCCTCGGGCTCAGCAGCGCGGCCCCGGGAGCCAGGCGCTCACCCAGAGGGATGAGGTCGTCCTCATTCCCGCCGGTACCATGCAGCAGGAGGAGCGTGGGTGCGCCGGCGCGCTGCGCCGGTACAAACCGGTGGATGAAGGTGCGAGCCCCCTCACTCACGGCGGGCCCCTTTGGCAGTTGAGACTGCTGCAGGCAGGCGCAACGGTGGGAGCTTCGCCTCGATGCGTGAGCGCTGCGGCTCGAGCCATGGTGGGAGAATCAGGCGGCTGCCGAGTTCCTCAGCCGCCTCATCGGCCGTGAAGCCCGGCCCGTCCGTCGCGATCTCGAAGAGCACGCCGCCGGGCTCGCGGAAATAGATCGATCGGAACCAGAAGCGGTCGATGATCGGGCTGAGGGTCGCGTTCACTTTGCCGATCCGCTCCCACCAGGCACGCTGCTCGGCGTCATCCGGTGTGCGCCAGGCGACATGATGCACCGCGCCGACGGCCACACGACCGGGGCGCTCCCCCGGGCGGGGGAGCAGATCAAGCATCGCTCCTGAGTCGCCTTCCCCGGTTGCAAAGCGCAATCGCTCTCCAGCTTCATGGACAAGCCGAAAGCCGAGTACTTCCGTCAGAAAGCCGACCGTCGGCTCCACGCCGGCCTCTTGCACGGCCACGTTGTGAAAGCCCCTGATAGCCATCTCGACCGGGACCGGGCCGTCTTCCCAAGGCGCCCACAATGCCCGCTCATCTGTTCCCGGCCCGGCCACAAGCTCGAGCCGAAGCCCGTCAGGATCAGAGAAGGCGATGACGTCTTCCCCGGATGGTCCTTGCTCTTTGCGCGCCTCCCGGCCCGCCTGTGCCAGGCGCGCGGCCCAGAAGCCGAGCGCGCCCTGGGGGATGGCCAACCCGACCGTCACGGCCTGTCCGTTGCCCTGCCATCCGCGCGGCGCGTCTCTCCAGGGAAAGAAGGTGAGATCCGTTCCGGGATGCCCAAGCGCGTCGGCGTAGAACAGATGGTACGTGCCCGGGTCGTCCTGGTTGACGCTCCGCTTCACGAGCCGCAGCCCTAGCACACCTACGTAGAAGTCGGCGTTCCGCTGCGGGTCGCCAGCGATGGCGGTGACGTGATGAATGCCAGACAGTGGCGTCATCGGTTATCCACCCGAGGGGTTATTACGGGACCCATTCGCTCCTGAGAATCGAATACATCTTCAGATCAACGTACTCACCCTTCACGAACATGTGGTGCCGCAGGATGCCTTCGAATTTCATACCGGCCTTCTCCATGACGCGCGCGGAGCCGATGTTTGGGATGTCGCACCGGGCCTCGATGCGGTTCAGTCGCATTGCCCCGAAACCAAAGGCCATCACGGCCCGGA
>JBQTJP010000031.1:0-12611 GCA_052386995.1 Armatimonadota bacterium
ACGCCGTCGCGGACCTTGAACGTATACGTCTTGCCTCCGTTGGAGATGCCGCCGTTGGCCAGGGTCGGCACCTCGGTCGCCAGCATGGGTTGAAACGAACCGGTGGATGACCCGCTGAAGAAGATCAGGGTCTCGTAGATGTGCCAGAGATAGACCTGCGAGCTGGCCGTGTCGTAGCCATAGGCGTAGTCCAGCGTCTCCGGGTCACCGATCGTCGCGATGATCAGCGTGTCCGGATTCTTTGTGGCCTGCCCTTGCGCCGTGCCGGTGATCCCGGCGAGCATGAGTACCAGCGCCACTACCAACCACTTGCGCATGACCTTCATCTCATCTGGCCTCCTTTTGTGATGATCGTCGCTGCTCGACACGGTGGTTCACAGCGTGTCGTCGTCCTTACCACCTCCCCACGGATCCTGGGCACCCGCGCCCGCATGGCCCGGTATTACTGTCCTACCGCTGGCCGCGGCGGGGACCCCGCGCCGCCCAGGGGGCCGTGAAATTCCACCGGCATGTGCGCAAACGCCTGCCCTTGTCTGGCCGTCACTTCCGCCAGACGGGTCCGGCGCGCGTACAGCATGATCGTGACCGTTTGGATCGAGGGGTTGTCGTAGAGGGCCAACTGCGCGCCCATGCGCCCTTCGGTAGCGAGGTACTCGCGGTTCTCCTCCACGGCCCGTGCCGCATCGTAGTAGCGGGACGACACCTCCACTCGGACGGACCGCACGTCGGCATCGTACGTCGCCCGGCGAACGCTATCGTTTCCAGAAATGCTCCGCACCGCGCCCGCCACGCGCACCGCGGGATCGGTCGGGTCGACGCTGGTGCGCCGCAGCCAGGCGCGGTCGAAGGCGACCAGCCCCGCGGCGACGACCAGGGCACCGACGCCCCACAGGACCAAGCCGGACAGGGGCAGGGCGCGCCGTCCCGCGGGGGTGGGAGACCGCCTCCCGTGATCCGCTCCGGCCGCCACGCGCATCTCCCTAGCCCGTCCGGTGCCGCGGGTCGAGCGCGTCGCGCAGCCCATCACCGAACAGGTTGAACGCGACGACGGCGACAATGATGAAGAACCCTGGGCTCAGTAGCCACGGTGACAGGCTGAGCGTCGGCATGTTCGAGGCGCCCGTCAGCAGGTTCCCCCACGATGAGCACGGCTCCCGCACGCCAAATCCGAAGAACGACAGCGCCGACTCACCGAGGATCGCCGCCGGGATGCCGAGCGTCGCTATGACGATGACGAGGGACGAGGTCTGCGGCAGAATGTGCCTGACGATGATGCGCAAGTCGTCCAGCCCCGCGGCTTTCGCGGCGAGAACGTACTCCTGCTCCTTCAGCGACAGGACGACGCCGCGGATAATGCGTGAAAAACCCGCCCAGCCGATGAACGACAGGATGATCGTGATCAGGTAGAAGCGCGTCGTGCACCCGACCGCCGACGGCAGGACGGCGCTCAGTGTCAGCAACAGATAGAATTCGGGAAACGCGATGATGATCTCCGACACGCGCATCATCACGTTGTCCACCCGGCCGGCGTAGTAGCCGGAGATGCCCCCATACACCAGGCCGATGGGAATGGAGATCATCGCGGCCATGACGCCGATGGTGAGGGAGATGCGCGATCCGTAGAGAATGCGGCTGAAGAGGTCGCGTCCCGACTGATCGGTCCCCGCCAGGAAGATCCGGCCCGGCTCGTCCACCCCGAACAGATGAAGCGACAACGGCACCAGTCCAAAGAGCCGGTAGGGCTCGCCCCGCACGAACAGACGCACGTAGTAGCGCTCGGAGGGATCCGTATCATATTTCCGGAGACCCGGATCCACAAGCGTTGTCCCGTGAACGAACGGCCGCAGGCTGAATCCCCGCGCGTCGAAGAACGTCGGACGAATAGGTGGATGGAAGAACTTGTTCCGGTCTGCGTAGTCCAGCGTGTACGGCGCCAGGAACTCGGCGAAGATGGCCATGAAATACAGGACGACGAGCACCGCCCCACCAAGGAGCGCGATGCGATGTCTGCGCAGCTGGCGCCAGGCGAGCTGGGCGGGCGTGCGCACCTGCACAGCTTGCTTGGCGGCGCCGCCTTCCCGCGGCTGCGTCTGGACGGTGCCTACTGCCTCTCGCGCCATCGGCGGTTGCGCCTTCGGCTCAGTCGTAGCGAATGCGAGGGTCGCTCGCCACGAGTAGGACGTCGGCGATCAGGTTCCCCACGATGAGCGTCACCGAGCCCACGACCAGGGAGGCCATCACGACGTACAGGTCCTTCTGAATCGTCGCGTCAACAATGAGCTTCCCGATGCCGGGCCAGCCCATGACGTTCTCGAGAATCGCCGAGCCGCCCAGCAGGCCGCCCAGGCTGAAGCCGAAGATCGTGATCAGGGGATTGATCGCGTTGCGCACCGCGTGCTTGTTTACGACGACGTTTTCGGCCAAACCCTTTGACCGCGCGGTCCGGACGTAATCGTGCCGCAGCACCTCGAGCAGGTTGGCGCGCATCTGGCGCATGAGACCCGCGATGCCGAGCACGCTGAGGACCACGCCGGGCAGAAACAGATGGTGGCCGACGTCGAGGATCTTCCTCCACCAGGGAAAGAACTCGTAGTCGATGCTGGTCATCCCGCCGATGGGAAACCATCCGGTCACGTAGGCGAGATAGAGCAGGAACAACCCCGAGAAGAACGTGGGCGTCGAGATGCCGACGTAGGCGAACAACGATAGCGTGTTATCGCCGGCCGTATACTGCCGTCGGGCCGCGTAGATGCCGAGCGGGATGGCGACGGCCCAGGCGATCGCGAACGACACGATGTTCAGAATCACCGAGTTCAGCAGGCGCGACCCGATCAGCCAGATGACCGGCACCTGAAACGCGAAGGAGTATCCAAAATCCAACCGCACCGCGTTCCACAGCCAGCGCAGGTACTGGATGTGCAGCGGCTGGTCGAGGCCGAAGCTCGCTCGCATCTGATCGACGGTCTGCTGGCTGACAATGGGGTTGAGCCGGATCTCGGCCAGGAAGTCCCCGGGCGAGAGCTGGATGACTATAAAGGAGAGCACCGTGATCCCGAGGATCATGGGGATCAGGTTGAAGAAACGCGTGGCGACGTGCCGGACCATCGAAGTTAACGCCTGCGGGAGGGGACGAGACGTCCCCTCCCGCCGCGCATTTTACCTGTAGGGCGTCCGATAGTAGATCGTCTCGGTATCGTAGAACGCCAGCGGCGCCGGACTGAAGTTGGCCAGCGTGTTCCGGAAGGCCGGCTGGGTGAGCGTGGTCGTGAAGTAGATGATCGGCACCTGCTCGGACACGACCTCCTGCCAGCGGTTGTAGAGCTGCTTGCGCTTGTTCTGATCGACGGTGGTCGCGGCCTGGTCGAAGATCCGGTCGATCTCGGTCTCCCAGTCGGTGGCAGGCTTCTCCTGCTTGGGCCACCACATATGCAGTGAGCCGGTAGACTTCCAGACGTTTTGGCCGTTGTGGGGCTCCAGCCCGCCGGTGAGGCCGATGATGATGGCCTCCCACTGGAAAGTGCCGACCAGCTTGCCCACCAGCGTGTTGAACGCCTCGGGCGCGAACGTCACGCGCATGCCGAGCTTGGTCAGGTCCTGCCGGACCAGGTTGCCGATGGCCTCGCGGTCGTTGTTGCCAGCATTGGTGGACAGCGTGAACTCGACAACGTTGCCCGCCGAATCGCGCAGAAGCCCATCGGCACCCTTCGTGAAGCCCGCCTCGCGGAGCAGCCGTTCCGCGGCGGCGACGTCGTGATTGTACTTTCGCGTGCTCGCGTTGTAGAAGAACTTGTTCGCGGGGCTGACCGGGCTGAACTGCGGCGTGGCCCGACCCGCGTAGACCTGGCGGGCGATGCCCTCACGATCGATCGCGTGACTGACGGCCTGGCGGAACTTCACGTTCTGGAACCAGGCCAGCTTGGGTGCCCGCACGCCGGCCGGATTCTGGTTGAAGACCACGAACTCGGTCGAGAACGTGGGCGGTCCGTCGAAGATCGTAAAGTTCCCCCCCTGCTGCTGGGCCCGCAGCTCGGAAAACTCGCGAGGCCGAGCGGCATAGGAGTCGGTCTCCTTCGCCATGAACCTCAGGCGCGCCTGGTCCTGGTTGGGCACGATCTCGACGACGACCCGCGCCAGGTAGGGCAGGCGCTGGCCTTTCTTATCGACCTTCCAGTACTTCGAGTTCCGCACGAACAGGATGCGCTGCCCGGGCACGTAGGAGTGCATGACGAAGGGGCCGTTGCCGATGATCTCGCGCGGATTGGTATTGATGCCCCACGTGCGGTTGAACTCGGCGCCGCCCTTCTTCAGTGCGTCCTCGAGCTTGTGCTTGGGAAGAATCGAGAACCCGATCGTCCGCAGGAACGGCCCGAAGGGCTCGTCGGTCTTGAACTCCACCGTCGCCGCGTCGATCTTCTTGTACCCGATCTTCTTGCCCGCAATCGTCAGGATATCCCGCAGACTTGTCTGCACTCCGTCGGTGAAGGCCGCGTCCAGCGTGAAGACCACGTCATCCGCCGTCACCGGTTTGCCGTCGAACCAGTTGACGCCTTTGCGCAGTTTGAACTGCCACGTCCGCCCGTCCCGGCTCACGGTCCAGGACTCGGCTAGGTTGGGCTCGACTTCTGTCGTGCTTCGATTCGTGTTGACCAAGCCTTCGAAAGCGTAGCCCAGCGGTCCGGTCGAGGACGTCTCCTGGGCGACCAGAACATTGAATGTCCGCGGGTCAGAGATCGAGGTCACCACGAACGTTCCGCCGAAGCGGCCGACGTCTGGCGCCTCCACGACCGATGGATTGGGCACGTCGGGTAGCGACGCCTTCACTTGTGTGGTTTGAGCGATCACCGGCGGGGCAATGATGAGGGATCCTGCGACCAGCATCATCAGGAACCGAGAAACGACCTGACCCATAGGGGGCCTCCTTCCGGGTCCGGGCATCGGACCCAGTGGATGATCGGTGTAGTCTACTATACTTCAGTATACTCCAGTGAGCAACTACTACCAAACCTACGCCATTCTGGGGCAATTTCCTCCCACTAGGTCTACGCGGACAACTGCGAAAGGGTTCTGGCTACCTGACCGAAGGCCAGTGCCACGGAGGTCCCAAATACCACGGACATGACCAGGGCTCCGAGCTGTAGGCTGCTCAGCGCCTCGGTACGCCGCAGGCGAAGCCAGCCCCACGTGAGGACGAGAAGACAGGCGGCGGCCGCAACTGGCAACCTGGGAATGAGCGGAAGTACGGTTGTGGCCAGCCCCTGGCAGGCGAGCGCGAGGGCAAGAGTGGCGACGCCGGCCCTGGTTCCGGAGGCCGCGAGCCACAGCCACGGTCGTGTGTCCGCAAGCACCGCCCGCCCCACAACCATCGCGACGGTGGTGACCAAGGTGGTGAACAGGGTCACCATAACCGAATAGGGAAGCGTGCCCACCACGGCGGTGAGCGCGAAGGCCGCGGCCTCCAGGGGGCGGGAGACGTCGAGCTCTGGAATATCCAGGAGGAACCGCTGCACGACCGGCCTCAGCGTCGACGCCAGGTGCAACGTGAACCGCCCGCCTGGGGCAACCTCCAGCCACCCGGCGGTGAGGGCGCTGCCGGGGCCCGCGGCGAGGACGGGCAGAGCCGATGCCGTGAGCGTGTAGGTGAGCCGGCGCTCGGTGAGTTCGGTGCCGGCTTGGATGCCCACGTAGATCTCGGGGTTGCGCGAGCGACCGGACCGCCGGTCGGCCCACGCGAAGGCCGCGGCGCCGCGCCAGGGTACGGCGGTCGCTCCGCCAGCGAAGGGCGAACCAGGTGCGACGACGCGCCGTGGTGACGGTCTGCCGTCCGGCCTTACATCGAGGTGGGAGAGGCGGCCGACGGCGGGACCAAACCCACGCTGCTCCGTGCCGAATACCACGTAAAGCCGTCCGGCTGCATCATGCGCCGCCGCTGGTGCCTGCAAACGCGCAGTCGCCAGATTCCCGGTGAGGATGTGAATCGAACGTACCCCGGCGCGCATGGACGCGGCAACTAGGCGGTACGTGTCGAAACCGACGCGCTGCCACCACACGATCCACGGCCCAGCGGGACCCACCGCCACGGTTGGTGCGTCTCCCTCAGCGACTTCGGCGGGCGGCTGACCGGGGTCCTGGTACCAGATCGAGCGTCGACCGGCCGATGCCTGGCTCCAGGCCGCATGCGAGCCCGCCGAGGGTGCCAGCGACACCGGGCCGGCGTCTTCGACCGCGTCGGAGAGCGCCAGTGGCGCAGCTGCGGCGCTCTCACCGATACGGGTCGACAGCACCCTCATGTTCTCGCCCGACGGCGCGACCCACACAACGCGGACGCCGGCGCCGTCAACCGCGGCAGCAACAGAGCGCGCGCGCAAATCGGCCTCGCCGAGCGTCACCGGCCCGGCGATGATGCGGCCATCGAGGCCGGCAGTGACCCAACGTAGGATGCCTCCTCCGGCCTCGCGGTCGATGAAGAACACCTGCACGCGATCGGCGGGATCGACGACCAATGCGGGCCGAGCCTCTACCGCGGTCGTTCCAATGGACACGGCACGCGACCAGCCCAGGTCTGCCACTGCGGGCTCGGTCGCGGCGGCCGCGGCGAGGCCGCAGGTCAGCGCGGCGACCACTCCCGCAGCGATGAGGCCGGCTGTGAAGCCAGATGGACGGTCAGATATACGGCTCGCGAGAACGCGACGGATGCCCTTACTCCGCGCGCTCGAGGGGCGCGTAGCTGAGCGCCAGGCGCTTGACCGCGCCCGCAAACCGGACGGTGACGATGGCCGAGGTCCCTTCCCCCTCCACCTCGAGCACCTGTCCGTCCCCGAACTTCGTGTGACGCACCCGGGCGCCGACTTCGAAGCTCTGGATCGGACGCGGCGGAGGACCGCCTGTGCGGGCCCTCTGGACGCCGTCGGCCGCACCGTCCCAGAGGCTACGGGTCGGCACGGTCTCCACCAGATGCTCGGGGACCTCGCTGAGGAATCGCGACGGAACCGCGAGCATGGGGCTTCCGAATGTCGACCGCGTGCGGGCGTGACTCAGCACCAACCGTGACTTCGCCCGCGTGAAGCCAACGTAGCACAGACGTCGTTCCTCATCGAGGCCACCCTCTTCGTCCATCGCCCGCACGTGCGGGCAGAGTCCCTCCTCCAGCCCGGTGACGAAGACGACATCGAACTCCAGCCCTTTGGCGCTGTGCAAGGTCATCAGGGTCACGCGGTCCACGTCATCCCGGTAGGTGTCGACATCCGCCACCAGGGCCAGGTGCTGCAAGAATGCGCCCAGGTGACGCTCGCCGGTTGATTCCTCCACTTCCTGGGCGACCGTTACCAGCTCGCGCAGGTTTTCCACACGGCTGTAGGCCTCATCGGTCCCCTCCGTCTCCAGCATCGCCTGATATCCGGTGAGGACGAGCGCCTGGGCGATGACCTGGCTGGCAGACTGCTCGGCCGCCAGCGCCGACAGGCGATCGATGACGCCCGCGAACTCCTCCAGCGCGCGCACGGTGTTGCGCGGAAATCCGTCAACGGCCTCCGGCCGTCGTATCGCGTCCAGCAGCGTGATCCCCGCCCCCTCGGCGTGGGACGCGAGGCGCCCCAGCGTCACATCGCCGATGCCGCGCTTGGGCGTGGCCAGCGCCCGGCGTACGCTCGTGTCATCCGGGCCCACGGCCAGGCGCAGGTAAGCGAGGATATCCTTGATTTCTTTGCGTTCGTAGAATCTGACGCTTCCCACGACCTGGTAGGGAAGGCCGGCTTTCAGGCATTCTTCTTCGAGCACCCGTGATTGCGCGTTCGTCCGGTACAGGATGGCGTTGTCGCGCAGCCGCGAACCGCCGGCGATGTACGTCTTGATCTCGTCGACCACAAACCGCGCCTCGTCGCCCCCGTCTATGGCTTCGTAGACACGAACGGGAGCACCGTCCGCGTTGCCGGTCCACAGCTCCTTGGGATGACGATGCGGATTGTGCTGAATGACACCGTAGGCCGCGGCCAGGATCGTCTTCGTCGAGCGGTAGTTCTGGGCCAGCGTCACGATCCTGGCGTCGGGATAGTCGCGCTCGAACTCGAGGATGTTGCGAACGTCGGCTCCTCTCCACTTGTAGATCGAGTTGTGAACCAGCACGCCGTCAGCGACATACGTGCGAAGGTCAGGCACGTCGAGATCGTAGACGGGCCCGTCGTAGGTCCCACGGGTGCGCGAGGTGACCTCATCTTCGACGATCTCTCCCCCGCGCATCACCGCGAGCATCATTCCCGGTTGCAAGTGGCCGAGTGGAAGAACGAGATGGGTGGGGCGGTATCGTGTGAGCGACTGGGGCGCCGCCGTGACACAGGCCCGTAGGACAGGCTCGCCGTGATCCGACCAGGAACGGTGTCGGTATGCACGACCATCCCCGAACATCGTGAAGTTGACCAGACGCCGAGTGGTCTGTCCTCGCACCACGGCGCCCGACCGATGATGGGGGTACTCAGGGAACATGGCGAGGTCTGTCAGTAGGCGATGAGTGCGGTCCTCGGTATCCACGGCTCGAAAGATCCGATTGACGTGCTCTTGGCCGATCTGCATTCTCCGGCCGCGGACGTGAAAGACAGTCGTGGGAATCCCGTACTTGAACGCGTAGAGTTGTTCGAGGTAGGCCACCTCGGCCTCATCTGGAGAGGCTGCAAGCACCCAGAGGCGGTCGGCGACCTCACCGTTCAGCCGCAGGGCAAGGCCACTATCCACCCCACCGGGCCTCCGACTGCGCACGCCGCGGGTGCGGCCAATCCGGTACCCCATCCCCCGGCGGTGCATCAGGTACACGTAATGAAGGTTCGGTCGAGGAACGAGCCGGCCGAAGACGAGGTGATTTGGCGTCGCGGTCAGCTTCAGCCCGCTCCGGGTCTCAACCGTGACGACGGGGCCCGTGTAGATCCGCCGGAGAGGAGCAGTAGTTTTGGTCGACGCACTGCGACCCGCACCACACGCAGCAATGACGTAGTCGCCCTCTTTCAGGGACTCAATGGGTTGGACTCCGTTTGGGCTGGCGACCATCGTCCCTGGAAGGAGGCACTGATCGTCATCTCCGACGACGGTGATATTCCGGTGCCGCCCGGACAACGCCCGCACCAGCAGGTACTGCGCGTGGTTGGTGTCCTGGTACTCATCCACAAGCACGTGCAGGAATCGGTCCTGATATTTGTGCAGCACGTCGGGGTGCTCCTCGAACAGCCGCAGCACCTCGAGGAGCAGGTCATCGAAGTCGAGCGCCCCGTTTCTGGCAAGTTCGAGCTGGTAGGCCCGCCACACTCGCGCGGTAATCTCCTCGATGAAGTTCGTGGCCCGAGCTTCATAGCGCCCCGGATCGAGCGCCTCGTCCTTGGCCCGCCCGATCAACGCCTGGATCATGGCCGGCGGAAAGCGACGTTCATCGAGGCCGAGGTCGGCCAAGCAACCCTTGACGACGCGGCGCTGGTCGTCGTCGTCGTAGATCGCGAATGTGGACCGGATCCCGATGCGCTCGCCGTCGATCCGCAAGATGCGGCTGCAGATCGCGTGAAATGTGCCGATCCAGATGGGCCGGGCGACGGCCCCGCCCAACAGCGCATCGATCCGCTGGCGCATCTCGTGGGCGGCTTTGTTGGTGAAGGTGACGGCAAGGATCCGATGCGGCGGGACGGCCCGTTCACGTATCAGGTACGCGATCCGGTAGGCGAGCGCCCGGGTCTTCCCCGATCCGGCGCCGGCGAGGATGAGCAGCGGCCCGCCGGGATGGGTCACGGCGTCACGCTGCGGAGGATTCAGGTTGTCGAGCAGGTCCATGATCGCCCGTCCACTATATCGAGCCGGACGATTGGCCGTAAACAGGCCGTGAGAGAGTATGTCTACGCCGAGAGCCCGAAACGACCGAGAGTTGCCCCCGGCTCCTCAACGCTGACGCCGTGGTAGCCAGAAAAGCCCTTTGTGTCCAGGGTACAGACGGCACCGATGCCTGCGGCAAGCATCTGGGCGACGATGAACGCATCAAAGATATCCTGACCCGTGGGCCGCCGACTTCGGATGATCGTCTCGAGTTCGTCGAAAACCCGGCGCTCGGGATAGGCCACTGTCATTGAGTGCGCGAGTGTGTCGATCGCACCCCACGCTTGGTCAGGCGCGAGCGGCGTCTTGACTCGCCGGCGGTCTGTGAGCACAGCGTACGCCTCGAGGAGAACTTGAGGAACCAGCACTCCTGGGAGCTTTCGCGTGATCGCGGCGTCGACGACTGCGCGGCATACGCCGTGCGTGTCGGCGTCCGCGTTGACGGCCGCCACCAGAACGTTGGTGTCGAGCAGGATCACGAGATCATTTGACGCGCTTCACTCTGTCATCGTAAAGGTCGCCGCGCTTCCACGGCCTGACCTCTCCTAGATGATATCGCCCGAGGGTGCGCGGTTTTCCAGCCAGGTACCGCTCAAGCGCCTCTAGCACCAGTTCGCTCTTCTGCCGCCCGGTCTCCCGGCTGACGCGGTCGAGTTCCGCGAGTACGCCTACCCGTGTCTTGGGGACGTAGATATTCAATTGCATCATCGATCACCCTACCCAAGTCTTGCATAGTGGCTAGTGTGTGTCAATAGAGACTCTGCGCATGCTGGATTTAACTCACGGATCGAGGTGACGAAGGCAACGTCCTAGCCGTTGGCCGGCATCACGCACCCTCACTCCCATTCGATCGTTGCCGGTGGCTTGCTCGTCACGTCGTACACCACCCGGGTCACACTCGGTACCTCGCGCGTGACGCGGCTGGCGATCGCTTCCAGCACCTCGTCGGGAAGCCGCGCCCAGTCCGCGGTCATGCCATCCTCGCTGGTGACCGCGCGGATCACTACGACCTGACCATAGGTGCGCGCGTCGCCCATGACGCCGACCGTGTGCACCGGGAGCAAAACGCCGAAGGCCTGCCAGATCTGGCCGCTCAGACCCACCTCGCGCAACTCGTCGAGAATGATCGCGTCGGCCGCGCGCAGCAGGTCGAGCCGCTCGCGCGTGACCTCGCCGAGGATCCGGATTGCCAGCCCCGGACCCGGGAATGGGTGGCGCGCGATCATCCGATCCGGCAAGCCCAACTGCCGCGCCACCTCGCGCACCTCATCCTTGAATAAGTCCCGGAAGGGCTCGACCAGGCGCAAGCGCATGCGCTCGGGCAGACCGCCCACGTTGTGATGCGTCTTGATGCGCGCGGCGGTGCGGGTGCCGCTTTCGATGACGTCGGGGTAGAGCGTGCCCTGGACCAGAAAGTCGATCTCGCCCAGGCGCGTGGCTTCCTCCTCGAAGACGTGGACGAACTCCTCGCCGATCGCCCGACGCTTCTGCTCGGGATCGGTCACGCCCCCGAGGCGCGTGAGGAAGCGGTCCCGGGCATCAACGTGGACGAGCGGCACTTGAAAGGTATCACGGAATGTCGTCACCACCTGCTCGGGTTCGTCCTGCCGCAGCAGGCCGTGATCGACGAACACGCAGGTGAGCTGGTCGCCGATGGCCCGGTGGACGAGCGCCGCGGCCGTCGCCGAATCCACCCCGCCTGACAGCGCGCAGATCGCGCGGCCCCGGCGGACCTCCTCGCGGATCCCGCCGATGCTCCGGTCGATGAACGACGTCATCGTCCAGGTCGGCTCGCACCGGCAGACCTCGTACAGAAAATTGCGGAGGACCTCAATCCCCCAGGGCGTGTGCGACACCTCGGGATGAAACTGGAGGCCGTACAGCCGGCGCGTCCGGTCGGCCATCGCCGCCACCGGGTTGCGATCGGAGTGGGCCAGCGCGACGAAGCCGCTCGGCAAGACGGTCACGGAATCGCCGTGGCTCATCCAGCAGATCAGGCGAGGCTCCAGTGAGGCGAACAGATCGGTCCCGTCGTCCACGAACAGCCGGGTCCGCCCGTACTCGCGCTGGTCGGCCGCGGCCGTGCGCCCGTCGAGCAGGTGGGCCATCAACTGCATCCCGTAGCAGATCCCAAGCGTGGGAACGCCGGCGCCAAACAGCCCCGGATCAACCCTGGGCGCGCCCGGCTCATAGACACTGGCCGGACCGCCGGAGAGCACGATGCCCTGCGGCCGGTGCGCGAGGATCTCGGCCAGCGGCGTGTCATACGGCAGGATGATGCTATACACGCGGCTTTCGCGGATGCGCCGCGCGATCAACTGCGCGTACTGGGCGCCAAAATCGAGCACGATGACCGGCCGGTGCCCGGTGACGCGCGCCGGCGAGGATGTCGCGGGCCGCGGCGCGATTTGTGGGGACTGTGGCACGGTCGTGGCCGACACGGTTCTACCTTCCCTGGCCCACCTTCTGACTGAACTGCGCAGCCTTGCCTTCCGTGGCGAGCTGAGGCGCGATGACGATGTCCGCGGCGTGCATCTCCCTGATCGTGCCCGCTCCGCACAGCCCCATGGCGGTGCGCAGCGCCTCCGACAGGTTGTGGGATCCGTCGTCGACGGCCGCCGGCCCCAGGAGGATCTGCCGCAGCGATCCCGTCGTGCCGACCCGGATGCGCGTGCCACGAGGCAGCGCGGCGTGCGGAGTCGCCATGCCCCAGTGCAAGCCGCGGCCCGGGGCCTCTTCGGCCCGTGCCAGCGCAGAGCCCAGCATGACCGCAT
>JBQTJP010000032.1:0-7201 GCA_052386995.1 Armatimonadota bacterium
CGCGCAGAAAAGGTCGGACGCTCGGCATCGTTGCTCTCCTATCTTCAGAAGAGGACTCTAAGGGCCAAGGGCTGAAAGGCCCTTTATGGTGCCTATGCTCCGCTCGGCCGACGCTAGAGTGAGCGCCTCGGCTTTCCGCCGCAGAACAAGGAGGCAACCGTGATGTCAAAGACTCAGAGCCGCCGGTCTGTCGCTGTGGCCACCCTCGTCGCGGCCGTCGCGTTTGGAACGACAGCGAGCGCAAACGCGCCTGGCGCCGCTCGAGATCGGGAGGTCGGCTGGGATGTGGCTATCGACTGCACGACCTGGCGCTTCAATAGGGGGCTTACGTTCGATCAAGCCGGACGCGGAGACAGTTTCATCGCCAACGGCCGGCTGTTTCGGTATGGGTCCCTACCGGGCGGTAAGTTCACCCCGATCCCCTCCCGAAGCGTTGGTAAGTGGGTCCAGCGAGGGGTCATGGCCGCAACGGTCGCCGAGATCGACAGGGGAGCGCGGCCGGCATTCTTCGCCACGTGGTATCACCTGCCGGACGACGGCTCCGGAATTGTGGCCGACGGGCCGCACCCGGAATCAGGGCCGATGGCCGTCACGGGCGGCATGGGCCGGTTCCGTGGGGTCAGCGGGGAACTTCGCGACAAGATCATCGGGGAGAACAACACCGGCTGCCCGAATCTCAGGATCCGAATTCTGCTGAAGCGGCCGGAAACCCGGTAGTGCTTCGGTGTTGCCCAGGAGTTCAGCTCGCAGGCAGGGACGTGAGCCCGTGGTCTCGCCCAAGACGCTTTGGTACGAAGAGCCTACAGGCAAAGGTATGGCGCTCGCCAGGCTGTGCGACAATAATGCGCTCGTAGCGGTGAGGTGGCCGAGAGGCTGAAGGCGGCGGTTTGCTAAGGTCGCCCGAGATCACAGAACGGGCCTGAAATCGACGATTTCAGGCCCGTTTTTATTGGGAGCTTGGTTGGCGTTGGATCACGATTGCGACATTTTGGCTTAGACCGGCCTGCACGGTGCGCGCTGCAAAGCTCACGTCCTCGATCCGCATCCGCAGGGCTTCGTTGAGGCGCAGGCTGGGTCGGCCAGGAGGGGATAAGCGCCCGGTTGCGTAGGCTCCTCGAACGTTTCAGGGTCCCGGGCCGCTAGAGCGGCGGCGCATGTTCCCATCCTCGGCACCTCGGGGGAGCGTCTTTGGGCCCTCCACCGGGCCGTTCAAGGTTCTTCGGAGAATTTGCAGGCAACCCTGTAGCCAGTGAAGACTCCAAGCCTTCCCTGCGATCCCGGAAGACCTAGATTGGCTACACTGTGGCTACACAGAATCGCTGAGCGGGTCGGACGCCCGCTGCGGTCAGGTGCGATAATACGGATACCATGCGGGTTTTCGCAGCGACAGCGGCGGGAACCCGCGCATAGCGCGCCCTTGGGCGACCGGTAAAGCGGAAATCTTTATGGTGCGTGGGCTTCGGCTGGTGGGCGAGGAGGGTGTTGAACCCCCGACCTCCTCCGTGTAAGGGAGGCGCTCTGCCGCTGAGCTACTCGCCCGGGCCAGAGTATAGCACGCTTCAGTTCAGCCTATTGTTCGACTATTGACACCTGTGGATAACCTGCGAATATCCTGGCTACACGACCGTAGGTCGGTTATTATTTGATATTTCCTCTGTGTCAAACTCCACCTTGCCCAGTCCAGGCGCTTGAGGAGGGATGCCTGATCGCCCTCCGGAGGGAAATCCTCAGATTTTGGCGAATTTTTCGAGTCTTAGATGCCCACGCCCGGGGTGTCCAGCGCGACTCCTCTCAGGCGCCCCGGACCGGCGAGGTGACTAGGTGAAGAAGCTGGCTCCCACCCAGACCGACACGATGCTTCGCCTCATGGTCTTGACCGATTCTCCGCAGAATCTCGAGGCGATGCAGTACGTCGTGTTCCAGTTCGACTTCAAGGAGTACGAGCAATTCATCATCGAGTGCCCGCCCGGGAGCATCCGCTTCAACAACCTGCTCAGGGTGGCCGTCTTCTGCGACAACCTGGGGTTCCTCGTCGAGAACGACGCAGTAGATCGTGAGGCCGTCTACGAGCTGTTCCCCATCCCCTGGGTGAAGGTCGAACCGGTGATTCAGGGCATGCGCCGCGAGCTCGACTGGCCCGATGCGTTCGACTATTTCGAGAGGCTAGGACGGGACTACGTGAAGTGGTGGGAAGGCAAGCGAAAGCGCGTCAAGCTGCTGCCACCCCTTCAGGAGTCTGCCGCTCCACGCGCTCTAACCGTCGCGCGCACGCGGCCTCCGGCACCGGTTCGGCCGACGACGCCACCGCGCACCGCCTCGCCCATCGCCGCGGGTGCGCGCGTGGGCACGCCGCCACGTCCTGCCGCCGGGCAGCCCCCGGCGGGTAAGCCGGTCCTGCGTGTGCTCGCGCGGCCCGCACTGAAACTCGGAAAAACGGTCAAGGTCAAGGTGGTGAAGAAAGTACGCGCCGCCGCGAAAGGGCGTGCGGGCGCGGCCAAAGGGAAGGCGAAGTCGCGGCCCAAACCCCGTCCGAAGTCGCGTTCCAAGCCGAAGGGCAGACGGCGTTAGACCAACCGGTAGCGATCCTCTATAGATCATCCCACAGCGACGAAGATCGGGCTGGTCGCCCGGAACCAGGGGTGCCTCCGGCCCGACGCGAACCTAGGATCGAGCGCTCCAGTGAGTACGTCCCGTCTCTATGACTTGCAGCAGCTCGATTCGGCGATCGCCCGCGCGATTGCCCGGCGCGCCACGTTGAACGACGGCACTGCGGAGCACGCCGCGGCCGCGGGTGCCGCCGGCCGGCTGACGGAGTTACGGCATGGCCTCGCCGATCGCCGGGCGCGCCTGCACGATCTCGAACTGGCCGTCGAGAGCGTCCGAGCCAAGCGCGCCAAGGTTGAGGCCGACCTCTACAGCGGGCGGATCAGCAACCCCAAAGAGCTCGCGGCGATGCAGGAGGAAGTCGCGATTCTCAACCGCACGACGTCGCGATCCGAAGATGACATGCTCGGCATCCTCGATGAAGTGGAGCGGCTCGAGCCGCAGGAGCGCGAGTGGGCGGGAACCCTCCAGGCGGCCGATGCCGCGCTCACCCGGCAAATGGCCGCGTTTCAGCAGGCGACTGAGGAGATCGAAAAGGAGATCGCGGACCTGACGGCGCGCCGCGAGGCGCTGGCGGCCGAGCTGGATAGCGATCTGGTCCGGCGGTACGACCGGCTGCGGGAGCGAAAGGGCGGCGTGGCCATCGTGGCCGTCCGCGCCGGTACCTGCGAAGGCTGCCACGTCGCAATCCCCGAGCGGCTGCTGAGGCGGCTGCAGGATGATCCCGAGACGCTGGCGGCATGCGATGGATGCGGCCGGTGGCTGTACATTCCTCCACTATGAAGCTTCGCCTGTTCATCGACGGCGCGGCGCGTGGTAATCCCGGGCCGGCGGCCATCGGCATCGTCGTGCAGGACGGCAGGGGCCGGAAGGTCGCGGAGGTCAGCGAGTTCCTCGGCCATGCGACCAACAACGTGGCCGAGTACCGCGCTCTGCTCCGCGCGCTCCGTGAGGCCCAGTCGCGCGGCGCCGATGAGCTCGAGATCCGGACCGACAGCGATCTGCTGGTGAAGCAGATCAACGGCCAGTATCGGGTCAAGAGCCCGCATCTCATCCCTCTTCACGATGAAGCACTCCAGGCGCTCGGGATGTTCCGCCGTTGGAGCATCACGCACGTTCCACGGCGCGCCAACGCCGCCGCGGACACCCTGGCCAACAAGGCGATCGACGCCGCCGTACAGTCATCGTCGAAGCGAGCATCAGGCCGCGCGTCATCGGGCCGCCCCTCTTCCAGCCGCGCGTCTTCGAACCGCGTGTCTTCGAACCCCGGGCCGGCAGGCTCGCGGCTAGCGACCCTGGCGCTATCCAACCATGGTCGCATAGGCACGGTCGATCGCCCGGCCCTCGCCGGGCGCGAGGACTTAGAGATCGAACTGCAGTCGCTCGCGGACAGTCTTGATGGGATCATCGGCATCGGCGTCAAGCCCACCTGGGATGGTCGAACAATCTTCATCGAGCCCGACCGGCGCTTTCCGATGGCGAGCGTCTTCAAGATCCCGGTGCTCGTCGAGCTGGTGCTGCAGGCCGAGGAGGAGCGCCTCAGGCTGGATGAGACCGTGAAGGTCACGGAGGCGCTCAAGTCGCCTGGATCCGGAGTGTTGAAGGAGCTGACATCCGAGCCGACCCTCAGCCTCACAGACCTGGCGATGTTGATGATCATCATCAGCGACAATACCGCCACCGATATCCTCGTGGACCGGGTCGGGGCGTCCGCGATCAACCGGCGCCTGGCGTCGATGGGCCTGGGGATCACACAGGTCGTGATGACGTGCCGGCAACTGCTATTTGAGATCGCGGGCAGACCGTCTGGGCCGTTTACGCCCGAGGCCCGACTGGAAGTCGAGCGGATTCTCAAGACGCGCGAGCGGGTCTTCACGGGTCGTGCGTATGCCGACACTGACAACAACGTGACGACGCCGCGCGAGATGATCGCGCTCCTCGAGATGCTGGTCACCGATGGGCGTCTGCCCGCGGGCGCGCGCGAGCAGGCACTGCACTTCATGCGGCGCCAACAGATTCGCGATCGGCTGCCGTTTCATCTCCCGCCCGGGACCGAGATGGCGCACAAAACCGGATCTATTGCGGGCGTGCGCAACGACGCGGGCATCCTGTTTCTGCCGCGCGGTCCGGTGCTGGTTTGCGCCTTCACGCGCGACCTGCGAGAAGACCAGGCAGGGACCGCCGCGATCGCCGAGGTCGGCCGGCTCGTCTACGAAGCCTATCAATAAGGGCAAGAAGAGCATGCGATGAGTCCCGTGGAGGGGGCGCGCATGGGGAGAGCCCCGCGGGCCGTGATCGGGGTGGTTCTCGCCATTTTGCTGGCGGCCGTCACCGGCAGCGGGCCGGCCCGCGCCGCGCCCGACTGGCCGTCGTTCCGCCATCCGTCTCAGGGCTTCTCGATCAGCTACCCGCCGGCGTGGGAGACTCTGACCGGGACGGGACAGGCGTCCTTCGTCGCCATTGGCCCAGTCGTGGCAGCCGGCACGCGCATCGTCGTCGTGGTCGTCGCCGCGCCGCTTCCTCGGGGCGCGACGCTGCAAGACGCCGAAGCCAGCATCCAGGCGAATCTCTCACGGAGCGGCCAGACGACAAGTGTGCTGCGACAAGATCGCTTCAATCTGCGCGGGATTCCTGCGCTCATGATCTATCTTCACAGAAAGAATCCGCAGGGCATCGAGCTCTATCAAATGGTGATGATTCTGACGCACCGAAGCCGAGGCTTCGGCGTGGCGGGCTCCACCGCCGCCGCGTCACCGAGCCTGACGGAAGACACGCAGCTGCTCCAAAATATTCTCCTCACGTTCCGGCCGCCGCGCTAGGCTTGCGGCTTTTGACCCGTGCCTTTGGGGATGCTACCATTCAGTGGGAGCAGGCCGGGCGGTCGCGGCGCGAAAGCGTCGAGGAAAGTCCGGGCTCCGCAGGGCAGGGTGCTGGGTAACTCCCAGCGGGGGCGACCCCAGGGACGAGTGCCACAGAAACATACCGCCGCCGGAGAAATCCGGCGGTAAGGGTGCAACGGCGGGGTAAGAGCCCGCCGGCGGTTCGGCGACGAACCGGCCAGGCAAACCCCACCCGGAGCAAGGCCGTATAGGGGGAAATGAGGCGGCCCGCCGATCCCCGGGTAGGTCGCTTGAGGTCCCGGGCAACCGGGACTCCAGAGAGATGACAGCCGCGCCGGCGATGCCGCCAGGCATTTCGGCGCACAGAACCCGGCTTACAGGCCTGCTCCCCGGCCGAACCTTCCAGTCCCCTGTGTGGTTTCCCGCGTCTACGGATAGATCAGATAGGGACTGCGCAGCATCTGAAAGCGCTGCAGGTCCGGCTCCCACCGCGCGACGATCGCGTGCGCGGGTGCGCCCCGCACAATGTCTTTTCGGATGTCGTCGGTGCCCCACACAAGGTCGAACACGTAGCGGCCATTGCGGGGCACGAACGCCAACTCATCGCCGTGCCGCTTCCGGATTTCGGCGAGGATGTGTACGGCGGTGGTCGCGGGGCGAAACCTGAGCGGATCGGTGAGGGTCAGCCGAATGCCGCGACGAGGCATCATCCCGTCGCCGGTGTCATGCGGCGCGAACGCGATCCCTGGGAGGCCATACGCGTTGAGCCGCGCGGCCAGCCGATCGCCGTCGAGCCACGGACTCCGGACAACTTGAAACGCGTGCGGCGTCCCGGCACCCGCCGAGAGGTTCGTGCCGTCGAGCACCCCGGTCGCGGCGTAATAGAAAGGCGTCTGCGTCGTGATGATGTTCGGCGACGGCCGCACCCATGGGAGACCGGTGTCATCCCAGGTCATGCGCCGCGTCCAGCCGCGCATCGGGACGACCGTCAGCTCGGCATTGATGTCGAAGAGGCCGTTGAAGAGCCAGGCCAGCTCCCCGATCGTCATCCCGTGCACCGAGGGGATCGGGAACATGCCGATGAACGAGCGGTACTCGGGGTTGAGCACGGTGCCGTCGAGCCCCAGGCCACCCTGGGGGTTGGGACGGTCGAGGACGACGACCGGTTTTCCAGCTTCACGCGCCGCCTGCATGACGAGGGCCATGGTAAACACGTAGGTGTAGGCGCGAGCCCCCACATCCTGAAGATCGACCACGAAGACGTCAATTGCGGCTGCGATTTCCGGGGTTGGCCGCCGCGTGGCGCCGTAGAGGCTGTAGGTCGGGACGCGGCCGGGCACGTCGGGAACGGACTGGCCGGCCGGGACGGTGCCCGTGAGGCCGTGCTCGGGCGCGAAGAGCGCGGTGACGGTCAGCCGCTGGTCTCGCAGCAGCGCGCTGGCGGTCGGCTCGCCCGTGCTGGTAAGAGCGGCGGCATGCGTCACCAGACCGATGCGGCGCCCCTGCAGGAGCCCCGGTGACTCCAGGAGAACATCCACGCCGGGTCGAGTGATGCTCAACGACTGCGCCGCGACCCCTCCGATCTCCGGCGATAGACTGAGGAGTGCGGCCAGGAAGAGCGCAAGCACGTGGCCCAGCCAGCGCGCGCGGCGCTGAAGGGGGCCTGGGAGGCGGCGTCTGGGGAAGAGTACTGGCGGGAACCTCGCAAAGTGGGATGAAGAGCGCCGCATTGACCTGAGAAGTTTCGGGCCCGGGAC
>JBQTJP010000033.1:0-14878 GCA_052386995.1 Armatimonadota bacterium
CGCGAACTGATCAACGGTCAGCATGCCGTCCCCCGAACTCGTCCGCGACTTCGTCATTGCCGGGCATGGCGACCTCGAGAAGGTCAAAGCCATGCTGGCCGCGCATCCCGACCTGCTGAACGCCGCATACGAATGGAAGGTCGACGACCACGAGTCGGCGAGTCAGGCCGCGGCGCACGTGGGCAACGCTGCCGTGGCGGAGTACCTGCTGTCCCGCGGCGCTCCGCTGGACATCTGCACCGCGGTGATGTTGGGGCGCCGGAACGATGTCGAGCGCCTGCTCGGCGCAGACCCCGCCGCGATTCACACGACCGGAGCGCACGGCATTCCCCTGCTTGCCCACGCGGCCCTGAGCGGCGACGTGGCCATGCTCGAGACGCTCTTTCGCCGCGGGGCGCGGGCCGGGGTCTCGTACGCTCTCCAGAGCGCGATCGTGATGGGTCATGAGCCGGTCGCCCGGTGGCTGCTGGAGAACGCCCGTCCCGATCTGACGTGGAAGAATTTTCAGGGAAAGACGGCGCTGGCTGTGGCGCTCGAGCGCGGCTTCGAGCCACTGGCCCGGCTGCTGCGAGAGCACGGCGCTACAGAGTGAACACGTCTCTCAATTGGTCTGTTCTTGCAGGAACTCGGCGCTTGTCAGGGAATCCGGAGGCTTCGGAATCCAGACACTTGGGGGGTGCGTGAATGGCGAAGGCAATGACCAAAGCGAAGACTGCGGAATACCTGGCGAAGAAGCTCGACGTGCCCAAGCGGAGAGCCAGCCAGTTTCTCGAAGAGCTGGCCACCCTGGCCCACCGGGAGGCGAAGAATTCCTTCACCCTTCCAGGGATCGGCAAGCTCGTGCTGGTCAACCGCAAGGCGCGGATGGGGCGGAACCCGCAGACCGGCCAGCCTATTCATATTCCTGCCAGGCGCGTCGTGCGATTTCGCGTTGCGAAGGCGGCCAAGGACGCGGTCCTCAGAGGCCGGTAGCCCTCGATCCCACGCGCGCGGCGGGCCGCGCGCCTCGCGCGTCCCGCCGGCCAGCGCGCCCAGCCGGTGCCGCCTGAGCCACCGGCGATCTGCCCCTTTTGCGGCGACGCCGCCGAGCCGGTAGGCTCCTGCAAGATCCTCTGCCGGCGATGCCGGCGCATGATCGGCACCTGCGGAGACTGATCTACGGTCTCCATCTCAGATAGACGCCCTGGCCGATCAGCGACCATTGGACCTGCCGCATGAGCCCCGGGTCGGCCGCGACCTCGTGTGGCGAGCACCCCTCCTGCGCGCACAGCGCCGCCGCGACGCCGGCCGCCTGGCCGAGGGTCATGACGGTCGGCACCACGCGGGCCGACCCGTGCGCCTCGCTCGTCGCCGAGAACGCGCGCGAGGCGATCAGCAAGTTTTCCGATCCACGCGGCACGATGGCGCGGAACGGCAGCGTGTAGGGGATCGAGGCCGGTGGATATGGATTTCTCCAGCGGACGTGGTAGGGGTGGATATCAATAGGGTACGACGCGACGCCGATGCGGTCAGGGAAGACTTCCTCCGCGAGGATATCTTCAACCCGCAGCGTGTACAATCCGGCGATGTGCCGGGTCTCCCGAATGTAGAGCGCCGGCGCGTGGTCGAGCAGGCGGGCGCGCTCAAATCCGGGAACCGCCTCGCGAAGGTACGCGACCAGCTGGGGCAGCTCACCCCTAGCCGTGGCCAGACCCTCCCAGACAGAGGCGGGATCGAGACCGTTGACGCCCGTGACGTTGAGCGCGTTGATCAGGATCGATCCATCGTGCTGCAGGGCCAGGTTCAGCGGGTACGCGACGACGCGCGGATCAGACGGCCGGTAGCGCGCCATGACCTCAGCGTAGCCCCACGCGGCGCGGCCATTCACGCCCCACAGCGCCGGCTGCTCACCGCCGTCGAGCCGCGCTCGGATGTCTGAGGCCAGACTTTGCCAGTTGGCCCCGCCGACGCGGAAGATCAGCGTCGCGGCCTGCATCCACCGGTCGCGGCCGAGATACGCGGGCCGGCCAACGTCAAAAGTGACGCCAGCCGCCGCGGCGACGTCGCCATCGTCGGTCGCGTCGATCACCTGCTTCGCACGCACGACGATCGTGCGGCGCCACAGCCGGTCGCGAAACTCCGCGGCGACGATGCGCCTGCCCTCCATGCTCAGGCGCATGAGGGCCGCGTGCGTCACCACCCTGACCCCCGGCTCGCTGACGGCGGCGCGTCCGAACGCCCGTGCCGCCTCGTCGGGATCGAACGAGATACCCAGGTGCCGGTAGATCTCGAGAAACACGCCCCGCGTCAGGTGCTCGCCGTCGTCGCCGAGGTTCATGTCGAAGGTCGTGAGCCATGCCGTCGTGATGACACCGCCCAGTGACGATCCGGGCTCCATGAGCATCACTCTGGCACCCGCGCGGGCGGCGCCGATGACCGCGGCGATGCCGCCCGGCGTGCCGCCGATGACCAGCACATCGGCATCCACCGAAGGGGGAAAGGCCGTAGCGGCCGGTGCCGCCCCACTGATGACGGCCACCAAAGCCACGACCAGGACGGGAGTCAAGAACCCGAGAACTGCGCGCATGGGCAACTGAGCATAGCGAAATTCGACGTCACCAGATGGGGCTTCCTCCGTCCACGCCCGGCAGGGGCCGCCTCCTGCAACGTGGAACGAGATTCGGGGACGCCGCGGCACGCGCCGGGAGCCGGAATGCTGGAGACGCTTCACGCCACCCCGATCGTGATCTACGGGCCACTGGTTGGGAATCTGCTGCTCGCGATCGTTGCCGCGGTCTGCGCGGTGACCCGGCGGCCGCTGCCCGCGTGGTTCTGGATGGCCCTCACGGTGGTGCTGGCGGTGCTCGCGGTGCAGATTGCGGCCGGAGTTGCGACGTACATCGGTGGAGCGCGGCCCCGCCGCGGGCTGCACGTGGTCTACGGCATCTGCGTGGTCATTGCCGGCGCTGTGCAATACGGCCTGCGGCCGGGCGGCTTTCTCCGGCGTCAGTACGCGGCCGACCTTGCGAAGAGCGACGCGCGCATCCTCGGCCTCGTGTGCCTGACGCAGTTCGCGTTGATCGCGCGGGCCTGGATGACAGGGGCGGGGAGATAGACAGGCGATGCGCGCACGCGAGAAGACCGGCTGACACATGGACAGTCCCGCGACGCGGCGCTTTACCTCACGTCCCGGCGGGCGGTGGCCCGGCCGGCGCCTCTTGACGGCACGGCTCCGTGAAGTGCTGCGCCGGGAGTTCGACGCCGCGGACGCCTGGGTCGTACACACGCGCGGGCGATGCCGGCTCGAGGCCCGGGTCGGCTGGCACGTCGTGGTGCTGCTCGACGGCGACGAGGAGACGTTCTGGGCCCCGTTTTACACGGCCGCGGTGCGCAACCGGCACGTGAACGGACAGATGATCGCCGAGCTCGCGCCCACCCAGCGCCGCCGGTCGGAGCTGGTCGAAATTCTCCGGCCGTTGGTGAAGACCGCGTCTGGGGCAGGCGGCGACTCAACGGCGCGATGACGCAGGACTACATGGCGCTTGCGATTGCGGCGGCCTTCGCCCTGGCGGGGTTGCTCCCGCTGGCGGCGGGAGATCTTCTCCGGCCGATCACATGGTTGTGTCTGCTCGCGGGCGTGGCCGCCGGGTTCTTCGCTCGCGAGGCCACTGCCCTCGCATGGGAGGTACTGGGGCCGCTGGGCGGTCTGTCCAACACGCCCGGAGGGGCCGTGATCCATCAGGTGCTCGCCACAGGTATCGGCGAGCTGCTGAAAGCTATCGTCCCGATCGCTGTCATCCTCTGGGCGGCTACACGGTCGGCCACAGGGCTTTCCTACGGCGCCGCGGCCGGCGCCGGATTCGCCCTGATCAATTCGCAGCGCGTTCTGGTCAAGGTGCTGGAACTCGTCGGCTCCCCCATCGTGACGCCGCTTTCGACGGCGCTTGCGGTCGTCGGATGGTTTTTCATGATTCTCGGCCACATCACCACGACGGGCTACCTGAGCTGGACCGCCGTGGGTGGCGGTTTCGGACGCGCGTTTCTCATGGCCTGGGCGATACAGTTTGTCCTCGTGCTCGCGCAGCGGCTGCCGGTGATCGCCGGCATTCCCCTGGCCCTGCCCGTCTCCATGGTGATCACGCTGGCGCTCCTGTACTACCTGCGGAGCCTGCGTGCCCGCGCGGTGAACGGCCTCATCCACAACAGCGCGCCGGCAGCCACCGCGTCTGAACCGTGAATGGTCCGTGACCCTGACAACCGTGGCGGCCGATCCTCTGGCGGCAGGCTGGACGGCGCTCCGTGCGTTCTTCCGCGAGGGCGCGGCGGCGCGTGATCGAGCGCTGGAGGCTTTTCGCAGCGCCGAGGGAGCCGTTCGCACCTCGGGGGACTCGAGCGGCCTGAGCCTGTGGCTGCTCGGCGTGGCCACGGCGCTGCGGTACACCCGCAGACCCGAGCCGATGGAAGCCGGTCTGGAGCGAGCCCGCGAGCTCGTCAACCTGGTGGCCCGCACGATCTCAGAGGACGCGGCAATTCCGTACCGCACGCATGTCGAGGCCGCCTACCGTGATCTGGCCGAGGTGGTCCCCGCGCAGGCGGCGCGCATGCTGAACGAGGGGATCGCCTACTCTGACCGCACGCTGCGTCTGGCCAAGCGATCGAGGCGGGACGAGTGGCTGGCAGCGGCGCAGGCAAGCCGCGCCGACCTGCTGGTCCGCAGCGCGCGCGACCGGAGAGCGCTTCGCCGCGCGCTGGCCGCTCATGAAGACGCGCGGCGCCGCTGGCCATCCCACAATGCCGAGGGGCGCGCGCAGGCCGGCCTGGGCTACGGTGAGACGCTGCTGGCGCTGGGCGAGGCCGCAAAAGCCGAGAGTGTCGCGCGCGAGTCACTCGGGATCTTCATGCGTCTGGGAGACCGGTATCATGAAGCCGCGGCTCGGTTGCTGCTCGCGCGTGCGCTCTTCGCGCTCGATCAGAGCGAAGCCCTCGACGAGCACGCGGCCGCGCTGGCGCTGTATCGGGCGCTCGACTGCGTGTGGGAAGCCCGCAAGGCCGAAGGCGTGTTGGGATGACCCGGGGCGTCGTCTGCGTTCTGGCTCTCGTGTCACTTTCCTGGTCGGTGTGGTCAGCCACTCCGCGCGCGTCGGCCGCCCCGACGCTGGACGATCAGGTCTACGCCATCGCGGCTGAACTGATGTGTCCGGTCTGCGGAGGCCAGACCGTCGCGGAATCTGGATCGCAGCTGGCCGAGCAGATGCGCGGGATCATCCACGAGCGGCTGCGGGCTGGCCAGAGCCGCGAGGAGATCATTGCATACTTCGTCGGCCAGTTCGGAGAAGGGATTTTGGCGGCGCCGCCGCGCCGTGGGGGCGGGGTTGCTCTCTGGTTGGTTCCACCCATTGCGCTTGGGATCGGGCTGATCGTGCTGAGCCGGTTCATCCGGCGCACCAAACCGCCGGCGGGATTGTCGCCCGCGGGGCGCGAGGCACGTGCCGGTCCGCCGCCACCGCCGACACCCGCCGAGGTCGAGCGGATCCGGCGCGATGTGCGGGAGCTCGACTGACCGACCCATGCGCGTCGCCGTCCTCTCTGATATCCACGCCAACCTGGAGGCCCTGGAAGTCGTGCTCTCACACCTGGAGGGCCAGGCGCACGACTGCGTGGTCTGCCTGGGCGATTTCGTCGGGTACGGCCCCGACCCGAACGCGTGCATCGAGCTGGTGCGCCCGCGCCTGCGGGCCGCGGTCGTGGGCAACCACGATGCCGCCGCGATCGGCGTCCGGTCCAGCGAGGACTTCAATCTGTACGCGGCGGAGGCAATCATCTGGACGCAGCGGACGCTCTCGGAAGGGTCGCGCGCGTATCTGGCCGGGCTGCCCCAGCGCGCGGACGTCGAGGGCCTGCTGCTGGTGCACGGCAGTCCGAGGGGGCCGGTCGACGAGTACATTCTGGATACGCGAACCGCGCGGGCAAGCTTCGCCGCCGATCCGTTCCGCGTGGCCGTAGTCGGCCATAGTCATCAGCCGGTTGTCTTCATTGAATCGCACCACCGTGCAAGCGCGCAGGGATTGCTCCCCGAAGTGCCGGTGCGGCTGCGGTCCCACAACCGCTACATCATCAACGTCGGCAGCATTGGTCAACCCCGCGACGGTGATCCCCGCGCGTCGTACGCGATCGTCGACACCGTCGAGGGCACGGCAACGCTGTTTCGAGTGGCGTACCCCGTTGAGGAAACGCAGCGCAAGATGGAGGCCGCCGGCCTGCCGGCCCCGCTGATCGAGCGTCTGGCGCACGGCCGCTAGCGCTGCCGCGCAGGGGAGGAAGCCCGCGGCGGCGACCCGAACAGTGGGGAAGTCATTTCTCAGTGGAGGTCTTCAATGAGCGGCCGCCGGATTGCGGTTGAAGATCTGCTGTCGTTGCGGTGGATCGCCGACGTCGCGATGTCGCCCGACGGCCGCACCGTCGCGTATGCGCAGGAAACGGTCGTCGAGCGCACCGACGCACGGGACGGACCGACGCACATCTACCAGTCGCACATCTGGGTCGTCGACCTCGCGGGCGCCACGCCACGGCAGTTCACCACCGGCGACCAGCGCGACCGCAGGCCAGGCTGGTCCCCTGATGGCAGTCGCATGCTGTTCACGTCCGATCGCGGGGCCGCCGGAGCGCCGGGGGACAAGAAGCCGGCGCATCTGTGGATGATTCCGGCCGGCGGCGGTGAGGCCGATCGGGTGACCGAGGCGGAGCACAGCCCCAACGAGGCGGTGTGGTCGCCCGACGGGACCTGGATCGCGTTCTCCGGCAAAGCGGCGAGGTCTGAGAAGCCCGCCAGCGATGTGAAGATCATCACCCGTATGAAGCACAAGTACGACGGCGAGGGATTTTGGGACGATCGCTACAAGCACATTTTCGTGGTCCCCGCGGCAGGTGGGCCGGCCCGCGCGGTCACCAGCGGTGATTTCGATCACCGCCAGCCGGTGTGGAGTCCCGATGGCGGGCGGTTGGCGTTCGTGGCCAACCGCTCAGAGGACGCGGATTCCACGAACATCACCGATGTCTGGGTGCTGAGGGCGGCCACCGGTGACCTGCGCCGGGTAACAGCCGGGCTGGGTCCCGCCTCTTCGCCCGCATGGTCGCCCGACGGCACGATGATCGCCTACCTCGGCCACGATAACGCCTGCATGGGCGCGTCGAACACGATGCTCTGGGTGGTACCCGCCGACGGAGGCGCGCCGCCCAGGGTTCTGACACGCCACTACGATCGATCGCTCATGCATCACCTCGTCACCGACATGCGGGCGCACCCCGCCGCGGGCCAACCCACATGGTCCCCCGACGGCCGGTTCGTGTTCGTGATGGTTGCCGACGGCGGCAGCACGCAGCTCGCGGCGGCGGCGGTCGCGACGGGGTCCGTGCGCCTGATGACGCACGGGCGCCGCGAGATCTATGGCGAGTCCTACGATGCCGACCGGCGCCGCGTGGCCATGGCGATCTCCGATCCTGCCACGCCGGGAGACATCTGGACGGCGGCGGTCGCTGGGCTCGAGGAAGGCGACCCGACCATTCCGAGCGCGAGCGAGCGGCGTCTGACCGCGGTCAATCGAGCGCTCCTAGACGGCGTCACGCTGAGTGCGCCGGAGCGCTTCACGTATCGCGGGGCAGATGACTGGACGATCGAAGGGTGGGTGATCCACCCGGTGGACCTCGAGGGCGGGAAGCGGCACCCCGCTATTCTCAGCATCCACGGCGGCCCGCACTTTGCGTACGGCGACGCGTTCTTCTTCGAATTCCAGGTGCTCGCCGCACTCGGCTACGGCATCGTGTTGACCAACCCACGCGGCAGTCAAGGCTACGGCCAGAACTTCACCGCCGCGACGCACCACGACTGGGGAGGAAAGGACTACGGCGACATCATGGATGGCTTGGACGCGGCGCTGGCCCGGTATCCGCACCTCGATCGCGACCGGTTGGGCATCGGAGGGGGATCCTACGGAGGCTACATGACCAACTGGGTGATCGGACACACCAACCGGTTCAAAGCCGCCGTGACCATGCGCTCGATCTCCAACTGTCTGAGCCAGTGGGGAACGAGCGACATGGCCTACTTCAAGGGCTACTGGGAATTCCCCGGCGATCCGTGGGACAGTCCCGCGTTCTATTGGGAGAAATCTCCGCTGGCGTACGTGAAGAACGTCACGACGCCGCTGCTGATCGAGCACAGCGAGGGAGACCTCCGCTGTCCCATCGGCGAGGCGGAGCAGCTCTTCACCGCGCTGAAGAAGCAGGGAAAGGAAGTCGTCCTTGTCCGGTTTCCCAACGAGACCCACGACCTCTCGCGCAACGGGCAGCCGCAGCATCGCGTCGAGCGCCTGCGCCTGATCGTCGACTGGTTCACCCGGCATATCCCGCCGGTGACAGTGCCCTCGCGGACGGGAGAGAGGCTGGCGGGCGCGGCGGCCGGCGACGCGACGACCGACGCAACCTTCGAGACGTAGGCGCCCTCACAGCGACCTCGCGAATGCCAAAGATCTATACCCGCACCGGGGATAGCGGCGAGACCGGACTCTACGGGGGTGGGCGGGTCTCTAAGGACGACCCGCGCGTCGAAGCCTACGGTACCGTCGATGAGGCCAACAGCGCGCTCGGCGTCCTGGCCGCGTACCTGGACGGGGAAACCGGGGCCGCGATTCTGTCCGTGCAACGGACGCTGTTCGACATCGGCGCGGAACTGGCGACCCCGCAGCCCGGCCGGTCCGCATCGCGTGCACACGCGGCGGTGACCGGAGAGCTGGTCGAGGCCCTCGAGCGCCTCATCGACCAGTGGGAAGCCGAGCTGCCGGCGCTGCGTCAGTTCATCCTGCCCGGTGGGAGCCCAGAGGCCGCGCACTGCCACGTGGCGAGGGCGCTGGTGCGGCGCGCGGAGCGGCGCACGGTCACGCTCGCGCGGTCCGCCGAGGTCAACCCCGAGATCCTGCGCTATCTCAACCGGCTCTCGGACTGTCTGTTCGTCCTGGCAAGGCTGCTCAACCACCGCCGCGGCATCGCGGACGTTCCGTGGGAAGGGCGGGGCCGTGCCTAAGAAAGAGACCCTGATGGCCGCGCTGACGACGCTGCTCGGCGTGCAGACGGTGCGCGCCTTCCTCCCACTCGTCGTGTACGTCTACGGTGCCCGGCCGGGCGTCACGTCGATCGACATGGGGATCCTGGGCATCGGGGTGTTCCTCACGGCCGCGCTGGCCGCGGTCCCGCAGCGCATCTTCGGACCGCCGTACGGGTTCTACCTCAGCGCCGCGGTGCTCGTGCTGCTGCGGCTGGCGGCGCAGTTCGCCGAACCCCGGTACGCGCTCACGTATCTCGCCGCAGGAACGGTGGCATTCCTCTGGACGATCCCGGGCCTGCTGGCCGCGGTCCGCAGCGGCGGGCCCGAAGCGACCGCGCGTGTCGGGGTCGGACTCATTATCGGCCTGGCCTTGGACGCCGCCATCGCCGGAGCCTTTGGCACCTGGGATCCGATCTGGCAACTCTGGGAGCGGGGGCCCTCGGCCGCGCTCGTCATCGTTGCCATCGCAGTGGTGTACTCGCTGCTGTATCCTCGTGTGAGCCACGCGAACGCGACCCGGCTGGACACCGACGTGTCGATGGCGCATGCGGCGGCGTTAGTCGGGTTGGGGCCGATCCTCTTTCTCCACATGCTGCTCTTTCACAACCCCGCGCGCCTGTCCGCCGTTGTCGGCTGGCCGCTCCCCGCGGCGCTGCTCTGGGTGCTGGCCATCGACGTGCTGGCGGTAGCGGCGGCGGCGACGGTGCGCGGCGGCCCCGCGGCGATCGCGGCCGCGGTCGTCCTGGTGCCGGCCGCCTATCTGGCGCATGGCGTCGGCATCGTTGCGGCCGCAGCATACGCGGCCGGCAGCGTCGCCTCTGCCATCGTCACGGTGGTGATTGTCGCGGCGCAGGGCACCGGGCCCTTTTACCCCGGCCTGTGGCGCACGGCGATCGGCTGGGGCGCCGGGATGCTCTTGTTCGCGGTGCCCGCCTTTCTATACTACGTGGGCTACGACATCCGGCTGCCGTTCGAGAACGCGCTGCTGCTGCCGGTGCTCGCGGCGATCGCGGCCGTGGCGGCGCTGAGCCAGGTGCGCAGGCTCATGCTGGCCCCCGCGCTGCTTCGTGGCCCGGCGGTCTCCATTCTGCTGCTCGCCCTGCTGCTCGTGCCGCTGGGGCTGTTCGTGACCGCGAAGACGCCGCAGGCACAGTCCGGGTCCGGCTGGCCGGTGCGCGTGGTCTCGTACAATGTTCACCAGGGCTTTGCCGCCAGCGGGGCGCAGGACCTCGAAGCGATCGCGCGGACGATCGAAGCGGTCTCTCCCGACGTCGTGGCGCTCCAGGAAGTCTCACGCGGGTGGATCATCAATGGCTCGACCGAGATGCTGACCTGGCTGGCGGGGCGGCTCGGCATGCGGTACGTCTGGGGCCCGGCCGCCGACGCGGTGTGGGGCAACGCCATCCTCTCGCGCCGGCCGGTTCTGGCGTCGGGCACCGCGGAGTTGCCACGGGGCGGCGCGCCGATGCGGCGGGGCATGGTGTGGGCCGAGATCGACCTCGGGAGCGGCGGGCGGCTCTTGGTCATTGCCACGCATTTTCATCACGTCGAAGCCGACGCGCACATCCGCCGGCCGCAGGCCGAGGCCGTCGTCAACCTCTGGGCGAAGCGCGCTCGCACCATCGTGCTGGGCGACCTCAACGCGACCCCGGATGCCAGGGAAATCGCCGTGCTGCGGGATGCGGGTCTCCGCGATGCGTTTGCGCTTGCCGGCAGCGGAGATGGATTCACGTACAGTTCGACGCGACCCGAGCGACGGATCGACTACATCTGGGTATCGCCGGACCTCAACGCGTCGGATTTCCGCGTGCTGCTTGGACAGGCGTCGGATCACTTCGGCATCGCGGTGACGGTCTCGCGCTGATCTCAGGGCTCGTCGCCTTCTACCACTAGGGCAGCACCAAGGGATTTCCATCGTTCCACCCGCCGCCTTTGTGCAGATCCTCCGCGAGGAGTCGGCCAGAGAGAAGGCCCAAATCGAACAGGAAGAAGAACGAAGCTAACCAAACGATCGACCCTTGTTACCGCACAAGCCCCCTCGCCGCCACGTCCCAGACGACCTCGACCCGGCCCCGGCGCACGCCGATGAGCCGCTCGTGGAGATTCGTCACGACGCAGGTGTGGTTGGGGATGATAGAGACGATTTCGCCGACCTCCGGCCGCGTTGCGCAGGCCGTGAGATCGACGTACCCATGCTCTTCATTGAGCTTGGTGACCTCGGCTTCAGGGTATTCCACGACCCGGCCGAACCCTTGCTGACCCAGAAGGTCTGAGGAGAGCGTCTTCGAACCCGCGTCGAGGATCGCGCGGTCCGGTGTCGGCCGGCTGACCACCGTTGTGCGGATGCGCATGGCGCAGTCGTCCCAGGACGCCGCGCCCGCGGCCACCGTGCCCCGGTCGTTGAAGACATAGGTTCCGGCGCGGTGCTCCGTGACGCCGGGCACCTCATGCGCGCGCTGATACACCGGCGTGCCCCCGGTGGACACGACCGTGGCGGGCAGGCCCGCCCGTTCGAGTTTTGCCAGCGTCGCTTCAAAGAAGGGGCCGGTGTCGGGCGTGATGGGGTAGGTCATGAGGCCATCAAACCGTAGCCCCGGCAGGTCCGCGATCTGCTTCGCCAGAGCGAGCGCCTCGGCCGGCGTCTGCACGCCGTTGCGCCCCAGGCCCGTGTCGCACTCGACCAGCACCCGGAGCGGCGTTGCCGCATCGGAGAATGCGCGGGACAGCTCGCCCGCCACCGTCGCGTTGTCGCAGACCACGCTCAGGCGTGCGCGCGCGCGCCGCGCCAGGTGACGGAGGCGGTCGCTCTTCGCCTCACCCAGGACGTTGAACGTCACCAGGATGTCCTCGATGCCCGCGTCCAGCATCACCGCGGCCTCGCCGAGCTTCTGGCAGGTGATGCCGACGGCGCCGGCGGCCAGCTGCTTTTGGGCGATCGCGGGAATCTTGTGGGTCTTGATGTGCGGCCGGCTGGCGATGTTGTGCTTGTCGAAGTACGCCTGGAGGCGGCGGATGTTGGCTTCCATGATATCCAGGTCGATCGTGACGACAGGCGTGTCGCGCAGGTCGACCGCGGGCAGGGTGGCAACGGCGGGAGGCATCAGACTTGATTGTACCTGAAGCAGCCGACGGTGTGGTCGTTGACCATGCCGACCGCCTGCATGAACGCGTAACATGTCGTTGCACCGACGAATCTGAACCCACGCGCCTTCATCTCGCGGCTCATGGCGTCCGACTCCCTCGTCGTCGTCGGGATCTGGGAGGGCGAGCGAAATCGATGCCGGACCGGCTTCCCGCCGACGAACCGCCAGATGTACCGGTCGAACGAACCGAACTCGTCCTGCGCCTCCAAGAACCGTCGCGCGTTGATGATCGTCGCCTCGATCTTGGGCCGGTTGCGGATGATGCCGGAGTCAGTCAGGAGCCGCCGGATGTCGCGGGCGGAGTACCGCGCGACCCTGACTGGATCGAAGTTGTGCAGCGCCTTGCGGTAGTTCTTGCGCTTGTTGAGAACTAACTGCCACGAAAGCCCCGCCTGGACGGACTCGAGCACGAGAAACTCGAACAACCTGCGGTCGCTGTGGACCGGCACGCCCCACTCCCGGTCGTGGTAGGCGGTCATCAGCGGCGTGCTGTTCGCCCACGCGCACCGCTTCGTGAAGTTGGGCCTTCGCGTCATTCGCCGAGTTCGCCCTCCGGTCGCCATCCGCGGCCACGCCCGAACACCTACAGAGGGCAGGTCTGTGGAACCGCGAATCTGACCTTACGCGCCAATCCCGCCAGGAGGCCGACGATGCCCCGCCGCCAATTCGAGATCGACGATATCCTGCGCATTCGCTTCCCTCACGATCCGGCCCTGTCGCCCGACGGCCGGCGCGCGGTCTTCGCGCTCGCCCGCCTCGATCACGACGCCAATGAATTTCGCGGAAACCTGTGGATCGTCCCTGCGGCGGGCGGCGAGTCCGTGCCGTTGACGGCGGACGAGGCACGAGACACTCAGCCTGTCTGGTCACCCGACGGCCGGTGGATCGCCTTTCTTTCGGACCGCGGGGGCAGACAGCGCGGTCGCAAGCGGCCCGCGATGCAGCTCTGGGTGATGCCCGCGGACGGCGGCGAGGCGCGGCCACTCACCTTCTTTGCGGCCGGCGTGAGTCAGCCGGTATGGTCGCCCGACAGCACCGCGCTGGCCTTCGTCTCGCGCGGCACCCTCGACCGGCCGGAAGTGCCGGGTGAGGACGACGACGTCATCGTACGCGAGATCAGCCGGCCGAAATACAAGTTCGATGGCATGGGATTCCTGGATGGCTACTCGCACATCTGGACCGTTCCGGTCACCGGTGGTGCGGACGGCGCCGCCCCCGCGGGCCTGCGGCGCCTGACGGACGGCGAGTACGATCACGATTCCCCGGCGTGGCTCCCCGCCGGACACGAAATCGTGTGTGCCACCAACCGGACTCCGGAGGCGGACTTCTCGTTCGTCCGCGATCTCTGGGCCGTCGACGTGCGGACCGGGGCGCTCAGGCAGATCACGCGCAACAACGGACCCTGCGTGTCACCCGTCCCTTCTCCCGATGGCCGCTGGATTGCGTTTGTCGGCCACGATTTCCACGCGAAGAGCGCGACCAACATGGGCGTCTGGATCGTGCCCTCCTCCGGCGGAGCCGCCACGAATCTCACCGCGGCGTTCGACCGTTCGGTCGGATGTGCGGTCGGGAGCGATGCCAGGCTCGCCCCGATGTTCCCGACGCTGGTCTGGATGCCGGACGGCGGCGAGATCGTCTTCTTCGCGACCGATCGCGGGAGCGCGCATCTCTATCGCGTGGGCGTCGCCGACCGGACGGTGCGCCAGCTGACCGATGGGTCGGAGGTCATCGCCGACCTCTGCGGTGCCGCGGGGACCGTCGTCTACCAGCGGATGACCCCCACATCGTCGGACGAACTCTGGGCGCTGGGGCCCTCGGGCGGCCCCAGGCGACTCGTGGGGCTCAATGACGAGGTGCTCACCGCCCTGGAGGTTCGTGCGCCGCAGCGCTTTTCGTACACCGGCGTCGACGGCTGGCCGATGGACGGCTGGTTCCTGACCCCGCCGGGCTTCGACCCCGCGAAACGGTACCCCGCGATCCTCCGCATCCACGGCGGCCCGCACTCCGCCTACGGCGATACGTTCAACCACTACGTGCACCTGCTGGCGGCGCGCGGCTATGTCGTTCTCTGGACGAACCCGCGGGGTAGCCAGGGGTATGGCGAGGCGTTCGCCCAGGCCGTGGTCGAAGACTGGGGCGGAAAGGACAGCGCGGACATCCTCTTGGGTCTGGAGCACATCATCGCCCACCGCTTCATCGACCCCGAGCGCCTGGCGGTCACCGGCGGGTCCTACGGCGGGTTCATGACGAACTGGCTGATCACGCACACCGATCGGTTTCGGTGCGCTGTGACGGAGGTGTGCGTGAGCAACCTGCATAGTTTCTTTGGGACGAGCGACGTCGGCGCCACATGGGGCGAGGTCGAATGGGGCGCAAACCCCTGGGACGATCCCGGCGCCCTCCTGGCGCACTCGCCCCTCGCCTACGTGAAGAATGTGAAGACGCCGGTGCTGATCATCGGCAACGAAGCCGATCACCGCTGCCCGATCGAGCAGTCCGAGCAGTTCTACATCGCCTTGAGGAAACTGGGCAAAGAAGCCGAGTTCCTGCGGTTCCTCGACTCGAGCCATCAGATGAGCTCGAACGGCCGGCCCAAGCCGCGCATCGAGCGCCTTCGCAGGCTGGTGGCATGGTTCGACCGGCACCTGCAGCCCGCGGC
>JBQTJP010000034.1:0-4267 GCA_052386995.1 Armatimonadota bacterium
CCAGGCCCTCGCATACGCAGGTCATGATCGCCTACGGGGGTGATGCACGATGAGGCGCATGGCCTTTCTTGCGAAAGCGGTTGTCATAGTTCTCATCTCGGGTGCGTTCCTTGCAGGCTTGATCCCAGCCGCTTGGGGCTGAGGGTTCCCTCATCCGGTGCCAGTTGGCCCCGTCATTATTCCTCCTGAGGATCGGGTTCGAGTGCCTGCCGAAAGCGGGCGATTTGAGCATCCGCACGAAGTCGTCCTCACAGAGATTGTCGCCCGTTCGACGACCCCGGGGACATATGAGGTCAGCGTTATCGCTCGGAACCGCGGGGCACAGTTCGTCTCCTTCTTTGTGGTTCTGAAGGATGCAACGAGGGACACGATGATTGGTAGGCGGTTGGTGACCCTGCCGCCCGGTGCTTTCCAGGTCGTCCGGTTCGCGTGGCACACGGTCTCGGAGCCCGCCACTCGCACGCTGACAGCCGCGATCGCCGTTCCAGAGTTCGGCAGGTGGGTGCAGCATGCGGCGAGCAGCGTTGTGGTGCACGTGCAGGGGCCCGTTCTCGCTGCTCCCGCACCGGAGATGCAGCCCGTTCCCCCGCCGCAATCGGCGGACGGCACAGAAGAACGCACGCAGAGCCCTCAGCCGGGTGTCCAGAGCATACCGCCGGTGCCTGCAGTCGTGAACGTTCTGCCATTGCCTGACCGCGCGCCTGCCGTGGGCGATGCCGTTCGCGTCCAGACTTCGGTAAGTGAACCTCGCCCGGTGCAGGCTGAAGTCCCACCCGGTCCCACTGCCCCGGTCGTCCGACAGGAACCCGTGGCGCGACAGGCACCCGTGGTGCATCCGGCGCCCAAGGTCGCGATATCTCCGTCCGCGGAAGTCCTCAGGTCTCCGTATGAGCAGGAACTCTTCCTCAGTCAGTCCTTGCCGTCGGCGCAAAGCAGGGATGAGGCTCCGGCGCAGCCGCCCGCTCCCCGGGGGGACTCTCAGGGCTCGCCGGCCAGGAACGGGAACGGGACAGCCCTGGTCTTCTACGTCATCATCGGAGGCCTCCTGGTCGCCGGTCTCCTTGCGTGGATGGTCAGGATCCTCCGAGCCCACCCCTTGCCTTCGGGGCGGACGACTTAAGAATCTGACTCTAGTCCCGGTGCGAAGTCGGCGGGCGGAGGAAGCGGCTCCGCCCGCCTCACGTTGTGCGGGAAGAGTTAATTCGCCGAGAGGCTTGAGGAGTGGTGCGCCACGACCCACGCGGCGATCTGCGTGCGCGTGTTGAACCCGAGTTTGTTGAGCATGTGCTGGATGTGATTTTGCGCCGTGCCCTCAGTGATCATCAGGACGGCGGCAATCTCACGGTTTGAAAGCCCGCGCGCAACCAGTTCCGCCACTTCCTGTTCCCGGGGGCTGAGAGGAGCCAGCGGACCTCCGGCGCGCGCGGGTCTACCTGCTAGACCTGCGGGCTGGCCGGGCTGGATGGCCATGGCCTGCTCAATGATCTGGTCCAGGGGCAGTCGCCGCCCCTCTGCCCAGGCCGCGGCAAACGCCCTGGGACCCAGCCGCGTCCGCAGAGCAGAAGCAAGCCGCTCGGTGTTCTGGCGACGGGTAGCAGTCCCGGCTGTGCCCCAGGGCTCGCGTGCGGCCTCCGCGGCTCCCAGCAGGCGGGCGGGCCGGCGGACATCCTCGCGCGAGTCGTCCACGCTGGCCAACAGTACCAGGCTATCGGCGATGCCCCACAGGTCATTGCGTTCCCTTCGCAGCGTCAGGCTCTCTTTGTAGAGATCCGCGGCCCGGCCGAGGTCGCCCGACCAGTGAGCCGCCAGGCCCAGATCGCTGAGGACCCTGGCCAGGGATGTATTCAGCGCGAGTCGACGGCAGAGTGATACGGCCTCTTCAAGCAGTGTGGCTGCCCCGGTATAGTCCTTCAGATGGAGAAGCGTACTCCCCAGGTCGGCCAGCGCGTCGTCGAGAAAGCTCCATGTCCCTATCTGCCTGAGGAGAGCCAGACACTCTTCCTGGTACGCGCGGGCAGTCTTGTAATCACCCCTGAAGAAGGCCACGCGTCCCAGCCCTCCGAGCGCCCTCGACATCTGGTACCTGGAGCCCAACTCCTGTGCAATTGTCAGGGCGCGCTCGAAGCAGGCCTGGGCCTCGGCCCAGTTCTCCTCTCTGGTGGCAACACCTCCGAGCGCGATCCATCCCCACGCGATGTTCACGGGATCGCCGAGTTCAGTATAGACGGCATGGGCTTCCTCGAGGAATTCGCGTGCTTCCGTGCTGTCAGGCGTGCTAACTCCGAATTCATAGAGGACGCTGGCCATACCCAGCCTATCGCCGAGTTCCCGCATCATGGTCAGCGCCTGCGTGAGCATCACGCGTCCCGACGCCTGATCCCCCAGGGCAGCAGTAGCCGATCCCAGACTGACAAGTGACCGGGCTATACCGTTTCCGTCGCCGACCGCTTGAAACAGTGCCAGGCTTTCCTCGGCGAGGGCGCGCATCCCCGCAAGGTCGCCCCACCTTGCGGCGAGGGATGCGAGGTGGATCTTGGCGTGTGCCATCAATTGTTTGTTTTGCGATTGCTCGGACAACGCCAGGCTGTCTGCAAGCAGCGCATTCGCCGTGACGAAGTCGCCCTGGCCGCGGGCCAGGGTGCCGGCTGCCCACAGGGCTCTAGCGCGCAATACCGGCGGTGCGTCGCAAGCCTTTTCCAGCGCCTCATCCAGCCAGCGGCGCCCTTCGCTGAACCGCCCCCGAAGGTGCCAGAACCCTCGCAGCGCGGTGGCGAAGCGCAGCACGGCCTCCCATTCCTCGCGGCTCGCCAGGGTGTTGAGCGCCGCGCGCAGGTTGTCCTGCTCCCGGTCGAGCCGCCGCAGCCAGGGAATCTGATCGGCGGTGTACAACGCTGGTATCGCTTTCTCGGCGAAGTCCATGAAATAGGCCGTGTGACGGGACACCAGCGCATCCCGCTCGCCGCTCGCCTCGAGCGCCTCCGCCGCGAACTCGTGGACGGTCGCCAGCATCCGAAAGCGCGACTCGCCGCCTGACTCCTCCGACCGTAGCAGGTTTTTGTCGACCAGGGACGCGAGCCCATCGAGGACGCCGGTGCCAAGGTCTCCTCCGACGTTGCAGACCGCTTCCGCCGCCTCCACGCTGACGCCGCCGGCGAACACGGACACCCGCCGGAAGAGCGCCTGGTCGCGGACATCGAGGAGGTGGTAACTCCAGTCGATGGCAGCCCGGAGCGTGCGATGCCGGGGGGCGAGATCCCGCGGTCCTCCCGCCAGGAGCCTGAGCCGGTGCTGCAGCCACACGACCATGGCCAGGGGTGTCAGGACTTTCGTGCGCGCGGCCGCCAGCTCGATGGCTAAGGGCAGGCCATCGAGACCCGCGCAGATCTCTGCGACGGCACGGGCGTTCTGGCGATCCACGACGAAGTCCGGCCTGGCCGCGGAGGCCCGCTCGACAAAGAGGGCTACCGCAGCGCAGTCGGACACGGCCTCGGGCGTGAGCGGTCCGCCAAGATCCGGCACCGCCAGCGGCGGCACCGGGAATTCGTGCTCCCAGCGGAGATGCAGCCGCTCGCGGCTGGTCACCAGGATCTTGAGCCCAAGGGATACCGCGAGCAGCTCGGCCACTCGCGGTGCCGCAGGCAATATCTGCTCGAAATTGTCGAGCACCAGCAGCATGCTCTTGGCGGCGAGGAGATCCTTTATGGCATCATCAAGGGTTTGCTCTGCCTCTGGCTGTATGCCCAACGCCTGAGCTACCGCCGCGGAGACAAGCGACGGATCACTGATCGGTGTCAGGTCGATGAAGGCGATGCCTTGCTCGAACGCCTCTGCCAGACCGCCCGCCACCTCTATGGCCAGCCGGGTCTTGCCGACGCCCGGCGGCCCGGTGAGGGTGAGCAGCCGGACCGTATCGGAGCGGAGCCGCTGCCGGACTGCTGCCACTTCCTGCTCGCGTCCGATGAGCTTCGTCGGCTGCAGTGGGAGGCGGTGGAGACGCTGGCGGGCAGCGGTCAGGGATAGCCAGACCGGGGCTCGGTCCGCTTGAGCGATCGCCTGTTTGAGACGGCGCGAAAGACTGTCCGGCATTGGCAGTCCGTCCCCTCGCCTTAGGCGCCAGGGGGTATTCGGTCACCGGACGTTCCACCCCTTCGCCTCGCAGCCTGGGGCTCGCAATGTGTGATTCTGTAGATGCCTGGATGGACTGCGTGGGTCTATTCTTGAGGGTGGAGACGACCGAATGGTGATCGCCGAGGGCACGGCGGAGAAT
>JBQTJP010000035.1:0-27137 GCA_052386995.1 Armatimonadota bacterium
GACGCGCATCCCCATGGCCCGGCTGATCCGCGCGACCTGGCGACCGATCGTGCCCAGGCCGATGAGGCCAACCGTCGCCCCGCGGACGTCCCGGCCGCAGTACCGCTCCCACCGGCGCGCCGTCTGACCGCTCACCATGCGGAAGCCGTCCTTCGCGAACCAGAGAATCGCCATCACGACGAAGTCGGCGAGCGGCTTCGCGTGGATGCCCCTGGCGGTCGTGAACGTAATTGGAGTGTGGATCAGGCCGGTGCGAAGGACAAACTGCCCAATGCCGGTGCTGGTGCCCTGGATCCATCGCGCGTTGGGGACAAGATCCTTGAGCGTCTCGACGTTTGTGTGGTCAAAGTCGAACAGCACCTCGGCGTCGGCGAGATAGCGTCGCCATTGCCGCTCTTCCTCAGGGGTTCGCTGCAGCGGATGACCGACGTGATCGCAGAGATATCGCGGGCGAGGGAGCAGCGCCGGCTCGTAGATGACACGGACGCCGCCAACTCGGCGGATCTGCTCGACGTATTCAGGCTCCAAGAATGAGGCAATGAGCACCACGCGCCCGGGATCATCCACCTATGCGGCCCTCGAGGCCGACGCGCATCGGTGTCATGCGGGGGCAGTGTCCTGGGCGTCGCCGCAGCCGCAGGCCGGGGCAAAGTCGCAGAATCGCGACAGCCACCCGGGCTGGCAGCTGGGCAGCTCCGATGGCGGCGCGCCGGCTTCGAGGAGATCAAGGCGCCTCTGCATCTCCGCTTTGATGGCGTCCAGATCTCGAAACCAGATGTCGTACACCATGAACTTGTCATCGGGGAGAGCCGCGTAGTAGAGGATCAGCCTGCCGCGCTCCGACCCGGCCAGCGCGCATTCGAAGCCGAGCCGCTCGATGTAGTGCGGCGCATCGGCGACCAGGCGCTCGCGGCGGAACATCTCGCGGCGCTTGCTCACGCGCAGGATCGCCGGCACGTCACGGTGGAGCAGGATCGAGGCGCGCACCGATCCAAACGGCACCCGTACGCGACGGCAGGCTCCCGGCGTGCCGTACCAGATGGCGTCCTCAAGGACGTCTGCAAACCCCCGGCGCTCCCTGGACGCCATCACGGACTCGGCGTCTTCTTCCGGACCCTCGCCCGGCTCGCCCTGCGCCGCCATCCGCGACGCGGCCTTCCGTGGGAAGACCAGGTCGTTCAGCAGAATTCGACGCCGATCGGCAGGCGGAAGCGCGCCCATGCGCTCCCGCATCAACGCCTCGAGCCCAGGGTTGCCTCGCACGACGACGGCGCCGCCCGACCCCATGCGCGCGAGCGTCACCGCGGTCTCGCAGCCGCAGAAGCCTTCGTAGTCGCACCGTCCCCCGGTCCACTCGCAGCGCGGCAAGCCCGCGGGATCGCGGCGCTCCAACGCCTCGCGCAGGAGATCGCGGCGGCGCAGCATTTCCGCTGTGACGCGGTCCGGAGCCGTCACCTCGAGATCAAAAGCGCGCAGCATCGGCGTGCGGCCGTACTCGGCACGCTGGTAGTAGACGAGCTGGCCGGCCGACCGGCCGACCATCACGCAGTACATGGCGATCTGCTCGACGTGGCTCGCGCGGGTGGCGATGATGTCCGACGGGAGCGATCCCGTGGTCTTGAGCTCGATGGGCGCCTGCTCGAAGATGTCGATCTTGCCGACGATCCCCTCGTACTCCACCAGCTGTTCGACGAACTCCTCGGTGGACATCACGCGTTCGAACACGTCATGAAATCCCGTGCCGGCCATCATCGCCTGGAGGCGGCCCGGAGACGTCGCGATGTCGGGCCGCACGCGCTGGAAGTACGCCTGGCGCGGATTGATCAGATCGGTCACCGAGATCCGCCGGCGGCCGGATCGGCGGGTGATCGCGGCCACCACTTCGTCCTTGATGGACCGGTTGGCGTCGATACCCCCTGCGTAGGGACCACAAAATGCTGGCATAATGGGAGATGGTGCGCCGGGCACCCCGGCGCGGGGCAGGCCTGTTTCCTCTCAGCCTACCGGTGGGCCCCTCCGCTTGTCAAACACCGCGTGTTTTCCCCCGTCCCCGGCGGGGAAAAAGTGATCCGGAGGTGGATGCGATGTTGGCATGGCTGGAAGCATGGCTCCACACGATCGTGTATGAGTACATCGACAATGAGAGCGGGCAGGATGTCATCGTCTGGCTGATCATTCTCCTGGTGATCTGGCTGATCGTCTCAGGACGGCGTCTGCTGGTCCAGTAAGCGCGCCGGATCTCCCGACACGCCATGATTTCTGTCTGCGTACTCCTGACATAGAAGGAGGTGAATCGGGCATGCACATGCTCTTTGAGACCGCGCGTCGCGCGATCGTGCGGCACGTCGGCGACGAGGATGGTCAGGTGGATGCGCTGGTCATCGCCATCTTGATCTTCCTGTTCATCCTGATCGTCTCGGGCCGCCGCCTGTTCGTGCAGTAAGTCAAGCATGCCGCTTGGCCGCTCTCCCTCGTCGTGCAGAAGAGGGCTAGTCGATCCTCTTTTGGAATCGGCGGATGGCCAGGCCGAAGACGATGAGCGCCAGCACGACCAGTGGGACGATCTGGCGCCAGAGAAACGCAAAGCCCACGCCCTTGATCAGGATGCCGCGCACGACATTGACGTAGTACGTCAACGGGAGCGCAAGGCCAACCCACTGGAGCACGACCGGCAGCGATTCGCGCGGAAAAAGGAATCCTGAGATCAAGATGCTCGGCAGCAGCGTGAGCTGCGACAGCTGCAGCGCCTGCTGCAAGTTCTTGGAGACCGTGGAGATCAGTGTCCCAATGCCGAGCGACGTGAAAAAGAATGCCAGGGTCATCGCGTAGAGCAACAGCAGGCTGCCCTTCACCGCCACCCCGAACCACACCCATGACAGCAGCAGAATGAACGTGAGGTTGATGTACCCCAGGCCCATGAGCGGGATGATTTTCCCCAGCATCAGCTCGATCGGTTGGATCGGGGTGACGACGAGCTGCTCCAGGGTTCCCATCTCACGCTCACGTACGATCACGGTGACGCTCAAGAAGGTCGTGGTGAACTGCATGATCACGGCCAGCACGCCCGGGACGATGAACACCTGGGCCTTCAGGTCGGGGTTGTACCATGCGCGAGTCCTGACATCCACGGGCACGGGTGGAGGACGCTGCCCGCGCCGGTGGATCATCTCGACGTTGAGATCCTGGGAGAGGCGGCTGCCGATCCCCGATGCCACCGACAGCACAACCTGCGCGCTGGTCGCATCGGAGGCATCGACGACCACCATCACCGCCGTCTGCCGCCCCGAGCGAAGCCGCGTCGCATAGTCGGGAGGGATGACGACGCCGATCTTCGCCTGGCCGCCGTCCAGTCGCTGCTCGATCTCTTTCATGTTGCGGGCGTTAGTGCGGACGGTAAAGTATCGGGTGTTCTCGAATGCCCGGATCAGGGACCGGCTCTCGGCGGTGATGGATTGGTCCCAGACAATGGTCGGTTGGTGCAGCACCTCGTTGGACAGATACCCGTAGAGAACGAGTTGAATGATCGGCAGGCTGATCATCGTCCCCAGCGTCCGGCGGTCCCTGAGGATCTGAATAATCTCCTTCCGCATGATGCTCCACAGACGCTGCAGGCTCATCGCACCCCATCCCCGAGGCGTGGCGCGACAGTCTCCCGCGCCTCCACCAGCGCGACGAAGACATCTTCGAGCGACGGCTCGATCGGCTCAACCGACTCCACCGTGAAGCCTTTCGCCACCAGGTCTGCGATCAACGCGGCGGCGACTTCGGCCGATTCCACGGTCGCGTGGATCGTGGCCCCGTGCAGGGCGGCATCCCGCACCTGGGGATGGTCTTCCACAGCGGCCAGCGCCTCGACGACGGGATGAGCACGGATCTCGAGCACCTGACCGGGCATATGCTCCCGCTTGATCGCCTTTGGCGTCCCCTGCGCGACGATCCGCCCTTCATAAATGAAGGCCAGCCCGTCACAGTGCTCGGCTTCGTCCATATAGTGCGTGGTCACCATCGTCGTCGTGCCTTCCGCGGAGAAGCGATCAATCAGATCCCAGAACTCGCGACGCGAGACGGGGTCCACCCCCGCGGTCGGCTCGTCGAGAAAGAGCATCTGCGGATGGTGCAGAATCGCACAGCCCAATGCCAGACGTTGGCGGAAGCCGCCGGACAGTTCGCGGGCCGGAGCGTGCTGGCGGTCTGCGAGCCCGGAACGCGCCAGCCATGCGTCGACCTGCATGTGGAACGCGGGGCCGGCCAGGCCGTAGACGCCCGCGTAGAACTCCAGATTGTCCCGCACCGTCAAGTCGGGATACAGGCTGAATCGCTGCGACATGTAGCCGATGCGGGCCTTGATCTCCTCGGGATGCCGGCGGATGTCGAAGCCCAGCACTTCGGCCGTGCCCTCTGTGGGGTCGAGGATCCCGCACAGCATCCGGATCGTGGTGGATTTGCCGGAGCCGTTGGGCCCCAGGAAGCCCCAGACTTCACCCGGCCTGATGTCGAACGACACATGGTCCACGGCCACGAAATCGCCGAACTTGCGTGTGAGACCCTGGGCGCGGACGGAGAATTGCATCATGCGCGGCCCGTCTTTGAAACGAAGACGTCTTCCAGGGACGGCGGAACCCGACGGACGCTGGAGACCCGCACGCCACCCTGGGCGAGCAGCGTTTGTAGAGTCGGCCCCACATCGGCTGATGGCACGAGCACGTGCAGGCGGTCGCCGAAGACCTCCAGGCTGCGCACCATCGGATGCCCGCGGAGAACGCTCTTCGCGGCTTCCCGCGGCTCGGCGACGACCTCTACAATCTCGCCCTCCATCTGCGATTTCAGCGAGGCCGGATCGCCCATCGCGATGATGCGGCCCCGATTCATCAGTCCGACGCGAGAGGCGCGCTCTGCCTCATCCATGTACGGGGTGCTGACGAAGATGGCGATCCCCTGCCGGTTGAGACCATACAGGATCCTCCAGAACTGCCGGCGCGATACTGGATCGACACCCGTACTCGGCTCGTCCAGGATGAGCAGTTCAGGATCGTGCATGAGCGTGCAGGCCAGTGCCAGCTTCTGCTTCATCCCGCCCGAGAGAACCTGTGCCAGGCGGCCGCCGAACGGCGACAGGCGGAAGTCGGCCAGGAGACGCTCGGCGCGCCGCGGGAATTCGCCCGGCGGCACGTGGTAGAGGTCGGCATAGAGGCGGAGGTTTTCCATCGCGGACAGATCGCCGTACAGGCTGAAGCGCTGGGGCATGTAGCCGATGCGGGGTTTGACCGCCTCCGGATCGGCGACGATGTCGCGGCCCGCGACCATCGCCTCGCCTGAGTCGGGCGCGAGTGCACCGCAGAGCATCCGGATCAACGTCGTCTTGCCGGCGCCGTCGGGCCCGACGAGGGCGAAGATCTCTCCCTCACGGACCTCGAGGTCGAGACCGTCGACGGCCACCAGACCCTCGAAGCGCTTGGTCAGCCCTTTGCAACGGATCGCCGTGCCGTTGCGCGTGGCGGCCGTGACGGCGCCTGCGTGTGCGCTCCGCATCAGGGCGAAGCGAGCGAGTTGACGAGGATCGCCGCGTCTGCCGGCAAGCCCGGCTTCAGGATCCCGTCGGAATTCGGAAGCACCACCTTGACCCCGAAGACGAGTTTGACGCGCGCTTCTTTCGTCTGGACGTTGCCCGGCGTGAACTCTGCACGACTGCTGATCTCCCGCACCGTGCCCCGGATCACGCGCTCGGGAAACGCGTCCACGCGCACCTCAGCGACCTGCCCGAGCTTCACCCGGGCCAGGTCGGTCTCGGCGACGAAGATGCGCAGGTACGGATCGCTCAGGTCGCCGATGGTCATGACCGGCGAGCCGGCCGTGACCAGATCGCCGATCTCGACGTTCCTGGAGAGCACCGTCCCGGCGATCGGGGCGCGCAGGACGGCGTTGTTGCGTGAGGTCACGGCCAGATCGAGCGACGCCTGCGCCTGCGCCACCGCGGCTCGAGCGGCGTCGACTTCTCGCGCTCGCTGGGCCACGAGGCCGGCCGCCGACTGCGCGCCGCGCAACGCCGCCTCGGCCTGATCCACCTGGGCGCGCGAGGCCGCCACGTCGAGCCGACGGATGGGCACGGTGCGGCGGTTGGCGAGTGCCACGTTCAGCGCGGCCTCGGCGTGCTGCAACGCGGACCCGGCCGCCTCGTCCTGGGAGCGTGTCGCATCCCGTTGCGCGCGGACTGCGTCGCGTTGGGCGATCGCCGTCGCCAGCGCCGTGCGTGCGATGTCAACCTGCTGCGCGGCCACCGCGCCGTCGCGGAAGAGGGCTTCGGCACGCGCCGCATCGGCCTGCGCGCGGCTCAGGGCCGCCTCGGCCGCCTGGAGCGTGGCGTCGGCCGCCCGCAGGGCGGCTTGGGCCGCCGTTCTCTGGGCAGCGGCGGCCTTCACCTGCGCCCGCGCCTGCTCGATCTGGGCGTTCACGGACGCCTGCTGCAATTCGGCCGTCTCGCTCGCCTGCGGAACCCGCGTGCGGCTGGCGTCCACCGCGGCACGGGCCTGCTGCACCGACGCGGTCGCCTGCGCCTGCTGCACCGAGAGCGCAACCTCAGCCTGCGCCAACCGGGATTGCGCGACGGCTACGCCCGCGCGCGCTTGCGCGACCTGGGCGTCTAATTCGTCATGATCGAGCTCGGCGATCACCTGGCCCGGCGTGACACGGTCGCCGTCGCGCACGTTGAGCCTCACCACGCGCCCGGCCACCTTGGGCGCGATGTCGACCTGGGTTACCTCGATGGTGCCGGAGCCCTCGATCCGGTCCAGGTCACCGCGGCTGCGTGGCAGGACGACGTAGAGAGCGATCGCCGCGAGGATCGCGACCGGCACGAGCGCCCGGAGGCGCCTTGAATTGCGTCGTCCCTGCTTCGTGGCCATGACCATTCCCTCCGCCCGAGTGCGACGCCGGTGGAGCGGCGTCTATTCGACCGGGCCACCCGCGGCGCGCTCGAGCTGCGCACGCGCCACGCTCACAGTGAACAGCGCCTGGATGCGGTTCGCTTCTGCCTGGGAGAGCGACGCCTGCGCGGTGACCACTTCGAGGTTCGTCGAGACCCCGGCCGCAAATCGCACGTTTGCGATCCGCAGTCCTTCCTGAGCCTGCTCGACGGTCTTGTCGGCTGTGGCCAGTTCCTCCACGGCCGAGGCGACGTTGAGCAACGCGCGGCGCACATCCAACTCGATACCCTGTCGCAGCTGCGCTTCGACGACACGCAACTGCTCCACCCGCACCTCGGCCTCGCGGATGCGCTCGGCGGTGACGCCTCCGTCGAACAGCGGCACCGTTGCCGACAGGGTGACGCTCCATCCCGCGGTTGCCGAGGGGCCGCCAGCGGCCCCGCCGGCCGTGTTCCCAAAACTGGGCCCGCCGGAGAGAATCAGAGCCGGCCGGCCGTTGGCCCTTGCGATCTCGATCGCGGCGATGGCCGCGGCCACTCGGGCCTGGTGCTCCGCCATCTCGGGACGGCCCTCCAGCGCACGGCGGACGAGCGCGACGACCTCCGTGCGCACCGGTATCACGGTCATCGTCTCACGCGGCGCGAGCGCGGTGTCGAGCGGCAGGGCCAGAACGGCGCTCAGGCCGTGCTGCGCCAGGGCTGCGGAATTGCGTGCCCGGATCAGGCTCTGGCGCGCACTGGCCTGGCTCACCTCGGCCTGCACCTCATCGAAGCGGGGGGACACTCCGGCGGCGACGCGTGCGCGGGCCACCCGAAGATTCTCTTCGGCGGAGGCCAGCGTGCGTACCGCGACATCGATCCCGGCCTGCGCGAGGAGCAGTTGATAGTAGGCTAGCTTGACGTCCAGGACCACTTGCTGTTTCACGCGTTCCAGCGCGGCTTCCGCGCCCCTGAGATTCGCCTGCGCCAGCGCGATTGCGGACTCGATCCGACCGCCGGTGAAGACCGGATACTCATAGTTCAGGGCCGCGCTGTAGAGGTTGGGCGTGGGCGGCGGCAGCGGCACCGTAATCGTGGTGGTAATCCCCGGAATGGTCCCAGGCGGAAAGACGATCGCGCCGCCGTCGCGGTCATTGATCCGCGTATAGGAGGCGGTCAACACGAGCTGTCCGGCCCGGACGTTTTCGGCCTGGGCGAGCTGCGAGCGCGCGACGGTGACCTCGAAAGCGGCCACCCGCAGGTTCAGGTTGTTCTGCGCGGCGACCGTCAGAGCTTCCGCGAGCGTGATGGGCCGCTGGGCGGGAGCCCCTTGAGGGGGGACCTGGGCTGCGGCGCCTGGCACCTGTGCCGCGAAGCCCGTGGCGAAGAGGACGCCGGCGCAGACACCGGCCACCATGCGCGCCACCGCGGTCGGTCGGTTCGTCACTGGGATCTCCCCTTTGATGATGGTGCCGGTACCGAACGTTCGAGGACGCCGTACACGAAGAGCCTGACCGTCTCGCGGATGATGGTCTCGTAGCTATGCGGCACCATCCGCCTGCCAAGCAACACCTCTTGCAGCAACACGAACATCAGCATGACGCCGGGGAGCGCTCGGGCCACGACGGCCGGTTCCAGGTTGCGGCGGTAGAGCCCTGCGGCCATGCCCCGGCGAAGGTGGGCCTCCAGCACCTCTGCCGCTGCCAGCGGAATCAGCCGCGTGTACTCCTGGCGTGCCTTCCGGCTCAGGTACGGCAACGCCGAAAAGAAGACTTTGATGAAGCGCAGGTTGCCGGTGATGCGGGCCAGCATGGCGTGTCCCATCGTCATGAGGACCCGCTCGGCGTCCGCGGCCGTGGTCACGTCAGGCAGCCGGGCGGCGAGCTCGGCGAACACCGGCGCAACGACATAGCCGGGAATGTGAATCAAAAGGTCCTCTTTGCTGCGAAAGTAATTGTAGATCGTCCCTTCCGCGACGCGGGCGACACGGGCAATGTCCTCGATGGTTGCGGTCGCGTAGCCTTTGCGCGCGAACACCCCGACCGCGGCCTCCAAGATCTGCCGCCGGCGCTCCTCGCTGAGCGCTTCCTTGCGTCGCGTCGTGAGGTGAGGCATGATCTCGCGCGTATTATTGAGTGAGGGCTCACTCAATAACGTCGGGCGCTTTTTTACCCTATCGCCTCGGGCCGATCCTGTCAACTCAGCGGGTGTGGTTTGGGCCGGGGGGGAATCAGCGCCAGCGGGCCAGCCCGGGATCGTGGGCCAGCATCCAGGCCTCGTTGAAGCGCCAAGGCGACAGCGCCTCCGGCTCGAGGACGGCCGCCTGGCGCGTCCAACGCACAGGCTCGCGCGGATACGGCGCCCCGTTGGCCTGATGGCGCCACTTGACGTCCTGTATCAAGAACCACAGATAGAAGAGGTATGAGGAGGCGACGACCTCCGTCACTTCCATGACGCCGCCGTCGAACAGCCCAACCGGGGATTCGCCCCGGCTATCGCGTCGGTCCAACAGGAGCACGTAGGGATTGCCGGCGCCGTCGTTCCCGACTTCCACATATGATGGCAACCAGCCGATCGGTCCCCAGTAGGTCCGAGCCTGACGAGTCGCGACGACCAGATCGAGCCCGGACGGCACGGGGGGCACACCGAGGACAGGCTCGTTGACCACGAAGCCGCCATCGAAGGCGTCGAGAACGAGCCGCATGGCTGGGGGAAACCTGACGTCGAGTTCAAACTCGGCAAGGGTGATGTCGCGGCCCGCCGCCGGCGCATTCAGCCGGACGACGCCCGCCGCGAAGAAGTCCATCTCTTTCCAGATGTCGTCGATTGTCACCGACACGCTCCCTACGCATCCCGCCCTCCCTCGTCGCGCGCCAGCACCAGCGTCGGACTCTGGACGACCGTGACCTCGCTGTCCGCGCCGGTCCCCCGATAAGTGACCAGCGCGACGTAACGATCGATCATCTTGTCGGCGGGATGTTCCGTCTCCACTAATACCCCAATCCCCACTACTTCAGCCCGGAACTCCCGCATGAGGTCGTAGACCCCTCGCGCGGTCCCGCCGCCGCGGAGGAAGTCGTCAATGAACAGGACCCGCGCCCCGGCAGCAATCGCCCGCAGCGGCAGCGTCATCGACTGGACCAGCCGGGAAGAGCCCGACACATAGTTGACACTGACCGAGGGCCCTTCGATGACTCCCGCGCCGCGACGCACGGTCACGAGCGGGACATTGAACGCGCGTGCCGTCATCAACGCGACCGGAATGCCTTTGACCTCCATGGTCAGGACGACGTCCGGGCGGGCCTCGTGAAAAAGCGTTGCGAAGACTTCTCCGATCGCGGCGGCCGTCTGGGGAGTAGAGATCAGGTCGGTCGTGTGGAGGAACCCGCCGGCCAGCACCCGCCCCGGATCGCTGAGCTTCACGCGGATCTCGTCCACGAGCGCGCGGATCTGGCCGGGCGTGCGATGGGGGAGGTACCGCACGCCGCCGGCGGCGCCGGTGACGGTCTCGACGCGGCCGAGGCCGAACCGTTCACTGGCGCGCCGCAGGAAGGCCAGATCTTCGCTGACCGTCGACTTCGCAGCGCCGAGCAGAGCGGTGAACGCCGAGAGCGGGATCAAGCGGTGCGGCTCGGTCCACAGGCGGTGGGCAATGACGACCATGCGCTCGCCACGGCGGAGGCGCAGGCGGGGGCCGGCGTCCCCGGCCCCGGCGCGTTCCTCGGCGCGGACCCTGCGCACGCTAGGCGCCCGGTCCGCTGTGCGGCTCCAGCGCCGCTCGGAGGATTTTCATGTTCTCCGGCCGCTCGGCGTCGATGTCGAGCGCGAGTTCAGGAGATTCGACGATCACGGCCTTGGCGCGGATACCCGTCACCTCGTGCACCCGCGCCTCCGCGTCGGCGATCGACAGGGTGCCGGCAATAAGCCTGGTCGCGAGCGACCATCCGAAGAGCTGTGCCAGCAGCCACGGCTTCTTGCGTCCGGCCATGATCCGCTCGACGAGCGGCCTGACTTTCTCGATGATTCCCGGATCGAACAGCAGGACGCTCCCGCCGGTGAAGACGCCATCGGTCACACGCACGTACGTCTTGCGCGCGCCCGGGTACCGACGCTCGACCGCCGCCTCCGGCACGATCGCGTAATAGAGGCCCGCATCGCCGGAACACAATCCCAGAAAAGCCTCAATGGCCTCGGCTGTGATGAGCGGTAAATCCGAGGCGACCGCCAGCACGCGCGGCTCGCCCGAGAGGCGTGCGACAGCGGCCCCGATATTGTCGACGAGCGTGCCCTGCTCTGGGACGATCTCGAAGGACGGATCGAGCAACGAGCCCAGCGGCCGCTCGGGTCCCACGACCACAATGCGACCCATCGAGCGCACGCCGCGCAGGGCGTCGGTGACCCGGACGACGAGCGGACGGCCGCCGAGGACGAGGAACGCCTTGCTGGGAAGATCGGGCGCCAGGTGCGGCTCGGGGCCGCCCCCGGCCAGCACGATCGCGGCCGGCACTACCGCTGCTCCGCGAACGTTCGCGTGACCAGAACGTCGAGATCTGTGATCGTGCCGAGGTCGTCCGCGACGCGCCGTGCGGCCGCTTCGTTTGCCATTAACCCGAACACGGTGGGACCGGTGCCGGTCATCGCAGCCCCGTAGGCCTCGCCTCCGAGGATGCGGGCCTTGACCTCGGCAACGACCGGATGCCGTCCGGCGATGAACTCCTCGAAGACGTTGCCGAGCAGCCGGCCAACCGCGGGCACGTCCCGGCGGCGCACCGCCTCCACGAGGCTAGGCACGTCGGGCCGCCGGGTGATGTCCAGGGGCTGGAGATGACGGTAGGCCCACTCGGTCAGCACCGACACGCGCGGCCGCGCGAGCACGACCCACGTCGTAGGCAGGGGGGGCAGTGGCTGTACCCGCTCGCCGCGGCCCCGGGCCACGGCCGACCCTCCGTCGAGGAAAAACGGCACGTCCGAACCCAGACGGGCCGCCAGCGCGTGCAGCTCGCGCCCGTCGAGCCGGAGCTTCCACATCTGCGCAAGGCCCATCAGCGTGATCGCGGCGTCAGCGCTTCCACCGCCCAGGCCCGCGGCGACGGGGATGCGCTTCTTGACCTCGATATCCACGGGGCGCGGCACGCTGTACTGCTCGCGCAGCAGCGTGGCCGCCCGATAGACGAGATTCGCCGCGCCCGAGGGAAGCGCTTCCCCATCGGTGGTGACGTTGATCCCCTCGCCGGCCTCACGCAGGGTGATCAGATCGTGCAGCGCAATGGTGTGGAGAACGGTCTCGACTTCATGGTACCCGTCCTCGCGTTTGTCCAGGACGTTGAGGGCAAGATTGACCTTCGCGTACGCGTTGAGATGCAGCTCTTTCACGAACGCCTCCAAGGGCTTGCGTGCGGCAGTGTACAGGTTAGGTGCGGCCGCATCGAAGTCCTCTCGCCGGCCCGCGTTGCGCCGCGTGACCGCTTGCGGGTAAGATATTGACGTGAACGACCGCGAAACGCACGGCATGTCGCCATCGGACGCCGGGGCCCAGCCGGTGCCCGAACATGCTCCGTCGGCCCCCCCGACCGCTTCCCTACCCCCGCCGGTCTATCCTCGACGCCGGTGGTGGCTGGTGGTGGCCTGGGCGATCCCCGTGGTGGTGCTGTTCGCCGGCGGCCTGGCCCTCGGGCTCTATCTGTACACGCTGAGCCAGATCACCGTGGGCACGGGCGAGGCGACGGCGCGCCGGCAGCGGAGCGAGGCGTTCGGCTGGCCCCTGCGGCTCGCCGACCGGGTCAACATTCTCATCATCGGCGTCGATGTCACGCTCGACAACCGGCGGCGGGTCCTCAACGTCGCCCGAGCCGACAGCCTGCTGCTCGTCTCCTTCGACCCCGAGCGCCGCCGGATCTCCGCCGTGTCCATCCCGCGTGACACGCGCGTCCAGATCCCCGGCTACGGCGAGACCAAGGTCAACGCCTCGTACGCTTACGGCGGCCCGCGCCTCACGATCAAGACCGTCGAAAAGCTGCTCGGCGTGACCGTCGATCACTACGTCAAACTGGGAGCCGAGTCGTTTTCGCACATCATCGACGCCGTCGGCGGGATCGAGATCGACGTCGAGAAGGACATGAAGTACACCGACACCTGGGCGGGATTCAGCGTCGACCTCAAGAAAGGCCGCCAGCATCTCGATGGCCAGCAGGCGACCGGGTACATCCGGTTCAGACACGACGCCACCGGGGACATCGGCCGCGTGGAGCGTCAGCATAAGGTGATGATGACGCTGGTCAGGCAGCTGCGCCAGCCGTCGACCATCCTGGCCGGACCCCGGCTGCTGCGGGTCTTCGCCGAGAACACCGAGACCACGCTCACGCCGGCCGAGCTGGCCACGCTCGGCCTCTTCGCGCTGCGGACGAAAGAGGCCCCTCTGCGGATCGAGACGCTGCCCGGGGGGTTTGCGCCGGAGTATTGGGATCCGGATACGCCAAGAGTGCGTGCGCTGGTCGCCGACATAATCTACGGCGTATCGCGGGACGAGCTCACGAAGACCGTCGTCGACGTTCAGAATGCCAGCGGCTCACCGGCCCTCGGCCGGCGCATCGCCGAGCGGATGACCGCCCTCGGTTTCCGTACGGTGAAGGTCAGGACAGCGGCTCCAACGGACCGGACGGTGATCATCGATCGCAGCGCGAACCCGCGCACGGCCCGCATGGTCGCCGCGGCTCTGGGCAAGGCGAAGATCCGCCGCGAGCCGGGGTCCGTGGAATCCATCACGGTCGTCGTGGGTCGCGACGCGGCCCGCCCACCGGCCACGTCCCGCAACGGCTTGTAGGAGCGTTGGCCCCAAGAAGATCAGCGGTCGCCGGCTACGGAGTTAGGCCGGGTTGCTCCCGAAGGAGTACCTCCTCCCACCTCGTATAGCCGACAAACCGCTGACGAAATGCACGTTAACATCCGACCGCGAAAGCGTCAATCCGAAACGCTCGTTCCCCTCCTGTGGATAATATGAACAGCCGCGGGTTCTTGACGGCGCACGAGGCGCGCGAGACGCGCGATCCCTTCGCGAATCTCCTCGACTGACGGATAGGAAAAATTCAATCGCATCGTGTTGCGCCCGCTTCCATCGGCGTGGAAGGGCTGACCGGGCACATACATGATCCCCTCCTCCACCGCCTGACGGAGCATTGTGCCGCAATCCACGCCTTCGGGAAGACGCACCCAGAGGAATAGACCGCCTTCGGGTCGAGTCCAGGTCACGCCGCCGGGCATCTCGGCTTTCAGCGCCTCCAGCATGACATCGCGTTTGCGGCGATAGAGATCGATGGTGGCCGGCAATCGCCGGAGCAGATCGCCCCGGCGCAACAGCCCCGCGGTGATCGCCTGTGTGAAGGATGGACTGCACAGATCCATCGCCTGCTTCAGCGTGACACATTGCGCGATCACGGGCTCCGGTCCGGCGATCCAGCCGATGCGCAGCCCTGGGGCCATGGTCTTGCTGAATGTCGACAGGTAGATCGTCCTGCCGCTCGGGTCGAGCGCGAGGATTGGGGGCGGTGCGGTCCCGGAGAATCGCATCTCGCGATATGGATTGTCTTCGACGATCAGACACTCCGCGTCGGCGGCGAGGGTCAGCAGGCGCTCGCGCCGCTCGCGTGTCCAGGTGACGCCGGAGGGGTTCTGAAAATCCGGGACCGCGTAGATGAACTTCGGTCGCCTGCCTTCCCGCTTCAACCGGCGGAGGACATCGGCGAGCCGGTCGACGTCCATTCCCTCATCGTCCTGGGGCACGCCGGTCATCTCGGCCCCGTAGGCCCGAAACACCTGGAGTCCACCCAGATACGAAGGAAGTTCCACGACAACCACGTCGCCTGGATCGAGGAAGGCCTTCCCGATGACGTCCAGGGCCTGCTGCGAACTCGTCGTGACGAGGATGCCCTCCCTGCCGACCGTGATGCCGTCCTTGGCCATCCACCGGATCAGCTCGTCCCGCAGGACGGGATCGCCCTCGGTGGGGCCGTACTGAAGGGCGAGAGCCGCGCCGCTCGCCAGGACGTCGCGGGTCACTTCCTGGAGCTCGGCCACCGGGAAGGTGGCGGGGTCAGGGAATCCACCGGCGAACGAGATGAGGCCCTTGCCGGCCTGCGAGACCTTGAGGAGTTCGCGGATCAGTGACCGTTCGGCTCCCCGGGCGTGCCTGGCGTAGAACGCCTGATAGTCAAGCATGCGTCCCTCCCCGGAGTCTTCCTCGGCGGGTTATCGCCGACGTGTTTCCCCTCGCACAGCTCATTCCCTGTCGAACGCCAATGCAAGACGCGCAAACTCTTGTATAGAGAGAGTTTCCCCGCGCCGGCGCGGGTCAATCCCGGCCCGGGCGCACCGGGCCTCAACGGCCGCCGCCGGGAGGCGCCACGTGTCGATGCGCTGCAGTGCTGTGCGCAGCATCTTGCGCCTCTGCCCGAAGGCCGCCCGCGCCACGGCCATGAAGACCGGCATTTTGGGTCGCGGTAACGGAGGCTGCTCCCGAACTTCGAGCCGGACGATCGCGGATCGGACCTCTGGTGGCGGGAAGAAGGCCGTGCGCGGAACCCGGGCGACGATAGTCGGCGTCGCATAGGCCTGGACCGCCACCGACAGCAGACCAAACGTCTTGCCGCCGGGGAGCGCGGCGATGCGCGCGGCGACCTCGTCCTGGACCATGACGACGAGGCGCCGCCCGATACCGGCCTGCAACAGCCGGATCAGTATCGGAGATGCGATGGAGTACGGCAGGTTGGCAACGACCTTCGACGGCGGGAACGGCAGCGCCGCGGGATCCAGGCGCATTGCGTCGGCATGGACGATATCGACGCCGGGATAGGGCGCACACGCCGCCTGCAGCAGCGGAATGAAGCGCGCGTCCACCTCGACGGCCGCGACGCGTGCGCCGGTGCGTGCGAGCGCGACGGTGAGGGTACCGATGCCGGCCCCGATCTCCAGGATACCGTCGCGTGCGTCGACCTGCGCCGCGTCGAGCACCCGCTCGAGAACATGGCGGCTGATCAGGAAATGCTGCCCCCGCGAGGGCCGGAGGCGCAGCCCGAACGCCGAGAGCGCCGCGCGGACGCCGCCCGGCGTGGCAAGATCGAGTTCGGAGGATGCCACGGCGTGGCTAGGACGCAGGCTTCTCTCTGCCGTGCGATCGCCTCTATGAGCGCCTGCGCGGAGGTGGCGTCGACAGAATGTACACCCTCACCGGCCGGCGGCCAAATTTGTACGCTTCCCGAACGGTATCGTAGCAGAGATCGATCCGGTGTCCCTTGATCGCGCCGCCGGTGTCCCCGGCGATCGCCCGCCCGTAGCCTTCGACGAACACCACCGATCGCAGCGGAATGACCTTCGGGTCGACGGCGACGACACCGTAGCGCGCTTTGAGCCCGATCGCGGTGATGTCGTTCACGCCTTCGCCATGCCACGGTGCGTACGCCGTGGCCTCCATCTGCACGACTTCTTTGCCGGCGAACTCCCCGCGGTCCGCGAACATCCGGCGCGTACCGACCTGAACGACATGATCCTGCGGCGGCGCGGTGATGACCGGCGCAAGTTCCCGGCGATCGACGACTTCGCCGTCGGCGGTCGTCACCGACGTGGCGTAGGTTCGGACACCCAGGCGGCCGCGCTGGACGACGCGGGGCACACCGCTCGGCAACGTCACCGTCGGCTGGATGATGCGCGCGAACGGTACGGGCTCGGTCTTCTCGATGATGCGCGTCTCGATGCGGACGATTCGCACAATGTCCCCAGACACGAGCGGCGTTGCCGCCGAAGGATAGACGCGGTCACGCGGCCGGACCGCGAGCCCATGTGCCGCATCGCCGATGAGCTCGTCGACGGTCGCGGCCGCCGTCATCACCACGCGCCTGCTCCCATCCACCATGACGAGCACGGGAAACGCACGACGTATCTCGATGATCGTGCGAGGCGCCAGGCGCACGCCTGCCGCCGGAATCAGACGATCGTGGGGACCCACGGTGATTGCGGCTTCTCTAAGAACGTCACGTACGGTCGCGCCATAGGTCAAGCGGCGCTGCTTGACGACGCGGTGAGATTCGTCCTCGATGCGGAATATGACAGCGTTGGGGAGATGCGCGAGGACGGCGGGGCTGATGGCCGAGATCAGGGCTCCAAGCACGTACACACCCAGCCACCTTCGCATGGGAAAGGGCATCCCGTCACCTCCTGTCCGTCGGAAGATCACGGCCGTGCGAACACGCCGGGCGTCATGGCGAGGAAACGGTGAGCGGGAAGGGCGACCCTCCGGCGCAGAGCCGGCCCTTTGAGCACTTTGGGGGCGGAACCGTTCTACGTCCTAATGGAAACATACCCAATATACAGGCTGCACGACCCGTGCGCAATCGCCAAACGCGGCCGAGATCATGCCGGCGTAGCGGCTCGCGACACCCTCTGCGCTACGGCGTCGTGGTCTGGACCAGCTCGATGAGCATGCCGTGCGTGTCTTTGGGATGCAAAAAGATGATGCGGCTGTTGTGCGCGCCCGCGCGGGGCACCTCACTGATGGGAGTGAAGCCGGAGCGGCGCGCGTGCGCCAGAGCCTCGGCGATGTCCTCGACGGCAAACGCGATGTGGTGGATGGCTTCACCGCGGCGCGCGAGGTGGCGTGCGATCGGGCCCTGCGATCCCAGCGGCTCGAGAAGCTCAATCCGCACGCCGCCCAGCGTGACAAACGCCACGGTCACGCCCTCACTCGGCAGCGCCTCCGGCGCACCGACACTCAGGCCCAGGTTCTCGTAGAGCCGGCTCGCCTCGGCGATACTCCGCACCGCCACGCCGATATGATCGATTCGGGTCGGACGCCAGCGCGAGGCCATTCACATGTGAGCGAGCAGCCGGTCGGCGGCGGTATGCGGGTCGAGGTCACCGGCCGCCACGCGCTCGACGAGCGCATCGAGTGAGGCTGCGTGGGCCCCGGCCAACACCCGCGCGCGCAGCCGCTCCTCGGCGATGCGGATGATCTCGCGCCGCCACCGCGAACGCCGCCGTGCGTCGTGGCCCCCGGTCGTTTCTTGGTGGCGCCGGTGGGCGTCGATGGCCGCCATCATCTCCACCACTCCCTGCCCGGATGTCGCCACCGTGGTGAGCACGGGCGGGTGCCACGCGCCGGCGGGGAGCGCGGCCAGCGTCATCTTCACATCCGTGACCGTCCGATCGACCTCGGGACGGTCGGCCTTGTTGACGACGAACACATCGGCGATCTCCATCACGCCGGCCTTGAGCGTCTGGATGCCATCCCCCATGCCCGGCATGGTGACGACCACGACCGTGTCGGACGCAGTGATCACATCGACTTCGGCCTGACCCGTGCCCACCGTCTCGATGAGGATGGTCGTGGCTCCCCAGGCGTCAAGCACTGCGCTGGCGTCCGCGGTCGCCGGCGCAAGGCCGCCGAGACTGCCGCGCGTGGCCATCGAGCGCACGAACACCTCTGGATCGGTGCTGTGATCCTGCATCCGGATGCGATCGCCGAGCAGGGCGCCCCCGGTGAATGGGCTCGTGGGATCGACCGCGATCACGCCGACGCGGGCCCCGCGTTCTCGCAGCAGCCGGATCGCCGCATTGACCAACGTGCTCTTCCCCGAGCCCGGCGGTCCGGTGATCCCAACGATGTGCGCGCGGCCGGTGTGGCGAAAGAGGGCGCGCAGGGCACCCGACGCCGCCGCGCTGTCATTCTCGGCGAGAGAGATCAGGCGCGCCGCGGCCTGCGGCGTGCCGGCGACAACGGCGGAGACGAGTTGCTCGACGAGGTCTGACAGCATCCAACGAGCTACCGAAAGTACTCCAGCCTATCGATCGTCTTCACCATGACCGGGCCGTCCGTCAGCGCATCGGTGACGCGTAGGAGCGCGCCGTTGGTCATCGGCCTGGGGAGCGCATCCGGAGGAAAGTACCGCGCCTCCAGGATCTCTTTCCCGTCGGGCGCGAGCGCTCCGCCGACTACCCGGCAGCGAAATGCAAAGACGATCTGCTCATTGTCGCGGCGCCAGTACACGCCGTACAGTGCTTCGATCTCGACGTCGAGCCCGGTCTCTTCGCGCGCTTCGCGTACGGCGGCCTCCGCGGGTGACTCGCCAGGATCGATACCGCCGCCCGGCGTCGTCCACTGGCGCTGATCATACGACAGGCGCACGAGCAGCACGTCACCGACCTCGTTGAAGATCGCCGCGCTCGCCGCGAGCGGCCGGGGAAGCTGCGCATTGGAAACGGCCATCACACCACGACCGGTGGGCGGTAGGTCGAGAAGACTCCGCGGAGGACGTCGCAAATCTCGCCGACCGTCGCGTACGCACGCACGGCGTCGAGGATCGGGAGCAGCAGGTTGTCGGTCCCTCGCGCGGCATCGCTCAGGTGCGCGAGGGCACGCGTGACCTGGGCCCCATCGCGTTCGGCCCGTACCCGAGCCAGTCGCGCCTGTTGCCGGGCCACCGTCTGGGAGTCGATGCGCAGCGTCTCCGCCCGGACGCCGCTGTCGCTGTGGAACCGGTTGACGCCGACCACGACCATGTCGCCGCGTTCGATCGCCTGCGCTTCTCGGAACGCGCTCTCTGCGATCTCGCGCTGGATCAGTCCGGTCTCGATCGCGCGCAGCTGACCGCCGGCGGCTTCGATCTGCTCGACCTTTTCCCGCGCCCGCCGCTCGATCTCGTCGGTCAGGTGCTCGATCATGTAGGCGCCCGCGAGTGGATCGGCCGTCGAGGCCACGCCGCTCTCGTGGGCGATGATCTGCTGGGTGCGCAGTGCGAGCAGCGCCGACCCTTCGGTCGGGAGCGCAAGAGCCTCATCGCGGGCGTTCGTATGGAGAGATTGCGTGCCACCCAGAATCGCCGCCAGCGCCTGGATCGCCACACGCACCGCGTTGTTGTCGGGTTGCTGCGCGGTCAGCGCCGCACCGGCGGTCTGCGTGTGGAACCGCAGCATCATCGATCTGGGATCCTGCGGCCGGAAGCGCTCGGTCACCAGGCGCGCCCACAGGCGCCGCGCCGCGCGAAACTTGGCCACCTCTTCGAGCAGCCGCATCTGCGCGGCAAAGAAGAACGAGAGCGACGGTGCCACCCGATCAACCGGGAGGCCCGTCTCAACCGCGGCCCGGAGATAGGTCAGGCCGTTGCCGAGGGTAAACGCGACCTCCTGCACGGCGGTCGCACCCGCCTCCCGGATGTGGTATCCGCTGACGCTGATGGGGTTCCACCGAGGCAGGCGCTCCGCGCAGAAGGCAAAGGTGTCCGTGACGAGCCGCAGCGATGGTCTGGGGGGGTAAATGTATGTCCCCCGGGCGATGTACTCTTTGAGGATATCGTTTTGCGTCGTGCCGTCGATGCGGTCGAGGGGCACGCCCTGACGCTCGGCCACAGCGATGTACATGGCGAGCAGGATGGCCGCGGTGGCATTGATTGTCATCGAGGTCGAGACGCGATCGAGGGGGATGCCATCGAACAAGACTTCCATATCTGCAAGGGAGTCTATGGCCACGCCGACCTTGCCGACCTCGGGCTCGGCGAGCGGATGGTCGGAGTCGTAACCCATCTGCGTGGGGAGATCAAAGGCGATCGATAGTCCGGTCTGCCCGCGGTCGAGCAGATAGCGGTAGCGACGGTTCGACTCTTCCGCGGTCCCGTAGCCGGCGTACTGCCGCATCGTCCACAGACGGCCGCGGTACATCGTCGGATGAATGCCGCGCGTGTAGGGAAACACGCCGGGCGCGTGGAGATTACCGTCGTCGGTGGTGTCGACGGCCTCCGGGCCGTATACCGCATCCAGCGGGATGCCGTCGGTCGTGGCGAAGGTCTTGGGCCGCTCGTCGGTCATCCGTCGGACCCTTCCACGTCGACCGGGGCAGAGACCTGGACGATGACCAGCACCTGGCCGCCGGCAACTTCCTGACCGGGCCGCACCCGGACGTCCTCGATCGTACCCGATGAGGGCGCCCGGACCTCCATGTGCATCTTCATGGCCTCGACGATCACGACGGCGCTCCCGGCCGTCACGCTCTCGCCGGGAGCCAGTGGCGTGGCGGTCACAAGTCCCGGCATCGGCGCGCGTATTTCTATTCGATGCTCGACGCCGGCGGCCGCAGACCGCTTCGATTGCACGGGGAGCCAGCGCCGTACCTCGAGCGGCACGCGCGTTGCGCCGACGGTCGCAAGGAGCGCCACGTCGCGGCCGTGCTCGCCCTCCGCGCGCAGCCGTACGGGTACGCCGAGACCATCGATCTGAAGACGCCACCACTCCGAGCCGGCCAGGGGATGAAGCCGAACCGCGGCGGCCGACCCATCGAGCGTGATGCGGAGCGCGTCGCCTGCCGGCTGAACAGCGGAGACTTCCACCCGCCGTCGGTTCCCGCGCGTCCCGATCTCTAGAATCATCGCAGGCCTTCTTCGCGGGCGACCGCGATCCATCGAGGCGAGGTCCCGTCGGTGGGGAACGAGGGCGACTGAGCCCTTCGATACGCCCACGCCGCGGCGGCGAGCATTGCGATGCGATCGGCGTCCGGCGACGCAGGGCCGTGCCCCCATCCGTCCGCAAACCGCACATCGTAGTGGCCGCGCACGAACTCGGGTTGCTCTAGCGCCCAGCGATAAAACGGGATCGTCGTGTGCACACCCGAGATCAGGTACTCGGCCAGCGCCCGGCGCATGCGGGCAATCGCGACCTCGCGCGTCGGGCCACCGGCGATGACTTTTGCCAGCAGGGGATCGAAATGGCGGGAAACGGTTTGCCCAACCCAGGCGCCGCTCTCGATCCTGATGCCGGGGCCGGCCGGCTCAACAATGCCGTCGATGGCGCCCAGTGACGGCAGAAACCCGCCGTGGGGATCTTCGGCGCTGATCCGGCACTCGATCGCACAGCCGCTCCAGCGGATGTCATCCTGGCGGACCGCCAGCGAATCGCCGCCGGCGATAGTCAGCTGCGCGACCACCAGGTCGAGGCCCGTCACCACCTCGGTCACGGGATGCTCCACCTGAATCCGTGCGTTGACTTCAAGAAAGTAAAACCCGCTGTCGTCAACGAGGAACTCGACGGTCCCGGCGTTTCGGTAGCCGATCGCCCTGGCGACGGCGAGCGCCGCGCGTCCCAGCGCATGCCGGACCTCGGGATCCAGACCCGGGGCCGGGGCTTCCTCAATCAACTTCTGATGACGCCGCTGCACCGAGCATCCACGCTCGCCGAGGTGGACGACCTCGCCGGCGGCGTCCGCGAGAATCTGCACCTCGACGTGCTGCGAGCGCTCGACCCATCGCTCGAGGTACACGCGTGGGTCGCCAAACGCGGCCTGCGCCTCGCCTCGGGCCAGACGCAGCGCGGCCGGGAGCTCGTCGGCAGCGCGCACCAGATGAATCCCTTTGCCGCCGCCTCCGCCTACGGCCTTGATGAGCACCGGGAATCCGATACTGCGCGCGCCGCAGATCGCGCCCTCGTCGTCGACAGGGCCAACTCCCTGCAGCACCGGCACGCCCGCGGCCTCGGCGGCCGCACGGGCGGCTGCCTTGTCGCCGCAATACCGCAACGCGGGCGCCGGAGGACCGACGAAGATCACGCCCGCCGCGTCACAGTCGGCGGCGAACGCCGGATTCTCGGCGAGGAAGCCGTACCCGGGGTGGATCGCGTCGGCGCCCATCCGGCGCGCCAGATCGATGAGCAGGGGACCGTTCAGGTAGCCCTCGGACGGCGCGTCACCGGGAAGGGGATGAGCCGAGTCCGCGAGCCGAACATGCGGCGCGCCGGCGTCGATCGGCGAGAACACGGCCAGCGGTGTGATGCCCAGATCGCGGCAGGCGCGGATGATGCGCACGGCGATCTCACCGCGGTTGGCGATGAGGAGGCGGCGGATGGGCGAGGCCGAGACCCTACTCGTCCTCGTCTTCCTCCCGCGGACGGTCAGGCCGGTAGACGAGAGAGTACCGCGCGATCTGAAACCCCACGGATTCGTAGAAGCGCAGGCCGCGGAGATTGCCTGCCACGACCCCGGACTGAATCTCATCCGCGCCGTTCGCTTTGATCCAATCGATGAGCGCCTGCGCAAACCGCCGGCCCACACCCTCTCGACGGTACTCCGGATAGATGAAGAACTCACCGATCTGAGCCTGGGTGCGGGCCTGATCAGCCCAGTGCTTGAGCAGCACCACGACGCCAAATCCAACCCGGCGTCCGCTATCGATGGCCCACCAGATGTACCGGCGCTTGCCCTGATCGGCGAACAGCGCGTCGAGATAGTGATCGAGCGCGCTCTCGGAAGGGGGTTCGCCGGCAGTCTCCTCGCGGTACCGCCGCATCCAGTCCCGGAAACGGGAGTCGCCTGCGCTGACGAGCTCAAGCTTCATTGCGTGTCCCTGTCGATCGACGGCTCTATGTCGGGAATTCAACCTCATGATAGGCGAACCGTATGAAAATCGCCAGCGGCGAGGCTCATTGCGCCGCCGTCACCGCCGCCCCTCTTTCACCGCCTCGGCGGTCAGCAGCAGAAAGTCCACGGTCTCGATCGGGGCGCCCAACTGTCGGAGCATGGCCATGACCTGCGCGCGATGGTGGATCTCATGGTAGCAGAACTGCGTGAAGACCTTGATGGCCGTCGTCTTCACCGCGAACGTCTGCCGCGACGGGATGATCACCGTGATCTCGACGGGGCGGGACCAGTCCGGCTCGCCTTCAATGATCTCGACGGTCCGGGGTTCGAACTGCCGCCACGCGCCTTCCAGGCTCGAGGCATCAGGGTGGCGCGCATAGGAGAACGGGTTGTCGGTGCCAGGGCTCCCACGGAGTTGTCCGAGCACGAACCATTCTGCTCCGGCCATGTGATGCACGGTGCGGCGCACCGACTTCAGCCCAAATGGGAACTCCTGCTGGTACTGCTCGGCAGACAGGCTTCGGACCCGTTCCATCCACCGGCGCCGCGCATCGGTCAGGTACTGATAGTGATCCAGCGGGCTCAGCATCGCGTTGGCCTCCACCGAGGGACGTGTGTCGCTAGAGCGGAATATTGCCGTGCTTGCGCCGAGGGTTCGCGGCGCGCTTGCGGTGCAGGACCTCGAGCGCCGCGATCAGCCGGCGGCGTGTCTCCCGCGGGGCGATGACATCGTCCACGTAGCCCCGGGCCGCGGCGACGTAGGGATTTGCAAACTGCCCGCGGTAGTCGGCGACCAGCTCGCGGCGGCGCGCGTCGGGGTTGGGAGCATCGGCCAGCTCCTTGCGGAAGATGATGTCGATGGCGCCTTCCGGGCCCATCACCGCGATCTCGGCCGTCGGCCAGGCCAGGTTGAGGTCGCCGCGGATGTGCTTGCTCGCCATCACGTCGTATGCGCCGCCGTAGGCCTTTCGGGTGATCACCGTCAGCTTCGGCACGGTCGCCTCACAGTACGCATACAGCAACTTCGCGCCGTGCCGGATGATCCCGCCGTGCTCCTGCGCCACGCCGGGGAGAAACCCCGGCACGTCCACGAACGTTAGCAGCGGGATGTTGAACGCGTCGCAGAATCGGACGAACCGCGCGCCCTTCACCGAGGCATCGATGTCGAGCACGCCGGCGAGGACGGCGGGTTGCTGCGCGAGCACCCCGACCGGTCGGCCGTGGAGCCGCGCGAACCCGACGATCAGGTTGCGGGCGAACGCCGCGTGGACCTCGAGGAACTCCGCGTCGTCAACCACGCGCGAGATGATCTCGTGCATGTCGTACGGCTTCGCAGGATCCTCCGGCACCAGCGCATCGAGGGCGGGGTCGGCGCGCGAGGGCTCATCGGCCGGCGTTCGACGGGGTGGATCTTCGAGGTTGTTTGACGGAAGAAACCCGATCAGCCGGCGAATGAGGGCCAGGCAGCCCTCGTCGTCGTCGACGACGAAGTGGGCGATGCCGCTGCGGCCGGCATGAACGTCGGCACCTCCAAGATCCTCGAACGATACCTCCTCACGCGTCACCGCCTTGACGACTTGGGGGCCGGTGACGAACATGTACGCGGTGCCCCGCACCATGATCGTGAAATCGGTGATCGCCGGCGAGTACACGGCGCCCCCGGCGCACGGGCCCATGATCGCGGAGATCTGCGGCACGACGCCGCTGGCCAGCGTGTTGCGCAGAAAGATGTCGGCGTAGCCGCCCAGGCTGACGACGCCTTCCTGAATGCGCGCGCCGCCGGAGTCGTTGAGGCCGATGACCGGCGTCCCCGTGCGCATCGCGAGGTCTTGGATTTTACAGATCTTCTCGGCATGTCCTTCGCCGAGCGATCCCCCGAGGACCGTAAAGTCCTGTGAGAACACGTGCACCGGCCGGCCGTCGATCGTGCCGTGACCGGTCACGACGCCGTCGGCGGGCGCCTCCGCCCGGTCCATGCCGAAATCGCGGCTGCGCGGTATGACAAACGGATCGAGCTCTACGAACGATCCCGGATCGAGGAGGATGTCGAGCCGTTCGCGCGCCGTCAGCTTGCCCGCCTGGTGCTGACGGTCGATGCGCTCCTCGCCGCCCATCGCCAACAGCCGCTCGCGGCGGCGGCGCAGGTCGTCCAGGCGATCGGGCGGCACGAGCTCTAGGACGGCGCCCCGGACTCCGGCGGCAGTGGGCCGTACGGACGGATGGCGATGATCCCGTGTTTGAAGAGAAGTTCCTGCGTTCCGTTGTTTTCGATCAGGAGGCTGTAGGTGCCGAAATCCTTGACGATCGCCGACGGGATCTCGTACCCATCGCGGCAGCGGATGTACACGGGCGTGGCAGCGCCGACGAGTCTGCGGTAGAAGGCATCTTCGAGCGACGGCCGCGGCGGGGCCTTCGTCCCTGTCGGCCCGTCCGTTCGGATCTCTTCGCGCATCACGGTTGCACCTCCCTGACGCTCCGGTCGAATCTCACTCATGTCGTGAATGACGTCCTCAGCGGCCGCGCCCACCGCATGGGCTTGCCAGGACTCGCCCCGCAGTGGCTCGTGCCCGGGACTTCTTGACGGTTCTTCCGTCGCCGGAGGCTCGTCCTGCGCGGCACCCGTGGGCGGAGCTTCCTCCGGGCTCGCCGGGGACCCAGCGCCCGCCTCGGCGCGGATGAGCCGCTCATAGTGCGCGCGCAAACCTTCAAACTGCTGGCGGCGATCCAACCGCACCTTGCCTGCACCTTCAATCCGGCGCGGCGGCTTTTGCGCGGCATCCATGACCGCGCCGACGACCGCTTCGGCCTCACTGGACGTCACCGCCTCCGCACCCACGTGCAGCAGGCTCGTCCGTTCCGAAGTCAGGGTGAGGGCGGCCAGCGCCACGGCAGCGCCGGCGAATTGCATCACCGACAGGGCCTCCAGCGACGGCCGGTAGCCGCTCCGTTCGATGAGCGGACGCAGCGCCTCGACGGCCGCCAGGGCCACGGTGCGCAGGCGTTGCGACTGTCCGGGCGGCGCCTGCGCCGTCCCGGTCAAGGTCTTCTGGGCGCCTTCGCGCTCATACCGCAGCTCGACGATGACGTTGGTCATCGTCTCCGTCATCGTTTCTTCGAGCCGGACGAGCTGAGAGGCCGGGATGCGCTCGGTGTCGGGCGTAGGCTGCAGGTGGGCGATCTGAACGCGCCAGCCATCAACGGGCAGGTTGAACTGACTCATCAGCGCGGACGTAATGGCACGCCTGATCCCGCCGTCATCGCGCGCCGACTCGGTCGTGACATAGATGCGCTCGATGTCGCCGGCCTCATTCGCCACGACGCGCACCGCCGCGACGGCATCGAGCCGTTCGAGGAAGGCTTCGATCTCTTCTGCGAAAACTTCCCGGGGCACCGGCATTGCTCCGAGTGGGATGATTGAATGAGCCCCTCTTCTGCGGCCCGCGGAAGGTCTCCTTCCCTTACACATGACTGGTGACGCGATTCATTCAGCACGCTAATCTACTTGTGATGCGCGGGACCACGCGCAGGTTCGGCTCCCGAAAGGAGACGGCCAATGAACGCACGCGCAGTCGCGACGTGGGTAGACCGATATGTCCGGGCCTGGAAAACGAACGATCCTGACGATATCAAAGAGTTGTTTACCGAGAATGCGAGGTATTACACTGCCCCACACCGCAGGCCGTGGAAGGGACGCAAGCAGATCGTTCAGGGATGGTTAGGCAGAAAAGACCAGCAGGGCCAGTGGAAGTTTCGCAACAAAGTCCTGGCAGTTACCCCGAAGATGGGTTTCGTCAGGGGATGGACGCGAGCGCGCTCAGCTGTGGAACCAGCGCCATCTTGACGGCATCCTCGGGGATG
>JBQTJP010000036.1:0-3972 GCA_052386995.1 Armatimonadota bacterium
GATGGTCGGCCAGTACACGTTGTTGTATGCCCGCCAGATTCTGAAATCGTTGTCCATGACCACCGCATAGCGAAGGTCGAGCTTGGCAATGGCCTTCCGCACATACGGTTCCGAGCGCTCATATGAAAATTCAGGCGAATGCACCCCGACGATGACCAGTCCCTTGTCGTGGTACTTTGCATGCCACTTCTTGAGGTCCGGGATGACGTTCTGACAGTTGTAACACCCGGCCGTCCACATCTCCACGGCCACGACCTTGCCCCGCAGGCCGTCGATGGTCAGCGCCTTGCCGGCGGTGTTGAACCATGGTCCGCCTCCGGCGAAATCCGGCGCCTTCTTCGCAGAGGCTCCCAGTCCGCTGGGCACGCTGAGCCCGAGTCCCGCCACCGTGGCCACCAGAACCGCCAAACCGAAAATCCGCATGTGTGCCGCTCCTCAATAAGTTTGCGCACGTCCAGCCTAGTTATGGATTCTTTCGTTTCGATAAAGACCGCCTCTGTGCCCTCCTGGCAGGACCGGTGTTCGGCTCCAGTACCGGTCACCCGCCCCGGCGCCCGGCGAGCGCTGCGACGGCGGCCCCGGTGGCGCGGATCAGGTCCCGCGGGTCGATCCAGACCTGCAGGCCCCGAACGCCCGCACTCACGCTGACCCGAGCGTGGCGCAGAGCGGATGCGTCGACATACACCGGCAGCGGCCGCCTGCTGCCCAGCGGTGAGACCGCCCCTTTGACGTAGCCGACGAGCCGCATCAAGTCTGCGGCCTCCACCATCTCAACACGCTTTGCGCGGATCATCTTGGCCAGCGCCCGTGGGTTCAGCTCTTCGTCCGCGGGAACGCACACAAGCATCACCCGGCCGTCGTCCGCGCGCACGACCAGAGTCTTGAAGACCTGCTCGAGAGGAATCCCGAGGCGCTCGGCGGCCTCCCGGGCCGTAAATTCCTCGGCCTCGAACTGCAGGAGATCGTATGAGACGCCCAGCAGGTCCAGCGCCTGTGCCGCGCGCGTGCGCATTTATGGAAGGTTCTTGACGCAAACAGGCGGCGTCCTGCGTGCGCTATACTCCCCTCATGGCCGGCCCGCCGCTCCTCCAGCCGACGAGAAACACGGCGCCACTTCATCCTGGGCTGCGTCCCACGCTCGCGGAGATCGGCGAGGTCCTCCCGGCCGAGATCGTCCCCGCCCGATTTCAAATGGAAGCCCTCGCGGCCGTAGCATCTCGCGACGTGCTGGTCTCCGCGCCCACGGGCAGCGGCAAGACCTGGGTCGCGGAGGAGGCCATCCGGACGCTGCTGCCGCGCGGTCAAACGGTGTGGTACACAACGCCGCTGAAGGCGCTCTCCAACCAGAAGTTCCGGCAGTTTCAGGCGCGCTACGGCGATGACAAGGTGGGACTGCTCACAGGGGAGCGCCGCATCAACGCGCACGCGCCCGTAATCGTCGGCACGACAGAGATCCTGCGAAACATCCTTTATGCTCCGCAGCCCAGTCCCGCGGGGCTCATCGTCCTCGACGAGGCGCACTATATCGCGGATAAGGAGCGGGGCACCGCCTGGGAGGAAGTCATCCTGCTGGCGACGCCGCGCACCCGCCTCCTCCTCCTCTCTGCCTCAATCCCGAATGCTGACGAGCTCGCGGGCTGGCTGCAGACGGTGCGCGGCCGGGCGCCGGTGGTCGTCCGCGAGGACGAACGGCCCGTGCCGCTGCGGTTGTTACTGGCCGACGCACGGGGCCGGCTCCTGCCGCCGAGCATGGCCGGACGTGTGCGCCCGGGTATTCGACGGCAGGGATGGCTGCTGGAGTTGATGCGGCAGCTGGATGCCGCACACCTGCCGCCGGCCATTCTGTTCTTTCCCTCGCGAAAAGAGTGCGATCTCGCGGCGCGTGAGCTTTCTCCGATGCGCCCGCCCGGCGCAGAAGAACGGACGCGGGCCCTGAACGCATGGGAGTCCGAGTTTCCCACGCTGCTGGGGCACCGGTTTCGCCACACGTTGATCCAGGCCGGCGTCGCGCCGCATCACGCGGGACATCTCATGGGATGGCGCCTCGCCGTGGAGGACCTGCTCGCGCGCGGTCTGATCCGCGCCGTCGCGGCGACCACCACGCTGGCCAGCGGACTCGACGTGCCCGCGAGGACTGTCGCCCTGAGCACGCTCGTCCGGAACAGCCCGGACGGGCCCGTGTCGCTCTCCGCGACCGAGTTCCAGCAAATGGCCGGACGGGCCGGCCGCCGCGGACGCGACCGGGTTGGGGTCGTCATCATCTCCGCCGCCGGCAGAGACGACGCTGCGATCGGACTGGCCATGGCCGAGGCCGAAGCCGAGCCGATCGTCTCGGCGTTTGCGCCTTCGTACACACAGGTCCTCAACCTGCTCGCGCGACGCACGCTCGATGAGGCGCTTATCGAGCTGCAGCGATCCCTCGCGGCCTACCAGGGCCAGCTTGGGGGACGCCCGCGCGTGCCGCGCCGCCTGCCCGACGGCGAGATCGCTGGGGCGGCGTCGCGCGCCCGCGATGCGCTGACCATGAGCTTCCTCCTGCACGGCGCGGTGTTGCAGGTGCTCGGCTATCTTGATCGGGGCGCGCGTCTCACCTCCGAGGGCAGGTGGGCGATGCGGCTGCGGCATCGGCGGCTGTTGATCCTGGCCGAGCTGGTGAGGAGGCAGCAAGTTCCGTCTACCGGACCCCGTCTGGCTGCCGTCGCGGCGGCCCTCGGCACAGAGCGGCCCCCTCGCGCCGGCGGAACGCGGGCTCGGCTCGGCACGCTCGCCCGGGTCGTCGACGACGTCGCAAACCTGGAACGGGAGTTTGGGCTCGAGCCGGATCCCGTCGCGCTCGAATTCAGGACCGAATGGGACCGCGCCCGCCGCCGCATCACACCCGCACCTGCGGACCGGCGCGCCGAGGCCGTGGAGTCCTGGGCCAGGGGAACAGAATGGATGCGCCTCGTCGCGGAAACCGAGTCGGAGGAAGGTGACCTCCAGCGCACCATTTTGCAGGCCGCGGAAATCCTGATGCAGCTGGAGGGCATGCCGATGCCCGCCCTCCGCACGCTGGCCCGCGCGACACGCGAGCAGCTGCTCCGCACCCCGGTCGTCTAGAGTCTAGCCTGCGAGTCGAGTTGGGCAGAACCCCATTACCGAGGGATCCAGAGCCTTCTTAGCTGCTGGAACGCAGTGGAGGCGGTATGGGGTCTATGCACGCTCAGCGGGGTCTGACCCTGATCGAGCTGGTCATTGTCGGCTCGGTCGCTGTGCTTCTCCTCACCACCGGCATGACGCAATACCTGGACTATCTCAGCAACCAGCGCCTGCAGCAGTGGACGGATACGATCGTCAACGACCTGCGGGCGGGGCAGCAACTGAGCGTGTCGCGGCGTCAGACTGTCATCGCCGCATTTGCAAGCGGATCATACTCGATCACCGCCGGCGGCACGGTCGTGAAGGCCGGTACCTTCCCTTCGGACATCACCAGCAGCGCGCAGACGATCACCTTCTCGACGCTGGGGGCGACGGCGTCCGCGGGAACGATCACCCTGACCAGCACGGTGACCAGCCGGACAAAACAGATCTCGGTGTCATCCGTCACCGGGCGCGTCAGGGCCGACTGATGAGCGCCGCGGCTCCTCGCGCGCAAACTCGCCAGGGGGGCTTTACCCTGCTCGAGGTCATGGTCGGCATGATCCTGCTCGCCTCGATTGTCGTGCTGCTGAGCCAGGCGTTCATGGCCGCGATCAGCCGGGCCGACGAGACCGGAGACCACTCGCTCGCCGCGGCGTGGACCCAGTCGTATGTGGACTACCTTCGGAACCAGGGATACAGCGTTTCCGGCACGTGGACCGAGACCCCCGCGAGCTGTGCATCGCCGGAGCCCTGCATGCCCGCGGCATTCAGCAGCGCGAGCATCCAGGTCTCGACGACCGCCTTCGCCGGCCTGAAGCAGCTCGACATTACGTTGTACAAGGTGGGCATGGT
>JBQTJP010000037.1:0-6914 GCA_052386995.1 Armatimonadota bacterium
ATCCGGCGACAGGCGAACCCGTCGACGACGTGCCCCGTGGAGGCGCGGCGGAAGTGGATCAGGCGGTCCAGGCCGCATACAGGGCCTTCCCGGCCTGGCGCGATCTCCCGGCGGCGCGCCGCGGCGAGCTGGTCGCAAGCGCGGCCCAGCGCGTCCTGCATCATATCGAAGCGCTGGCCATGCTGCTGACCTCTGAGCAGGGGAAGCCGCTGCGCGAGGCCCGCCTCGAGATCCGGCGCTTCGTCCAAACGCTCGAGCACTACGCGGGTCTGTCGAAGAACCTGCGTGGCGGCTACGTGCCGAACCTCGACGAGGGCGCCTACGGGATGATCCTCAAACAGCCGATGGGCGTGGTCGGCGCCATCGTGCCGTGGAATTTCCCCACGACGCTGCTGGGGAACAAGCTGGGTCCCGCGCTGGTCACGGGGAACACGGTGGTGGCCAAGCCATCCGAGACGACGCCGCTGACGACGCTGCGTATCGCCGGACTCATGCACGAAGGCGGGCTGCCCGCGGGTGTGTTCAACGTCGTGACCGGGCCCGGGAGCGTCGCCGGCACCGCGCTGATCGAGCATCCGCTCGTGCGGAAGATCGGATTCACCGGGTCAACGCCGGTAGGCAGGCGCATCATGGCGCTGGCTGCCGCTGATCTCAAGCGCGTGACGCTCGAGCTGGGCGGCTCCGATCCGATGATCGTCTGCGACGACGCCGATCTCGATGCCGCCGCCAGCGCGGCCAGCGTGGGCCGCTTCTTCAACTGCGGGCAGGCGTGTCTCGCGATCAAACGGCTCTATGTCTTCGACCGCGTGGCCGACACCTTCATCGAGAGGCTCAGCGCAAAGGTGGGACGCCTGAAGATCGGGCCCGGGACGCTGGACGGCGTGACGCTCGGGCCGATGCACACCGCGGCGGAGCGGGCGACCATTGAGGAGCAGGTCGGCGACGCTGTGGCCGCGGGGGCGAAGGTGCTGCATGGCGCGCGCCGGCCCACGGGCGACCTCTACGACCGCGGGCACTTCTATGAGCCCACGCTGCTGCTCGAGCCAAGCCATGCTTCGCGCGTGGCCACCGAAGAGGTCTTTGGGCCGGTGCTGCCGATCTGGCGCGTAGGCGATCTCGAGGAAGCCATCAGCCGGGCCAACGGCTCGATCTTCGGTTTGGGCTCGTCGATCTGGACGCGCGATCTCGACCGCGCGTCATTCGCGGCGGAGCGACTGGAGGCGGGCTATACGTGGATTAACTCCCCGCAGAAGATCTACGATGAGCTTCCCTTTGGCGGCGTCAAGCAGAGCGGGTTCGGCAAGGAGCACGGAATAGAAGCTTTGGATTTTTATATGGAAACCAAATCGGTGGTGGTCAAGCGATCGTCGTGAAGGGGTGAGCGGGCATGATCGACGTGCCTGAGCGGTACAATGCCTCACTGCTGCTGGACCGCAACATGGAGGCCGGACGCGGAGACAAGGTCGCGATCTCCTGCGGCGATGAGAAGATCACCTACCGTGACCTCCTGCGGCGTGTGAGCCGGTTCGGCGCGGCGTTAGTAGGCTTAGGCCTGAGACGTGAGGAGCGTGTCGTGCTGGTTCTCAACGACAGCCCCGCGTTTCCAGTGGCCTTCTTTGGCGCGATTCGGGCCGGATGCGTGCCCGTGCCGTCCAATCCTCTGTTGAAAGCGGAGGACCAGCGGTACTTCATCGCCGACAGCTACGCGCGCGCCGTGGTGGTCGATCACGAGTATTACGAAACCGTGCAGAAGGCGCTGGAGAATCATCCGGAGCAGGTCGCGGTGATCGTCGCCAACGGAAGCGCGCCCGGGGCGACCGCGCTCGCCGATCTCCTGCGGACCGGTCCGGATACTCTCCCGCCGGCGGATACCCATCGAGACGACATGGCCTTCATGGTCTACAGTTCGGGAAGCACCGGGAGACCCAAGGGCGTCGTGCATCTCCAGCACGACATTCTCTACACCTGCGAGACCTATGCGCGCCACATCTTAGAGATCAACGAGCGTGACGTGACGTTCTCGTCCTCGAAGATGTTTCATTCATACGGGCTGGGCAACAACATGACGTTTCCGTACTGGGCGGGCGCCTCGACCGTGCTCTATCCCGGCCGCCCCGCGCCGCAGGCCGTGCTGGAGACCGTGCAGCGGTACCGGCCGACCATCTTCTACAGCGTCCCAACGTTGTACAATGCCATGCTCAATCTGCCCGATGCCGGCAAATACGATCTCTCTTCCGTCCGGCTGTGCGTCTCCGCCGCCGAGGCGCTGCCCCCCGAGATCTGGCGGCGCTGGAAGGAGAGGTTTGGGCTGTCTATTCTCGATGGGATTGGGACGACGGAGATTCTTCACATCTTCATGTCCAACACCGCGGACGCGCACAAGCCGGGCTCCAGTGGCAAGCCCGTCCCGGGGTATGACATCAAGGTCGTCGACGATGAAGGCCGGCCCGTGAAACCCGGCGAGGCCGGCCACCTGCTGGTGCGCGGCGACAGCATCGCGCCGTACTACTGGCACTTCCACGAGAAGTCGAAGGCCACGATGGTCGGCGACTGGATCCGCACGGGCGACTGGTATCGTGTGGGTGAAGATGGGTTCTACTGGTACGAGGGCCGGTCCGACGACATGATGAAGGTCGGCGGGCTGTGGGTCTCGCCGGTCGAGGTGGAAAACGTGCTCATCGAGCACCCCGCGGTCGTGGAGGCGGCGGTCGTCGGCGTGCCGGTGGAAGGGCTAAATAAGATGAAGGCCTATGTGATCCTCCGCGCAGGCCACACCGAATCGGTCGCCCTGGTGGAAGAGCTGCAGGCCTGGTGTAAAGGCCGGCTCAAGAGGTACGAGTATCCACACCTGATCGACTTCGTGCCGGATCTCCCCAAGACCATCACGGGAAAGATCCAGCGGTTCAAACTGCGCCAGGCCGAACCCGTGAAGACGTAGCGTCGTAACGAGCGGCCGTGGCGGTTCAGGCGCGCGACGTTACCCTCGACGACCGGTACCTGCTGGATGCAGGGACGGTCTACCTGCGGGGCGTGCAGGCGCTGGTGCGGCTGCCCATCGACCAGCACCGGCGAGATCAGAAAGCCGGGCTGCGCATCGGCACATTCATCAGCGGATACCCGGGCGCGCCGCTGGCGGGGTACGATCTGGCGCTGCAGCGGATCCGCCCGCTCCTCGAAGAGCACGACATCGTGCACGTGCCCGGCGCCAATGAGGACCTGGCGGCGACGGCGATCATGGGCACGCAGATGCTCGACCGCTATCCCTCTGAGCGGTTCGAGGGCGTCACCTCGATCTGGTACGGCAAGGGGCCGGGCCTCGATCGGAGCGGGGATGCGATCAAGCACGGCAACTTCGCCGGCACGAGCCGGCACGGCGCGGTCCTCCTCCTATGCGGTGAGGACCATGAGGCCAAGAGCTCGACGTTTCCGTTCCAGGACGATTACGCGTTCATGAGCGCAGGCATCCCGGTCCTCTATCCGGCGTCGATTAAGGAATTCCTGGACCTGGGCCTGCATGCGATCGCGATGTCGCGGTACAGCGGCTGCTGGGTGGCCATGAAACTTGTCGGCGGCCTTGCCGACGGCGCCGAGACCGTGGAGATCACCCCGGATCGCCCGGCCATCGTGATCCCCAACTTGGAGATGAACGGCCGCCCGTATCAGAAGGACGCCGATTTCTCGTTCTTCGGCACCAGGACCATTGAGATCGAGCGGCACATCTACTACGAGCGCCATCGAGCCGTGGCGGCGTACGGCCGCGCCAACGGCCTTGATCAGATCGAAGTGCGCGGGATGCGGGACCGCCTGGGTATCATCACGGCCGGGAAGAGCCGCGCGGATGTCTGGCAGGCGCTGCTGGATATGGGTCTTGATGAAGACGCGTTGCGGCACCAAGGCATCCGTGTCCTACGTGTCGGCCTGATCTATCCTTTGGATGCGCAGATCGTGCGCGACTTTGCGCAGGAGCTTGAAGAGATCGTCGTCGTCGAAGAAAAACGGGGCTTCCTGGAATCCCAGGTCAAGGAAGCCCTCTGCGGTCTGTCGCGGCCCATCACGGTCGTGGGCAAGTACGATGAAGCCGGCGGGACCCTCTTCCCCATCGAGAGCGGAATGGACGCCGACTTGATCGCCGAGCGGCTCGGACCGCGGCTGCTCAGGTATGTCCCTGGGCACGCGGGCATCCGCAGACGCCTGGCCGAGCTGGAGGCGATCCGCTCGCGGCGCTACGACGCGCACCCGCTGCGTACGCCGAACTACTGCTCGGGATGCCCGCACAACGTCGGCACGCGCCTGCTGGATGGCCAGGTCGCCTGGGGCAGCCCGGGATGTCATGCCTTCGGGTCGGTCATCGAGCAGCCCGAGCGTCACATCGAAGCCATGACGCAGTATGGTGGCGAGGGCGCGCCGTGGATCGGCCTCTCGCCTTTTACCGATCGGCCGCACATGATCCAGAACATGGGGGACGGCTCGCTGTTTCACTCGGGCTACCTCAGCATCCGGTTCGCGGCGGCCGTGGGCGCCAACATCACCTACAAGATTCTCTATAACGGGTCCATTGCGAATACCGGCGCGCAGGCGCCCGTGGGGCAGCGGACGATCCCCGAACTGACCCACCTGTTCGAGTACGAAGGTGTCCGGGAGATTGCCGTGATCACGAAGACGCCGGCAGCGTACCGCGGCGCCAGGCTCTCCGCTATCAGCCGCGTCTACGCTGTGGACGATTTCGATGCGGCGCTGGGGCGTCTCGCCAAGACGCGCGGCACCACCGTGTTGATCTACGATGAGATGTGCGCCAACGAGCGCCGGCGCAAGCAGAAGCGTGGCGCGCTGCCGGCTCCCAACCGGTTCGTCTTCATCAACGAGGCGGTGTGCGAGAATTGCGGGCACTGCGGGGCGCTGACCAACTGCATGTCCCTCCAGAAGGTCGAGACCGAGTTCGGCCCCAAGACACAGATCCACCAGTCATCCTGCAACCAGGACTACCGTTGTCTGGAGGGTGACTGCCCATCCTTCGTCACGGTCGAGACCCCCTCGGGCATCGGGCTGCGCCGGCCCACGCCGCCCGCGCTCCGTCCCGACGAGAGCCCTGAACCGTACCGGAAAGTCGGCCTGGACCGTCCTTACCATATCTACATTCCCGGTGTCGGCGGCACCGGGGTCATCACCGTCAACAACATCCTTTCGTTCGCCGCGCTCATCGACGGCAAGCGCGCCATGGGCTACGATCAGACCGGCGCGGCCCAGAAATGGGGGCCGGTGCTCTCGAGCCTGGTCATCGCGCGGGACGGCCAGCGCGTCGCGGCCAGCAAGGTCGGCATGGGCAAGGCCGACCTGTATCTCGCGCTGGACGTCATGGGCAGCGCGGCTCCGGCCAATCTGGATCGCTGCGATCCCGAGCGCACCACGGCGGTCATCAACTCGACCCTGCTGCCCAGCGGAGAGATGGTCCGCAACGTGTCGTACGAGGTGTCGGTCGACGGCATGGTGGAGGCGATCGCCCGGCAGACGCGCGTAGAACACAACGTCATCGTGGAAGGCCGCCGGCTGGCCGAGGGGCTGTTCGGCGATTACATGATGACGAACTTCTTCGTCGTCGGCGCCGCCTACCAGGCGGGTCTGATCCCACTCTCGGCCTGGAGTATCGAAGATGCGATCAGCCTCAACGGCGTTGAGGTGGAGCACAATCTTCAGGCATTTCGCTACGGCCGGTTGTCTGTCGCCGATCCGGAACGCCTGGGGGCGCTGGTGACGCGGCCGCGGACCGGTTACGACGATGAGCGTGCCGTTGCCGTGGAACGGCTCTCGCGGGAGGACGGTCGAATCTACAGCGCCCTGCTCGATCGCTGTGGCCACCTCGACGGCGACTCGCGCCGGATGCTGGCGATCCGCGTTGCCGACCTGCTCGACTATCAGAATCCTGAGTATGCCGAACGCTACGTCGAGTTTGTGCTGAACGTCGCCGCTCGCGAGCAGGCCGTCATTCCCGGCGGGATGGCGTTGACGCACGCGGTCATCGCGTATCTCCACAAGCTCATGGTCTACAAGGACGAATACGAAGTGGCCCGCCTCTATCTCCAACCGGCCTTCGGCGAACAGCTCGACAGCGTGTTCGCGGAGCCCCGGCGCGTCGTCTACCACTTCCACCCCCCGCTGCTTCGGGCGCTTGGGCTCAGGCGCAAAATGGCCCTGGGGCCATGGTGTACCCCAGCCCTTCGGGTTCTCCGGTGGATGCGGCGGCTGCGGGGGACGTCGCTGGATCCATTCCGCTACTCCCATATGCGCAGGGAAGAGCGGCGCCTGATCGCGTGGTATCGCGATCTCGTCGAAGGCGCGCTTGCGCGCCTGACCCCGAAGACCTATGAGCTCGCGATTGAGATCGGTCGGCTGCCCGACGGCATCCGCGGATACGAATCGATCAAGTTGAACACCCTGGCGGTGGTCCGGCGTCGGGCCGGTGCGTTGATAGAAAGGCTCGCGGGTACGGAGGTCGCTGCCTAGCGGGCGTCGGGTGAGCGGATCAGTTCAGCGCCGCCAATCCTTCCCTGAGCGCGGAAAGGACGGCGATGTGCCACAGGATCTCGCGCGCGATTTGCCTAGAAGATTGAGCGGCTGAGAACCTGGCCACGGTCCAACCCCGGTAAGACAGGTAGAGATGCCTGGTGCCCCTGCGAACACCCCACCCGGGTGGCATCGGGAGTCTAGGCCTGTGCAGTCGATGCATGAAACCGCCCCCACGCATAAGAGCGTCAATCCGATGAAAATTAGGCTTAGTTATACCTTAAAGAAAGGGGGGATAAACATCAAGTATGATAAAAGACCCGTGGAAAGAGGCGGTAGGAAATCGAGCGTTATCTACGTCTTCACGGGGGTGAACTCCGTCGTGTAGTGATCCGCCAGCGGCAGGCGCACGGTGA
>JBQTJP010000038.1:0-10475 GCA_052386995.1 Armatimonadota bacterium
GCTGCTACCATGAGGAGACGTTCGGTCCGGTCGTCGCCGTCACGCCGGTGAAAAACGCCGAGGAGGCGATCCGCCTGGCGAACGACACAACCTACGGCCTGTCGGCCGGGATCATCACGGGCGACCCGGATCGAGGCATGGCACTCGCGGAGCGGATTCAGACCGGGATGGTGCACGTGAACGACTCCCCGGTGCACGACGAGCCGCAGGCACCCTTCGGGGGAATCAAAGGCTCGGGGATGGGCCGCCACGGCGGCAAAGCGGCCATCGAAGCCTTCACGGAGCAGCGCTGGGTGAGCCTCCAGACCGAGCGCCGCCGCTACGCGTTTGATCATTAGGCGGCGGCTGGTACAGCGTGGGTTATGCAGGTCGGCCTAGTACGGCGACGAGTGATGCGGCTCGCGCGCGAATTCCCAAGAGCGGCGAGGGGATGGGGGCGGGCCATACGCCTGCTCTCGTAGATGTTAGGCTGCGATGATCGCTATGTTTGCTGTGTTAGACAGGTCCGCCTAATTCTTGTTAGAGCGCTCTACGGAGGAACCGCCATGGCTCAACAGGAATCGGTCTCCGTCGAGACATTGAAAGCAATCGCCGATGCGTTCAATGCCCACGATCTGGACGCGATCATCGAGTTCTTTGCCGATGATTGCTCGCTGGACATGCCCCGGGGGCCGGACCCCTGGGGGCGGCGCTTTACGGGCAAAGCGGCCGTGCGAGAGGGATTAGCGACACGCTTCAAGGGCCTCCCAGACGTCCACTACAGTGATGACCAGCACTGGGTCAGCGGCAATATGGGCGTGTCGGAGTGGCTGCTGACCGGCACGACACCCGACGGAGTCCGAGTTCAAGTACGTGGATGCGATCACTGGGAGTTCCGGAACGGGAAGGTAATCAGGAAGGACTCATATTGGAAGATCGTTGAGAAGCCCGTATGAGATGACCGCTCTAACCCTGGGTGGAGCCGACGCGCTATCGCGCGCGGCTCACCCAGGCGTTAGGCGGCACGTGTTCATGGAGTCGCATCGTGACAAGGAGTCGGCGATGAAGCTCACTATCCGAGAACTTACACCCGATCTGTGGCCTGCGCTCGAGGACCTTTTCGGTGAGAAGGGTGCCTGCAACGGCTGTTGGTGCATGTATTGGCGAATCGGAAGCGCCTATCGCAAGAGGCCGCGCGATGCAAATAAGGCGGCATTTCGAAAGGTAGTGAAGGACGGTCCACCTCCAGGCTTACTCGCCTTCGACGGCGATGTTGCTGTGGGTTGGTGCCAGCTTACACCCCGCGACGCCTTGCCGTGGCTTGATCGCACGTGGCGACTCGGGCGCGTCGACGCCGTGCCAGTCTGGTCGCTCTCTTGCTTCTACGTGCGCAAGGGCTATCGCAAGCGGGGCGTTACGTCTGCTTTGATTGCCGCGGCTTTAAGGGCCGCCAAGCGCGCAGGAGCGCCAGCGCTTGAGGCCTATCCTCTTGATGCGAACCTTACGCCGAGCGCATCCGGCACTGGTTATGTTTCAACCTTCGTGCGCGCCGGATTCAAGATCGTTGCTCATCGCGTACCACCTCGTCCGATCATGCGCTATTATCTTGAGCCGGCGGACGAGGAGCCTAGGACGCACTGATTTCACGATTGTTCGGGAAAGCCCCTGGTGTAGGAGGTTCACAAGGACCAGAAAGAGGGAGAGAGCGCTGAATGCAAGCTTCGAGAGATCCAGTCGAAGATGTGGCTTGATGAAGGTCCGACTGGCTCTTTGGCGGAGTTGGGTCTCAGGAATGCCTGGAGCCTCCGAACTACAGCCTGATGCGGCGTGACGGGTAATCGCGCCGCGCATCGTGGAGGAGGGAAGATGACGCGTATCGCGTTTGTGGCTAGGCCGCAGTAAGCGGCCCCATGGTGGCCCCGCTCGCCGGCTAGGCGCCCGGCGGTGAACCAGCGAGTGCCGCCTGCGCTTCGTCGGCCCAGCCCGGGGCCCTCGTCTCCTCAAAGAGACTCAGCGCACGCCGAACGAGTCTTTGGCCTTCCGCGGGATCGCTGCGCAACTTGAAGCGTCCATATGCCAGCAACGTCTGCCCCAGTTCCGGCGGGGACTGGATCTCGTCGAGGATCTGCACGCTGCGGCGGTACGCGGTTTCGGCCTCCCGCGGATCGTTCAGCGCCTCGTAGACCTGTCCCAGGATCCGGTTGGCCGCGCCCTGTTCAAGCCGGTAGCCGCTCTGTTCCGCGAACGTCAGGGCTTTGCGCGCCAGTTCAAGCGACTCCGCCGGCTCACTGAGAGCCAGGTGGAGCTGCGCCAGCCCAATGTGAAGATATGTCATCGGCCACGAGTACATGCGCCGTGCCTGAGCCTCGCTGCGGGCGCGACCGAGGACGCGCCGCGCTTCCTCGGGCCTCCCAAGCTTCAGGTGCGCTATGCCGAGCCAGGACGAGATCCAGACGAAGACGTTCCACTCCCCGATCTCCCAGGCGACGGGCAGACCCTCCTCGGCCGCCTGCACGACCTGCTCCCACAACCCCTTATACATGTAGGGCTCTGCGACCATTGCACGCCACGCTCGGAGCCGGGCATCAGCCAGCGTCTGACCGATCGCATGACCCCGCGCGGCGTAGTCAAGCGCGTCATCGAGCCTCCCGGCACGCGCGCAGTAACATCGCGCGAGCGACGCCATGGCGAACGCCTGGCCATAGAGGTCGCCGGCGGCCTCGTCAACTTCGATCGTCCGGCGGACGTACCGGAGGGCCTCTTCGTATTGCCCCACAGCGCCTAGTTGGACACCGTGCGCGAATAGGGTGAAGGCCAGCGCCCCGGCATCGCCCGACGCTTCCGCCCGGGCTATCGCCTGCATACCGAGTGCCTGGTCACTCAGATTCATTGCCGTCGCTGCTTCCAAGCGCGCCTGACTTGGGGCATCTTTACGCTCCGCCGCGGCGCGCAGCGCCGTATCGATGTGTCGAATCTCTTCTTCCCGGTCGGCCTCGGCGCGGATCGAGCCCGGCAAATTGGCCAGGGCGAGGACCGCGGCGATGTACTCCTGTTGCCGCTGGTCCGTCACGGGAAGGCGCTCAAAGAGCTCCAGGGCCTGCCAGTAGTGAGCGATCGCCTCGGGGCGCGCATAGAGGCGGGCGGCCCGCCCGGCAGCGCGCAGCGTGTGCGCGAGCGCCTGCTCCCACTCCTCGGCCTGGAGCCAGTGATGCGCGAGGAGGGCGGCGTGCTCATCGGGCGACTCCGGCCATTCCTTCTCGAGGAACGCGGCCACCTTACGGTGGAGATCCTTCCGCTGGTTCTTGAGGATGCTCGCGTAGGCAGATTCCTGCGTCAGCGCGTGTTTGAACACGTATTCCGGCTCTGGCAAGCGGGCGCGCTCCAAGATTAACTCGGCGCGGAGCAGAGATGCCAGTGAGGGATCGAGTATATTGTCTCCGTTGAGGAGGCTCCTCAGGATCCGGTAGGTGAAGGTGCGGCCGACCACGCTCGCATGTTGGACCACAACCTTCGCGGCCGCCGGCAGGCGGTCAATCCGGGCGGCAATGAGTCCCCGCAGCGTGCTGGGGATCGCGAATCGTGCTGCGTCCACTGCGGCGATCCACCGATTCCCTTCGTGGCGGAGCACCTGCTGTTCGATGAGCGACCTTATGATTTCCTCGACGAAGAACGGATTGCCTTCGGACCGGTCGAGGATCAATTTCCGCAGCCGGCCCGGGAGATCGGAGACGTGCAGCAGGTTGCTGACGAGGCTCTCGGAGTCGTCTTGTGCCAGCGGCGCAAGCTGGATCTCGGTGAGCCGGTGCGGGAAGTTGCGCTGCGCATGGAAACGCAGATCCCATGCCTTTCCCTCGGTGTCAGGCCGGCACGTGACCAGGATCATGAGGGGGAGGAAGTCCGTCAACTCCATGAGCACGGTGACCAATTCGATGGACGCCGCATCCGCCCAGTGGATGTCCTCAAACGCGACAATGACGGGCGTGCGGCCCGCGAGGCCCTCCAGCACCGCCCGCACGGTCACCACGATCTGCGTGTGGAACGCCTGAGGGTCTGTTGGAAGGGATGCCTGACCTTCCGGCTCCAGCTCGATGCCCAGCAACTGTGCGACAACGGGGCTCAAGTCCTGCGAGCGCGCTCCCAAGAGCGATTGCAGCGCCGCCCGGAGCTTGATCCGGGCCACCGCCTGAGGTTCGGCACCCCGCAGCCGCAGCACGGAGTTCAGGATTTGGACAAAAGGGCCATAGCTGGACGGCTGCGTATGGGCGTAACAGCGTCCTTCAAGCCACAGCAGCCCCTTGGGGAGATTCTCGCGAAGCTCGATCTTGAGACGGGACTTGCCCAACCCCGCCTCCCCGACGACAGAGATGATCTGTCCCCTGCCCCGACCAAGCTCTTCAGGGCAGCGGTGGAGTGTTTCGAGTTCGTGATCTCGCCCCACGACGGGCGAGGACAGGCCGGGTATCCCGCGGGGCCGGCTGTCGATCTCCCGAAGCCCGGTCACGCTGTACGCCGTGACCGGTTTGGGGAAGCCCTTCAAGAGCAGGGGCGGCATCGGCTGGGCCTCGACAAGGGGCGCGAGCAGGCGGTGTGTTTCTTCGCTGATGACGATGCCCTGGGCCGCTGTCTGGAGGCGGGCCGCCAGGTTCGCGACGTCACCCGTCACCGCGAACTCGCGCGTCGGCTCTGTCGCGGCCACCGCCTCGCCCGTGGCGACACCGATGCGCATCTGGAGCCGTGTCTGATAGTCCTCTTCGAACGTCGGATTGAGTTGGTCGAGGCTCTCGCGCATCGCCAGCGCCGCGCGCACCGCGCGTTCCGCGTCATCCTCATGAACCCGCGGAACGCCGAAGACGGCCATGATCGCGTCGCCGGCATACTTCTCAACCGTGCCGCCGAAAACGCGCACCTCATGCGCCATCTCCTCAAAGAATGCGGAGAGCAGGCCGCGGAGTGGCTCAGGGTCGTACCGAACAGAGAGTTCGGTTGAGCCCGCCAGGTCAGCAAAGAGCACCGTGACGAGCTTCCGCTCTTCGCGCGCCGCCGGGGGCGTCACGGCTGTCCTTGCCTTATCCCTAGCGCCGCTGGGACACCTTCGCGCGTCCCGCGTCAGCGCGTCGCTTCAGCGCGTGTTCGAGCAGCGGACTCCGGGGCATCTTCCAGGTAGACCACCGCGTTGTACCCCAGCAGCTTGAAGAGACGGTTCTGCGCCGACAACAGCACGAGGGGCGTCTGTGGATCGGCGTTGAAGTGCTGGTGGACCGTGTTGTGGGGCACGTAGAGCAGGTCGCCAGGGCCGAATTCCCACCGAGTGGACTCCTTCGCCACGCGAGCCGCGTAGCGCTCCCCGATCTCGGCCTCCACATCCCAGTGCAGGCTGTATCCACGCCCCGACATGACGTAGAGCGCCTCGTCCGCCATATGCCAGTGCTTCGCCGAACGACTTCCTCCTGGAATCTCCTGCTGGTAGACATCGACGCTGAACACGCGCACGTCGGTGCGCTCGGGGGATGTGAGCACGCGCACCCGGCCGTCCCGGCTTGTCTCCCATCGCGTGTCGGAAGGTTTGACGACCTTCTTCCGCTCTGTCACACCGGGCGTCCACAGGCGTGACCAGTCCTCCGGCGGCCCGTAGCGGGCTCCGTCCTCGACCGGCCCACCCCTGCCCTGTTGAATGAGGCCCAGGTACATCCAGGCGGCCTTGGCCTTCATGACCAGTGCCACGGCCCGCTGGTTGGGATCAGCGTTGAAGTGCCGGTGCACGGAGTCGTTGTGGACCACCACCAGGTCGTCCTTCTCCCAGTCGTACCGCTGGCTGTCGTGGATCTCGTAGCCTCGGCCTTCCAGAATGTAGAAGGTCGCCTCGTTCTGGTGGCCGTGCCCCCGGTTCGATCCACCCGGAAACAGCTCCACGAAATGCATCTGGATGGTCTGCGTCAGGAAGGGGTCATCTCCAGGCCCGAGGATCCACCAGGTGCGCGACTGCGACGAATCGCCCGAGTGGGCGACGCTCGCATCGTCCACGACGGTTCCGGCCGGGCGAACGCGGGGCGCCGCGCGCTGCCGCTGCCGGAACTCCGAAAGACCATAGTGCTCGGAAGTGATTCCCCGAAGAAACACGCGCCCTTCAATGTCACCCACCACGCCACCTCCTGGAGAGCCCCGGTGCGAGATGTCTTTGTGAGAAGTACTTTACCATGATTAGCCAGACCTTCGCGCGAAGGAGAACCTCAGTCTGGCCTGGGGCGACGTGTCAGTGGCGGTATGGTTCGCCCCCGTGCCGAGTCCTCGGCGGGCAGGATTTCCTGCGCGCCCGGCGAAGGCCAGTTCTACTGGCTGAATTGTGTTCGAGGCGCCGAACATGGCCAAGATCGCCGCCCCGCTTCAGCGCGCGTCGTCGCGACGACCTCCCCGCATGGTCCCCGCGGTCGAGCGGGCTGTGCGCGTTCTGCGGCTGCTCGCTTCTGATGGAGGCCCGCGGCGGCTCACCGACCTGAGCCGCGCGCTCGCCGTCAGCAAGAGCACACTTTCCGAGCTCCTCGGCACGCTTGAACAGCTTGACCTCGTGGAGCGCGATCGCGAGTCGCGCGCGTTCCGCCTGGGCTATGGCCTGCTGGAGCTGGGGAATGGGGTGCTGCGGCGGCTCGATCTCCGCCAGCTTGCCCGCCCCTATCTGATACAGCTGCGGGACGCCGTCGGTGAGACCGCCGTGTTGCACGTACCGGTCGATCAGGGCGCGCTGATCGTCGACCGGGTGGAATCGGATCATCAGCTCAAGGTGGTGGCGCCCGTCGGCCATCGCCTCCCGCCGTTTGCCGGGTCGGTGGCCAAGGTCTTCGCGGCGCAGCACGCCGACAAGGAGCTCGCGGCGCTGTTGCGGCCCCGCGCTCTGCGGACGTTCACGCCCCGATCGATGACAAGTGGGCAGCGATATCGGAGGGAGATCCTGCGGGTACGCCGGCGCGGCTATGCGGTCGACGATGAAGAGTACCTTCCGGGCGTGCGCGCCGTCTCCGCGCCGGTCCTGGACAGCCGCGGCCGCACGGTCGCTGCGATCACCATCGTCGGGTCCAGTGCCCGGCTGACTGAATTGCGTATGCGCCAGGCGGCAACTGCGGTGCTGGTGGCCGCGACCGACGTTTCCCGGCGGTTGGGCGCGCCGGAGTACTCCTGGGCGAGCGCGGGACCGCGACGGATGCCGGTGGGAGGCTAGCGATGCCAAAGACCATGGTCACGCTGCGCATCAACGGGGAGACGCACGAAGTCGCGGTGCCCGTGCACAAAACACTCCTCGAGGTGCTGCGGGAAGAGCTCAACCTGACCGGAACCAAGCACGGCTGCGAACTGGGGGAATGCGGCACGTGCACGGTGCTCGTCGATGGCGAGCCGTGGCTGTCGTGCCTGACCTTGCCGGTGGAGGTCCAGGATCGCGACATCACCACCGTCGAGGGCATGGCGCACAACGGTCAGCCGCACCCCCTCCAGGTGACCTTTACGGAACTAGGCGCGGCGCAGTGCGGCTACTGCACCCCGGGCATCTTGCTGGCGGCCAAGGCCCTGCTGGATGCGACACCGCTGCCGCCCCGTGAGGAGATAGCGGAAGCGCTGTCGGGCAACCTCTGCCGCTGTACCGGGTACGTCAAGATCTTCGAGGCTGTCGAGCTCGCGGCGCGGCGCATGAATGGAGGCGCGCGATGACCGACGACTTTGCCGTCATCGGCAAGCCCCTGCCAAAAGTCGATGGGATGGCCAAGTGCACCGGGCAGACAAAATTCGCCGATGATCTGAATCTGTCTCGCATGCTCTTCGGCCGGCTGCTGCGCAGTGTCCATGCCCATGCCCTGATCAAGCGCATCGACGCGACCCGGGCGGAGCGGCTTCCCGGGGTGCACGCGGTCATCACGGGGAAGGATCTTCCGATCAAGTTCGGCATCCTGCCCGTCAGTCAGGACGAAGAGACGCTGGCCGTGGACAAAGTGCGCTACGTTGGCGATCCGGTGGCGGCGGTCGCCGCTATCGACGAAGAGACCGCGGAGCGCGCCCTCGAGTACATCGACATCGAGTACGAGCCGCTGCCGGCCATCATGTCGATTCAGGAGGCCCTGGCCCGCGAAGACGTGCGCATCCACGATTACGGCGACGGCCCCAACATTCACAAGATGGTGTCACTCGAGTTCGGCGATGTCGAGGAAGGGTTTGCCGAGGCCCACCACGTTCGCGAGGACACGTTCTTCTTCGAAGGCAGCAACCATCTCCCCATGGAGCAGCACGCCGCCGTGGCTTCCTATGAGGCCGACGGCAAGCTCACGGTGTGGTCGGCGACCCAGACGCCGCACTATGTCCACCGCGCGCTCGAGAAGGTGCTGGAGCATCCCGCGAGCCAGATCCGCGTGATCGCCACGCCGGTCGGCGGCGGCTTCGGGGGCAAGTCGGATCCGTTCTCGCACGAGATCGCGGCGGCCAAGCTCTCGATGCTCACCGGCCGGCCGGTGAAGATCACGTGCACGCGGGAAGAGGTCTTTTACATCCACCGCGGGCGCCACCCCGTGCTCATGTGGGTGAAGACAGGGTTTGCGCGTGACGGACGGATCACGGCGATGCATTTCAAGTCATTCCTGGACGGTGGGGCGTACGGCAGTTACGGAGTCGCCAGCACCTACTACACCGGGGCGCTGCAGACGACGACCTACAAGATCCCCCGCTACAAGTTCGAAGGTCTGAGGGTCTTTACCAACAAGCCGCCGTGCGGTCCCAAGCGCGGGCATGGGACGCCGCAGCCGCGCTATGCCCTCGAGTGTCATCTGGACAAGGTGGCTGCCGAATTGGGGATCGATCCGGTCGAGCTGCGCCGGCGCAACGCGGTTGAGCCGTTCTCCACGACGGTGAACTACCTGCGCATCACCTCCTGCAGGCTGCAGGAGTGCATTGACAAAGTCGTGGAGGCCTCGGGCTTCCGCGAAAAGCACGGGCGCCTGCCGGCCGGGAGGGGAATGGGGTTCGGGATCAGCGCGTACCTGTGCGGCGCCGGGCTGCCCATTTACTGGAACGACATGCCGCAATCGGAGGTCCAGATCAAGATCGACCGGGGCGGCGGCGTCACCGTCTACTCGATGGCCATCGACATCGGCCAGGGCTCGGATTCTGTGCTGGTCTTCATCGTGGCCGAGGTCCTGGGGATCGAGCCCTCCGACATCAAGCTGGTGACGGCCGACACAGACCTTACTCCCATCGATCTGGGGAGTTACTCCAGCCGCGTCACGTTCATGGCCGGAAACGCCGCTGTGGAGGCGGCGCAGAAGGTGCGGGCGACGATCTTCGAGGCCGCTGCGGAGAAACTGCAAGTGCCCGCCGTGCGCCTGATGGCCAGAGGGCGCCGGGTTTACGATCGGGAGAACCCGGAGCACGGCCTGACATGGGTCGAGGCGATTCGCGCCGCCGAGGCGCGCGTTGGCCTGCTGGCCGCGGTCGGCAGCTACCGCGCGCCGAAGCTCTCGGGGCCCTACAAAGGCTCAGGCGTGGGCCCCTCGCCCGCCTATTCCTACTCGGCGTCCGTCGTACAGGTGAAATGCGATCCCCAGACCGGCGCGATCGTCGTCGAGAAGGTCTGGATCGCGCACGACGTCGGCCGGTCCATCAATCCGATCCTCGTGGCGGGACAGGTCGAAGGCAGCGTCTACATGGCGCTCGGCGAGGTGTTGATGGAAGAGCAGACTTTCCGTCGCGGCGTGCACAAGTTCCCCTCGATGCTCGAGTACAAGAGTCCGACCACCCTGGAGACTCCGGAGATGCAGTGTTTCATCGTGGAGTCCGTGGATCCCGAGGGACCGTTCGGCGCGAAGGAGGCCGGCCAGGGCCCGCTGCTGCCCGTGATCCCGGCCGTCGCCAATGCCGTCGCCGACGCGCTCGGCATTCGCATCGACGAGATCCCCATCACCCCCGAAAAGGTTCTGGCGGCGCTGGCCGATCGGCGCAAGGGCGGACCGGGCCGTGTCGGGCCGCGCGAGATCCCGAAGATCACGTTCAAGGATCCGATCCGGGTCGAACTCCCACCCGGGTGGCAGAAGCCGGTGGCTGTGCGGCCATGATGCGTCTCCCGCCGTTCACCTATCTCTCGCCGCGGACGCTCGATGAGGCGGCGCGGATGCTGAGCGATCACGGGCCTGAGGCGATGGCCGTCGCGGGAGGCACGGACCTCTACCCAAACATGAAGCGCCGGCAGTTCGAGCCCAAGGTGCTGGTGGGCCTGCGCGGGCTGCGGGAGTTGCGTGGCATTCGCGGCGACGGGCGCGTCGGGTTGACCGTCGGCGCCGGGACTGTGCTGCGAGAGTTCCTCACGCATTCTGCCGTCGCCGGACATTACCCGGCGCTGGCGCGCGCGGCCGGTCTGATCTCCAACCCGCAGATCCGCTACATGGGCACTGTCGGTGGCAATCTGCTCGTCGACACCCGCTGCAACTACTACAACATGCCCTACTGGTGGCGGAGGTCGATCCACTTCT
>JBQTJP010000039.1:0-19992 GCA_052386995.1 Armatimonadota bacterium
CCGACGGGGTGAGGCGAACCGCTGGTCCATGACGCGCTCAAAGGTGAACGCCACGTCCTCGGCTTTGAACTCCTTGCCGTTGTGGAATCGAACGCCGCGGCGCAGCCGGAAGACGTATGTCGTCGGAGTCGGTTGCTCCCAGGATTCGGCGAGCAGGGGCACCATCCCGTCGAGACGAGGGTTGGCCCGTACCAGACCCTCGTAAATCTGGGTGTAGACCTGAAACCCCACAATCGTCACAGACTTGTGGGGGTCGATCGTGTCGATCTCGCCGTCCAGGGCGACCTTCAAGACGCCGCCCCGCTTGGGCTCGACCGCACCGGCCGCTGCCATGGGGAGGCGGCCGGCGAGGACATCGGCAACGAGCCCAGCTGAAAGACCGATCGCCGCGGCCTTGCTGAGGAACTCGCGGCGGGAGATCTTCGCCGTCCAGAAATCGACGATCAGTCGATCGGCCTGCGACACCCCCGTCACCTCCCTCTCCTGGAATCAAACTCGTCGATTGGAATTCAATGTGGCATGGGCGGAGATGTGGCTGTGCTTCACGATGGAACGGCGTTTTCCTTCCGGAGCCCGCATCATCCGGAGTCTACTTCAGGCAAGGTTCAGGTTACGTCACCGGATGCTGCTTAGTATGCGCCAGCCGACCGCCGGCAAGCAGATACTGCCGGTCGCGTTCGTTGAGGTTGACCTTCACGGGGAACTCGTAACCCTTCGTCGTGTTGCGCACCGTGAATGTCTCCGCACCGCTTTCGACATGCCGGCGGACATTGGGTATCTCGAGCCGGTCCCCCTGGGAGATCTTCTCGACATCGGCCGGATCGGTAAAGACCATCGGGACCAGGCCCCAGTTGATCAAGTTCGCGTGATGGATGCGCGGGAACGACTTCGCGAACACACCGGTGACGCCCAGGTACATCGGCGCGAGGGCCGCGTGCTCGCGGCTTGATCCCTGCCCGTAGTTCTCGCCTCCCACGATGAAGCCGGCCCCGGCGGCTTTCGCGCGGCCCGCGAAGGTGGGATCGAGCCGGTGGAAGACATACTCGCTGATCTTGGGGACATTCGAACGGTACGCGACGATCTCTGCACCGGCGGGCATGATGTGATCGGTGGTAATGTCGTCGCCCAGCTTGATCAGGACCTCTCCGGCCAATGACTCCTCCAGCGGTCCCTTCACCGGCACCGGGACGATGTTCTTGCCGCGGTCGACCTCGAGCTTCACCGCCGTGTCCGCCGGCTCTGGGGCGATCAACAGCGGGTTGTCCTGCGGCATGGCCTTGGGGATCTCGGAGGACGGGGCCTTGATACCCATCTCCCGCTCCAGCCGACGGGGGTCGGTGATGACGCCGCGCAGCGCGGTGGCGGCCGCGGTTTCGGCGCTGGCGAGGTAGACTTGATCGTCAGCGATGCCGGAACGCCCCTTAAAGTTGCGGTTGATCGCCCGCAAGCTTTTGATGCCCGGCGCGGGGACATGCCCGAAGCCAATGCAAGCCCCGCAGGTCGGCTCGGCGACGTTCACGCCGGCCGAGATCAGATCGGTCACCATCCCCTCTCTTGCCATGACCTCCAGTCCCTGGCGGCTGCTGGGGTGGATGAAGAAGAACACGTCGGGGTGCACCCGGTGTCCTTTGACAATCCGGGCCACGGCCTGCATATCCGTGTAGGAGCCGTTGGTGCAGGATCCGACCATGACCTGGTTGATTTTTGTGCCCTCGGCCTCGCGCACGGGCACGACCTTGTCCGGCAGGCTCGGCAGTGCTATCAGCGGCTCGATCTTTGAGAGGTCGATCTCGATCACCTCATCGTAGGCGGCATCCGCGTCAGGCAGCACTTCTCGCCAATCGTTGGGTCTCCCCACGCGCTGGAAGAAGTCCCGCGTGACCTCGTCGGACGGGAAGATCCCGGTCGTCGCCCCGAGCTCGATCATCATGTTGGTGATCGTCACGCGCTGCTGGGCGTTCAGAGTCTTGACGCCGGGGCCGGTGAACTCAAGGAGTTTGTTCTTGCCCCCTCGGACGGTGAGGCGGCGCAGAAGCTCCAGCATGACGTCCTTGGCCGTCGACCACGGCGGCAGTTGCCCGGTCAGGCGCACGTTGACGACCCGCGGCATCTCCAGATGGTAGGGGCCGCCGGCCATCGCGATCGCTACGTCCATGCCGCCGGATCCAATGGCGAGCATGCCGATACCGCCCTGGTGCGGCGTGTGGCTGTCGGCGCCCAGCGCCGTCTCGCCCGGCACCGCGAAATGCTCCTGATGGATCTGGTGGCCGATGCCCGAGGCGGGCTTCGCAAACCAGATGCCGTACTTCCGGCATGCGTTGCGCATATAGATGTGGTCTTCCATGTTCTCGGGGGTAATGTGCAGGACGTTGTGGTCGGCGTACCCGGCCGCGACACGCACGCGCACCCGCGACAGCCCCATCGCCTCGAACTGCATGATCGCCGTCGTGCCCGTCATGTCCTGGATGAGGACCTGGTCGATCTTCAAACCGATCTCCTCACCCGCGACGGCCTTCCCGTCGACCAGGTGAGACTCGATGATCTTCTGCGCCACACCCTTGCCCATCAAGTGCCTCCTCCGAGAATGGTGTCCGGATCTATTCTACTCTCTGTTCAGGTCTCCACCGCCTGACGCACCGCCCGGAGGTTGGCCTCGGGGGCGTCGATGGGAATCACGCAGCCCGCGGCCACGATAATGCGTTTTCCGCCTGTCTGGGCGACGGCGTCCTTGACTTCGGCGGTAACCTTCTCAACAGCGGCCCCGCCGATGGTCTCCATGGCGTCCAGGCCGCCGGCCAGCGTGCCAGAGTAGACCTCCCGCGCTTCTTTGAGCGACGGCTCGGTCTTGCGATCGTGCCAGTTGAGGGCGTGGACGGGATAGTCGGTGAGCTGCTCGAACATGATGCGCTCGCCGTGGATGTGGAGGATGACGATCTCGGCGGCGCGCGCCGCATCCAGGACGCGCAGGTCATAGGGCCGGGCAAACTCCTCGTACTCCTCGATGGTCATGTAGGCCGTCGAGGCACACTGGGTGGCGAAGAAGATCCCGTCAGCGCCGGCCGCGAGGCACTCGCTGGCGAACTGGCCCGTGGTCTCGGCGATGATGTCGAGGCCTTCGTGCGTCTCATTCTCCGAGCCGCGAATGTACCGCACCAGCGCGGTCCCGCCGGCAAGGTGGTGGGCGATCGTCAGCGGGCTGAAGACCGTGGCAAGGAGAACGTCGTCCGGGAGGGCTTTGCGGATCAGCCGCAGCGCCTGGAGCTCGCGGCCGTAGGTGCCCGCGGTGACGTCGAGGCGCTTGAGTTTGGGCCAGTCGGTTTCCTTCTTGATCGGCCTGTCCGTGTAGTGCCGAATTCCCTCACGATTCGGCTTGTAGGCGCCGCGCAATCCCCAGTCATCACCGTAGTAGCCGCTGGTCGGCGTGACCTTGAGGAAATCCCAGTCGAATGCCTTTTGAAACGCCACGTGGGCCTGGGCCAGCGTCTGCGCCCGCTGATCCTCCTGGGGGAAGTGCCGCCACAGCGCAACCGGCGGTCGGTCGACCGGCTTCCCGTCGAGCGCCGCGTAGACTCGCTCGCGCTTCGTCACCTAGTTCGCACTCCTTCCTTTGATGCTCTCCCCTCCGGTCGCGGCGGGCAAGCCCGCCGTCGACAAGAGCGTACGAAGTGCCTCGATGGCGATGTTGCCACCGCTGAGAATGAGGCCGACCTTGCGGCCGGCGATGCGGTCACTCAAGCGGCGCGCGGCCGCAACCGGCGCCGCGCCGGCATGCTCCGCTATCTGGCGGATGGTGTCGAGGAGGATTCGGATTCCGTCCTCCATCTCCTCGTCGCTCACCAGGACCATGTCGTCGAGCCGATCCCACAGGATGCCGAGTGTGAGCTCGAAGGGGACGCGCGTCTGCAGGCCTTCGGCTCTCGTCTTCGCGTCGTCGGTGGTGATCATCTTTCGTGCGCGCCAGGAGCGCTCCACCGCCGGGGCGCCCGTCGCCTGGACGCCGATCACCTCGAGGGTGGGGCGGATGGTTTTCGCCGTGATTCCGTGTCCGCTGGCCCCTGATCCTCCTCCCACAGGCACGATGATCACGTCCAGGTCGGGAACTTCTTCGATGAGCTCGAGGCTCGCGGTGGCGACGCCGGCGATGAGCAGCGGTTCGTTGGCAGAATGAATGTAGCGGTACCCTTCGGCGGCGGCGGTGCGCTCGACCCACTCGCGGGCCTCGTCGAAGTCTCTGCCGACCTCGACGACCTCCGCGCCAAGGTCTCGCATTGCCCGAAGCTTGACGGGGTTGGCGCTCTTGGGGACGCCGATGATCGCGCGGACCCCGAAGAGGCGTGACGCATAGGCGATCGACTGGCCGTGATTGCCGGTCGATGATGCGATGACGCCCCGGCCGCGCTCGTCCGCGGTGAGATGAGACAGGAGATTGATGCCGCCGCGAATCTTGAACGCGCGCGTTGGGTTCGTGTTCTCGCACTTGACGAACGCGTGACAGCCGAGCAGGCGGTCCAGCGCCGGCGCCGTGAGGACGGGCGTCGGACGCAGGTAGGGGGCGATCGCGCGCCGCGCGGCCATGACGTCCCCGAGGGTCGGCCGGACGAGCTCCGGCTGCGTGTCAGGCACCATAGCGTCTCCGCATGAACGCCAGGATCTCGCGATCGACCAGATCGTCTTCGCGCCAGCGTTCCTCGAAATTCTCGATGCTGCACCACTGCCTGAACGCATCTTTTGTCGTCTGGCCGTAGACGCCGTCGATTGGGCCCCGGTACGCCCCGGCTTTCGCGAGCATCTCCTGGACCAGTCGGGCCACGTTGCCAGCGACGCGCGTCAGGCTGGCCTTGTCGGCCGCGCCGAAGTAGAGCCGGTGCAGGTCAAGAAGCTTGCGCAGCTCGTCGACCGGCGCCGCGTGGTCGTCGACACGCAGGTCGACGTAGCGATCCAGGTAGCCGCCGTACGAGCTTTTCTCCTTGACGACGTAGAGCGCCGCGGACTGCTGGCCGCGGCTGTCGCCGCCGTGTTCCTGGCCGGCGGCCAGCGCCGCGACGAGCCGCTCGGGGAGCGGGCCCGCGGTCCGTTCGAAGGTTTCGGCCATCGCACGAACGACGGCCTCGCCGGTCAAGATATTGCCCTGGCAGGTAAACCCCGATCCCGTCACGTGCCCCGCCCACGGGAAGCAGTCGGTGCCGGTCCAGGCCGCCGCGCCGCCTCGGCTGTCCACGATCCCCACCTGCCGATGTGATCGTCCGTCATCGCCCGCAGTCAGCCGGTCGACAACCTCGCGAGCCGGCAGGCCTTGCCGCAGCAGCTCCAGGCCGTCGGGGCCGAACGACAGGTTCGCCCACGCCTGCGTCGCAAGCGCGCCCGCACCCGCCTGCGCCCAGGGGACGACCGCGCCCACCGAGAGGAATTTGCTCGCGACGGCCACGCCCGACTCGCCGGTCGCGGGATCGTGTGCCACTATGGAAAACGTCGACGGGCGCATGTGAGCCAGACCTACTCGCCGGGCCACCGCATCGGAAAGTCGCCGACCAGATAGAACCGACCTTCGACGTAGTCCACGGTCGCCAGGGCCATGTCGGGCAGGGTCTCAACCAGCTCGCGCGACACCGCGGCCTGAAGCTGCTGCGCCCGAAATGCCAGGAGGATGGCGGGATGACTGATGACCAGCGTCGAGCGCCCGTAGAACTGGTCGGCGATGGCGCGCAGCGCGACGGTCAGCCTGTGCGCACCGTCGGTGAGCGATTCACCGTCCGGCGCGGTGACGGGCGACTCAAAGAGGCGATCCAGCCAGGCGGCGTAGCCGCCGGCATCGGAGATGAGGGAGGCGGTGCGGATCTCATCGAGGTCGTCGCGCCACCTCACCGGCAGCGCCCGGACGGCGCCCACGGCCTCGGCCGTCTCACGTGCAGGACGCTGGGCGCTCGCAGCGATGTGATCGAACCTTGGGAGGCGTGAGGCGGTCAGTTCGGCGGCGGTCAGCCCCGCCGCCGACAGCGGCGGCTCTCCGTCGATTGCGCCGGACCAGTCTACCTCGCCGTGCCGCATGAGGAGCAGCCGCGTCTGAACCGCCTCAACACCCACGGTCGCTCATCCGCATGGCGGCATCTAGAGGTCGCGCTTGAGGTGGTGCATGTACGAGGTGAACCCCAGGCGTTCCCAGAACGCCACGGCCTGAGGATTCCTTACCGCGACCGTGAGTTCGACGATCGTCACGTCTTCGCCCCGCATCCATGCCAGCAGGGTCTCCACCAAGCGGCCGCCAACGCCTCGGTTCCTGTACCGCTCCCGGGTGACCAGGTCGTGAATGTACCCGCGACGCCGTCGCTCGAAGAAGCCGGGCAGCAGCGAGATCCGTCCGACCCCGTAACCGATGAGCCGGCCGGTCCGTATCGCGACGACAGCAAGGGCGTCGTCGCGTCCGAGCAGGCCGCGGATGAAGGCCCGGTATTCGGCCTGCCACTGCGGCGAGGGCGCGAACGCGCGATCCAGCTGCGCATGGTGCAACGCCAGCTCGCCCCAGGCCTCGACGATCTCCGGGAGGTCCCGGGCAATCGCCGCCCGGATCTCGCACTCGAGAGGCTCAGTGTGCGGTGCTTTAGTAGGAACGGCCATCGAGACTCCTCACAGGACGACCATGAGTTTCGGCCGCGGGGCGAGGACTCCTCCGATAGTTTCCCAGCCACCATCTTCTCTATTCGTTCCAGGCGAGTACTCTAGAGACTGTGGGTACAGGCCTGGGGGAAAGACTAAAGCCTTACCTTGCCATCTCTGCGTCCTGTCTCGTGGTCACTGTCGGGATGGTAGCCGTCCGCTCATCTCTCAGTCTTGCGACCGTCGCGCTTGTCTATCTCCTGCTGGTATTCCTCAGCGCAGTCTGGCTGGGTCGAGGGCCGAGCCTGACGGCGAGCCTGCTGTCCTTTCTCGCCTCGAACTATTTCTTCACCGTGCCCTACGGGACGTTCCGAGTCGCCTCGACGCAGGACATCATCAGTCTCTTCATCTTCCTGTTCGTTGCTGAAACGACATCCCGTTTGGTCGCACGACTGCGCGAACGCGAGGCGGAGGCGCGGGGGAAAGCGTGGGAAGCCTCAACACTGTATGCACTCACCCACGACATGAACGCCTCGACGCGCCCCGAGGAGATTCTTAAAGACCTGGCTCCTCGGATCGTTGGGCTGGTGGGCGTCGGCACGTGCTCGATCTACGTGCCCGATGAGGCCGGACGTCTGCGTCTCTACACTTCCGCGCCGGGCTCGGCCGCGGAGAAGGCCGAAGCTGTTGCTGGCACGGCCATGCGCGCATTCATCGCGGCTCAGCCGGTCGACGACAAGACCGACCTCTTTCTCCCGCTCACGGTGGGCGACAAGGTCGTAGGAGTGCTGCACGTGACATCGCCGCGCGGGGAAGTCCGCATCCCAGAAGCTACCCGTCGATTGCTGCGCACCTTTGCCGGGCAGACGGCGGGCCTCATCGAGCGCCTGCGGCTGCAGCAGGAAGCGTCAGAGGCTGAAGTGCTCCGAAAGACCGACGAACTCAAGTCAGCGCTCCTCTCGGCAGTGTCCCATGATCTCCGGACACCGCTCGCCTCGATCCGAATCGCAGCCACGGGGCTTCTTCAGAACCATCTCCGCTCGGATGAGGACGCCCGGCGAGAGCTGCTGGAGATGATCGACACAGAGGCCGCCCGACTTGCCCGCCTCGTCAACAATCTCCTCGATCTCTCGCGAATCGAAGCCGGGGTGCTGAAACCCGACAAAGAGTGGCGCGATCTCGAGGAAGTTGTCGCCCGCGCGGTGGATCACGTGCATGATCGGCTGCGGGCCCATCGGGTCGATGTCGACATCCCCGCCGAGCTACCCCTGGTTCCTCTCGACTTCACGGAGATCGAGGATGTCCTGGTGAATCTGCTCGACAATGCCGTCCGCCATTCGCCCGAAGGCACGACTATCCGGATCAGCGCCGCGCAGCGCGATCGTGAGGTCGTCGTGCAGATGGAGAATGAAGGTCCGCCGATTCCCCTCGACGCCGCCGGCCAGATCTTCGACCGCTTTTACCGTGTGCAACGCGATCGGCGTGGGCTCGGGCTGGGGTTGGCCATCTGTAAGGGACTGGTCGAAGCGCACGGGGGCCGCATCTGGGTCGAGCGTCCTGGTGAACCCGGCGCGCGCTTCGCCTTCACGCTGCCCCTGGAGCAAGTGCCGGCCTCTCACCCTCAACGAGTATAGGCGGCAGGCGATGGCGGGCGCCCGGATCCTCGTAGTGGATGACGAGCCGCAGATCAGGCGCGCCCTGACCCGGACGCTGGAAGCAAACGACTTCGACGTGCGGACGGTGGGGACGGGGGAGGAGGCTCTCCTCGCGCTCAGGTGGCGACCCGATGTGATCCTGCTGGACCTTATGCTGCCCGACTTGGACGGCCTCGAGGTCGCCCGGCTCGTCCGTGAGCAGGTCGCAACTCCGATCCTGGTGCTGTCGGCCCGTGGGGAAGAACCACAGAAGGTTTTGGCTCTCGACCAGGGCGCCGATGACTACATCACCAAACCTTTTGGGACCGACGAACTCCTGGCGCGGATCCGCGTGGCACTCCGGCATGCGGCCGGACAACCGACTGATCCGGTCATTGAGGCCGGAGATCTGCGCATCGACCTTGAGCGTCGCTTGGTCGCCCGTGGTGGCGAGGAAGTTCACCTGACGCCGACCGAGTACGAAGTGCTGAAGTATCTTGCCCGGCATGCGGGAAAGGTCATTACTCACCGGATGCTGTTGCAGCACGTGTGGGGTCCCGAGCATATAGAAGAGACGCAGTACCTGCACGTCCTGATAAGCCAGCTCCGGCGGAAGATCGAGCCCCAACCTGCGCGCCCGCAGTACATTCTGACGGAACCGGGAGTTGGGTATCGGTTTCGCCCGCCAGCGTAGTCCCCCCGCTTTTTTCATCGCGATCTGAGGTTCCCGTGGAGGCCTTAGGGGATTCTTAGCATCCCTGCCGCATCTCCAAGGACTTCTGAAGACCCTCTCTGCTACCTTCGTGGCGCAAGGGGGTCGACGTGAGCCAAGCGTTCGCCGAATTGATTTTGGTCTCCGCCGGTGCCGGGGTCTTCACGGCCGCGATGATCGGCGACACCATCCCCGAGATCTTGGGTGCCTTGCTGGGCGCCTTCCTGGGCATGCTTGTGACGGTTGCAGGCCCGACGCCGTTGACGACCGGAAGCGTACTCCATGCCGCGGTCGCCGCTCTCTGGGCCTCGATCCTGACCTGGCTCGCAGTCATCTGGTGGGAGCGCCTGGCAAGGATTTCTTAAGGACTTCTTAAGACCCCCTCTGCTACTTTCGGATATCGAGGTCAGCGCTGAAAGTGGTAATGAAGCGGCTAAGAGACCGCATCCCCGCCTTTTCGTTGCGCCGGTTCGTCCTTGGGCCCACTCTGCCGACCCACGAGATGCCCCGGCAGACCGTCGGAAAGCTCGTGGGGCTCGCGGTTTTCGCATCGGACGTGCTCTCCTCGGTCGCGTATGCTACCGAGGAGATCCTCCTCGTCCTGGCCCTCGCGGGTGCCGCATACTTCGGGCTGTCCATTCCCATCTCGATCGCGATCTCCGTGCTCCTGCTCGTCCTCACGATTTCCTATCGCCAGACCATTTTCGCCTATCCCAACGGGGGCGGGGCGTACATCGTCGCGCGTGACAACCTCGGAGAGGGACCCGCCCAGACGGCCGGGGCGGCCCTTCTGACCGACTACATCCTGACCGTGTCGGTGAGCATCGCGGCGGGGGTGGCCCAGATCGTGTCCGCCTTTCCCTCACTCGCCCCCTGGCGCGTCGAGGTCGCGGTCGCGGCCATCCTGTTCATGATGCTGGTAAACCTCAGGGGCGTGCGCGAGTCGGGAACCTTCTTCGCCATCCCCACCTACTTCTTTGTCGTGATGATGCTGGGGATGCTCGCGGTCGGCTTCTACCAGCTCTCGATTGGACAGCTGAACCAGGTCACGGGCGTGCATCTAGAGGAAAGCGCCGTCCAGCCCTTCACTCTCTTTCTCCTCCTGCGAGCCTTCAGCAGCGGCTCGGTCGCGGTAACTGGCACGGAGGCAGTGAGCAATGGGATCACGGCCTTCCGCGAGCCCAAGAGCCGGAATGCGGCGGCGACCATGGCATGGATGAGCGTTCTGATCGGGACGATGTTCGTCGGGACCACCGTGTTGGCCGTCCGAATGCATGCGGTCCCGGTGGAGAATGAAACCGTCATCTCTCAACTGGCCAGGACCATCTACGGTCCGGGCGCGTTCCACCTGGTCACCCTCGCAGCGACCACGATGATCCTGATTCTGGCCGCCAACACCGCGTTCGCCGATTTCCCGCGGATCGGCGCGCTCCAGGCGGCGGATGGATTTCTCCCGCGCCAGCTGACTTATCGGGGAAGCCGTCTGGTGTTCTCGTGGGGAATCGTCGTGCTGGCCGCCGTCTCTTGCCTGCTGGTCGTCGTGTTCCGCGCAGACGTCTCCCAGCTCATCCCCCTCTATGCGATCGGGGTCTTCTTGTCATTCACGATGTCGCAGACAGGCATGGTCGTGCGCTGGCGGAAGATCGGACGCCTTCGGCCGGATGAGTCCGTGGAAACCAAGGGCTCCGTTCTCCGGTTCGATCCACAGTGGCGCTTCAAGCAGGCGATCAACGCCGTCGGAGCGCTTCTCACAACGGCGGTTATCATCGTGTTTGCCGTGACGAAATTCGCACACGGTGCGTGGATCGTCGTGATTCTGATCCCTACCCTGGTGTGGATTTTTTTCCGCATCCACCACCATTACCAGGAAGTCCGCCGCAGGCTGAGTGTGGGCGACCTTCAGACTGCACCCCCGCCCGCCCCCATTATCCACCTGGTGTTGATCTCCAACGTCCATGCCGCGGCGCTTCGTCAGATTCAGTTCGTCCGGTCTCTCGGATTCCGGTGGGTCGCTGTCCATGTCGCGACCGACGAGGAGAAGGCGGCTGAGGTGCGCCGGAAATGGGAGCGATTCTTCCCGGACGAGACCCTCGTCGTGCTCCCGTCGCCGTTACGCGATGTGGTCGGCCCGATCCGCAGCTACGTGGAGCGACTCCGGGTGGAGCATCCCGACGCATTCATCCACGTCGTCATGTCGCAGATTCTCATGGACAACTTGGTCGAACAGACCCTGCATCAGAACACGACTGTCATCTTCAAGCTGGCCCTGCAGGACATTCCCATGGTCGTAGTGACCGACGTGGCATATCCGCTCCATCCTGAGGCGCCGCCGGTGATAATCGAGCCGGTCCCGGGCACAGAGGAAACTGTGGCGCCGGTCGATCGGGCTCGTCCCTCGCCTTCTGGTGGGAATTAATGTGGGTAGCAACTCGGTCCGGACCGAGTTCTGGCGAAACTCTCGACTAGCGGTTCAACGAGCGCATGGCGACTTCGGGATAGCGATCTCCTGCGGTTGGCGCAAGCGCGTCCAGCGACGCCAGGTCGTCAGGCGACAGGTGGATGCGGACCGCCGCGGCATTCTCTTCCACACGTTCGGCGCGCGTCGAGCCCGGGATTGGAATGACATCTGCGCCGCGCGAGAGCAGCCACGCGAGGGCGACCTGCGCCGGCGTGCAGCCCTTCGTGCGCGCGAGTTCCTCGACCTTGGCAACGACCCCAAGATTCTTCCGGAAGTTCTCGCCCTGAAAACGCGGATGGTTACGGCGCATATCGTCCGGTGCGAGGTCGTCTGCGGAGCGGAACCGTCCCGTAAGAAAGCCGCGGCCGAGTGGGCTGTAGGCTACGAACGCTATGCCGAGCTGCCGGCATGTCGCGAGTAGCTCCTGTTCGGGGTCACGGGTCCACAATGAGTACTCTGTCTGCAGCGCGGTAATGGGGTGCACCGCGTGCGCCCGGCGAATCGTCATCGGCGCGGCTTCGGACAAGCCGAGGTACCGCACTTTGCCGGCGTCCACCAGCTCTGCCATCGCGCCGACCGTCTCTTCGATCGGCGTGTTCGGATCGACGCGGTGCTGGTAATAGACGTCGATCACGTCCACCCCGAGCCGCTGCAGCGACGCATTGCATGCCTGCCGCACGTACTCAGGCCGACCGTTGATCCCCACGAACGCGCCCTCTGCCGTCCGGACGTTTCCAAACTTCGTCGCGAGGACGACCTCGTCACGCCGGTTCCGAATCGCGCGACCGACGAGCCGCTCATTCGTGAACGGTCCGTACACATCCGCGGTGTCCAGGAAGTTGATACCGAGGTCCAACGTGCGATGAATCGTCTCGATAGAGCGTTCATCATCCGCACGCCCGTAGAAGTCGGACATGCCCATACAGCCGAGCCCGATCGCTGAAACCGACGGTCCCGCGTGGCCGAGCTGCCGCCGGGTCATCACCTCATGTCGCTGCGGCCGGCCCTGACGACGATCGTTGCGCTCGTGATGCATCTCCTCTTCCTCCAACGCCTGGGTCAGCGCGTGGCGATTGCCGGCGGGACTTCGCGCGGCCTTGCTAGAAGAACAAAGACCGATTCCATAGCGCTCCTCCCGTCAGCCGGCGAAGTCTAGGCTTCCTCGCTCGAGACCTCGGAGGACACAGCGGCCGGGGAAGGCCGACGGAAAATCCCTCCCACCGAACGCACCCCCAGCGCCCACGCCGCCCCAATCGCGGCACCCGCCTTGCCCCACAGCGGCAGCTTGGCGAGGTCGTCGAAGAGCGAGTAGAAGACCGGGATCGCCACCAGCGTGAGCAGCAGCGACAGCATCTGCCCACCGATGATCACCGAGCTGATCGCGCGGTTGGTCTCGGCGCCCACGCCGCTGCTGACCGCCAGCGGAATCATGCCGGCGACAAATGCGATGGTCGTCATTAAGATCGGCCGCAGCCGGTCGCCGCTCGCCTGCAGAATGGCCTGGTCGCGCTCCACGCCCTGCTCGCGCAGCTGATTCGCGCGGTCGATCTGTAGAATAGCATTCTTCTTGACGACGCCGAAGAGCACCAGGATCCCCAACTGGGTGAAGATGTTCAGCGAGCCTCCCATGGCGATGATGGAGAGCAGCGCAAACGGCACGGTGAGCGGCAGGGACAGCAGGATCGTGATGGGATGCAGCCACGACTCGAACTGTGCGGCCAGGATCAGGTACATGAACACGAACGACAGCAGGAATGCCAGCATGAACGCCTGCGCCTGGCGCCCTTGCTCCTGCGCCTGGCCCGCAAAGGCGGTCACGTACTCGGGCCCCAGGCCCAACGCTTTGATCTTCCCGTCGAGGGCCTGCAGCGCGCCCACCTGGGACGTGCCGGGCAAGAGGCCGGCCGTCAGCGTGACCTGGCGGCGCCGGTTGTACCGGTCGATCGACGATGGACCCGTGCCCGGCTCGATGCGGACCACCTGGCTCAAGGGGATGCTTCCCAACTTCGTCGACCCGACCGTCAGGCGATCCAGCGCGGCGACGTCATGGCGATACGACGCGTCCGCACGCACGTAGATATCGTACTGCTGACCGGCCTCGGCGTACTGCGAGGTTTCCACGCCGGCGATGAAGACGCGGAGCGCGGTCGCCGCCTCCTGCACGCTGACACCGAGGTCCGCGGCGCGCTCGCGATCGATGGAGATCCCCAATTGTGGTTTGCCGCCGACAAGGGTGGAGTTCACGTCAACCACGCCTGGGATGCTGTTGAGAATGCGCTCACCCTCTGTGGCCGCGCGGGTGAGGACCGAGAGATCAGGGCCGCTGATAACGTACTCGACCGGCTGAAATGCCCCGCCGCCACCAAAATCCGAGGCCGGGGCGACCAGCGTTCGCAGGCCGAGGTGCGCGTACCGGGGCAGCACTTCCGTCCGTACCCGATCCATCAAGGCGTGCTGGCTGATCGACCGCTCGTGCACGCCGGTCATCCCCACAAAGAGCGTAAACCTGTTGGCATTGCGCTCGGCATTGTCGCCTACGGTGACCACGGTTCTCTGTACACCGTCCATGCGCCGGATCTCCGTCGCTATCCCATCGGCGAGCCGTGCGGTAGCATCCAGGTTCCAGCCCTCCGGAGCGCGCACGACGACGTCGAACTGTGATTCGTCGTCTTCTGGCAGGAAGTTCTGGTTCACCATGGCGCCCAACGGCACGATGCTGAACAGCGTCGCTACGCTCAGGGCCACCACGACCCACCGCCGGCGCAGCGAGGCGGACAGCAGCCGGTGATAGCCTGCTTCGAGGATGGCAGTGAGCCTGCCGCGCCGATGTCCTGCCCCAGCATGCGCCGCGGCGGACCCGTCCTGCACGGGATCGCCAGTCTCAGGAAGCTTGGGTCGTCGTTTTGGCGCAAGCCAGCGCGCCGACATCGCCGGGTCGAGCGTGTAGGAGACCAACAGTGAGACGGCAATCGCAAACGCCATCGTCCATCCGAAGCTGCGCATGAAGCGTCCGACGATGCCACCCATAAACGCCAGTGGCAGGAAAACGGCGATGAGGCTGAACGTCGTCGCGGTCACCGCGGTGCCGACCTGACGCACACCTTCGATCGCCGCCTGGGCCGGCGGCAGACCTCTCTCATGCATGAACTTGTAGATGTTTTCGCGGACCACGATGGCGTCGTCGATGACGATGCCCACGACCAGCGCCAGGGCCAGCAGCGTCACAATGTTAAGGGTCAGGCCCATCATGCTCAGCAACGCGAAGGTGGTGATCAGCGAGGTCGGAATGGCGAGCGCGGAGATGACCATGGACCGGACATCCCAGAGGAAGAGCAGCACGACGAACGCGGCGAGGAAGGACCCAACGATCAGGTGCTCCTGGACCGCGTGGGTCGACGCCTCGATGAACACCGCCTGATCGCGCACCATCTCGAGACGGTAGCCGGGAGCCAGGGTGGACGTGATCGTCGCGAGACGGTCTTTCACCGCCCTCACGACGTTCAGGGTGTTCTCCCCCGACTGCTTGCGGACGCGGAGGAGCACGGCCGACCGGCCGTCGACAGTCGCCGTTGTCTCGGGTTCGGCTCCCCCGTCTTCGACCCGAGCGACGTCGGCCACCATGACCGGCTGACCGGCGCGCGAGGCCACCACGACCCGCTCGAGCTCCTGCAGGGAGTCGACGCGCCCAAAGGTGCGGAGGGTCAAGCGCTGCGCGCCGCGATCCACGTTGCCGGCCGGAATCTGCACGTTCTGGGACTGGAGGGCCCGCACGATGTCCGGGCTACTGAGCCCGTAGGCGTTCAGGCGCTCCGCATCCACGAGCACGTTGATTTGCCTCTTGCGCCCGCCAACGATCTCGACCTGTGCCACGCCAAGGGTGCCTTCCAGTTGTGGGCGGATGACTTTGTCGGCGTACTCCGTGATGTCGCGGATCGAGCGATCACCAGAGAGCGCGAGTTGAGCGACGGGAAAGGCGCTGACATCGAATTTAGAAATGACCGGGGGATCGATCGCCGCCGGCAGGTCCCGCAGGATCCCGTTGACCTTGTCCCGGACCTCTTGCGTGGCGACATCGGTGTTCTTCTCGAGCAGAAACTGGATGGTAACGGTTGAAAACCCCTCGGCCGACACCGACGTCAGGCGGTCGATCCCGCTGATCGAGTTCACCTCCGCCTCGATCTTGTCGGTAACATCACTCTCGATCTCTTCGGGCGACGCTCCCGGAAGACGGGTCGAGATTATGACAAAGGGGATATCGACGTTCGGAAAGCGCTCGACGTTGAGGCGGAAGTACGAAAATGCCCCCAGGAACACCAGACCGAGGATCATCACCGCGGCCAGGACGGGACGGCGGACTGAAAGTTCGGCAAGACGCTGCATCGTTGTTCCCCTTACTGCGTCGGCGCCCGCGGCGCCACCGGCTGATTATCGGTCAGACCTTCATGACCTTGCACGACGACCTGATCTCCGGTTTCGATGCCGGCCGTGACCTCGACGAACCCGTTACTGCGCTCACCGATGGTCACCTCGCGGCGGAGCGCTCTGCCATCCTTGACCACGAAGACGATCGGCTTGCCCGATGTCAGCAGGATCGCGGCCTCCGGGATCTGCAATACCGAGGCACGCGTGGCCGTGACGATCGCGCCTCGTGCAAACGTGCCAGGGCGCAAGGTTCCATTGAGATTAGGCACTCGAACCTTCACAAGGAACGTGCGGCTTGCCAGGGCCGCCGCCGGGCCGATTTCGTCTACCCTCCCTGCGAACGTCCGGCCGGGTAGAGCGTCGACCCGGATTGTCGCGGATTGACCACGTGTCAACCCGCCGTGATAGCGCTCAGGCACCGCGAGCTCGACGAGCACCTCATCGAGGTCCGCGATGATGAACGAGTGTACGGCCGGCGAGACGGACTCGCCGGGCTCGACGTCACGCTGCACCACGGTGCCGGCGAAGGGTGCGGTGACGGTGGCATCGACCAGCCTGACGCGGGCAGCCGCGAGGAAGGCTTGCGATCGCGCTACCTGCGCGGTGGCAAAGGAAATCTCCTCAGTGCGCGGTCCCTGCTCAACGAGCTGCATCGCCTGCTGCGCGGCGCTGGCCGCAGCCTGAGCCTGCACCAACTGCGCGCGTGCCGCCTGCAGGTCCTCGATACGCGGACCCTCGTGGACCATACTTTGCTGCTGCAGCGCGGAGTTGTAGTTGGTTTGCGCCAGGCGCAGCTGCGTCTCCGCGGACTCCAGCGCCTGCCGGGAAACGGCGCCCATTTCGTGCAGCGAGCGCATCCGCTGCGCGTCGGCCTGCGCGAGATCGAGTGCCGCCTTTGCGCGCGCCACGGCGTCGGCCGCCTGCTCGCGCTCCTGTGGCCGCGCACCACGCTCCATCGCCGCGACCCGCGCCTGGGCCAACCGCACCGCGGCCTGTGCCTGCGCGTAGGCATCTGCAGACTGCCGACGTTCCTCCGGCCGAGCGCCCACCTGGAGCTGCGTCAGCCTCGCGCGGGCCCCCATCAAATCTGCGCTCGCCTGCGCTGTCTGAGCGGCCAGCTCGGCGGTGTCCAAACGCATCAGCGGCGTGCCCGCGGTCACGCGCTGCCCTTCCTTGACCAGCACGACTGCCACGCGGCCCGGATTCTTGGCCGCGATCTTCGCCTCACGGAGCGCGGCCACCGTCCCGGTCGCGGTCACCGTGACGGCGACATCCGCCTGCCGGGCGGGAGCCACCCCCACGGCAACCGGCCCACGCTTCGCTTCAACAGCGGGCCGGGCTTCCGGAGCTCCTCTGGCGTTGATCGCCACTGCGCCGATTGCAAGTGCAGCCACGATTGCTGCCACGATTCCGATTCGCTTGCGCATCACACCCACTCTCCTTGTCACGATGCACTTTCCACGTTACTCGTCGTGCGTCAACACCAGGTCGCGAGAAGGCGAAATCTTTGTCACCGGAGGCTCACAGGGCTCCCGTCGCGAGGAGCAGTCGGTTCCGCGCCACATGGTGGCCAAACCGCGCCGAGGCCAGGGCCACGTCGGCCTGCGCCAGGGCGGCCTGCGCGGAGATGACCTCGAGCGACGTCCCGACGCCCGCCTCATACCGCACTGTCGCAAGCCGCGCGGCCTCGCGACCCTGCTCCACGGCCCGGGTAGCCGGGATGAGCTCGCCGTTTGCCTGCTGTAGCGCGAGCCAGGCCTGGCGGACTTCCACCTCGACTCGCTGCTTAGTCTCCGCCCCCAATACGGTCAGTTGCTCGACCCGTAGCGTGGCTTCCCGGATGCGCTCGCGGGTGATCCCGCCGTCGAAGATCGACAACGTCACCCCGAGCGCCACGAACCAGGCGCCGGTCAGGCTGCTCGTCGCATTTCCGCTGACGTCGTAGCCCGCGCTCACCGTCAGTGACGGCCGCCCCCCGCTTGCCGCGAGTTCAATGCCGGCTCTCGCGGCCTCCAGCCGGCTGCGCACCTCGATCAGGTCGGGGCGATCAAGCGCCGCCTGCGCGATCGCGTCGGCGAGCGTGCCAGAGACGGGCTGAGGCGCGAGGGTGTCGGTGAGATCCAGTGGCAGATCTAGCTGAACGTTGAGGGCCGCCGTCAGATCGGTGCGCGCGCTCTGCACGCCCGTGTCCGCGCGCACGATCGCCTGCTCCGCGCCGGCCACCGCGACTTCGGCCTGCAGAACATCGAATTGCGGCGCCGCGCCCGTCTGCAGCCGGGCCTGAGCGATTCGCAGGCTCTCCTGCGCCTGGTCCCGCGCGCGCAGCGCGGCCGCCGCGTTTTCCTGCGCCAGCAGTATCTGCAAGTAGTTCGATCGGGCGGTAAAGAGCGTCTGCTCCTTGGTCCGCTCGAAGACCGCCTGGGCGCCGCGTAGATTGGCCTCGGCCATGGCGATCTGCGACTCGAGCCGGCCGCCGGTGTAGAGAGGGAACTGCAGGGTCAGGCGCGCGAGGAACTGGTTGGGGTCGAGAGGTGGCAGGGTGAAGGTGATCACCGGCGGCGTGGGCCCGAACGGATTTGGGATGGTCAATGTCTGGCCGGGGCGATCGCCGAAGCGCGTGTAGGAGGCCGACACTGTGGCCTGCGGCAGTCGGGCCCCGCGGGCCTGGGCGAGCTGTGCCTCGGCAACTGCAACATCAAAGGCCGCGGCGCGCAACCTTAAATTCGCCTGCAGCACGGCGGCCGCGGCATCAGCGAAGGACAGCCGCCGCGCGGCGGGTTGGGCGGCAGCCGGGTGTACCAGCGTGCCAAGCATGATCGCCACAATCAAGAATGTGAAAAGTTTACGAAATCGCATCACAAAACCTACCCGTCTGTGGTCACGTCTCCGTCAGTATCGCGATTGCGCTCACGTGGGGCATCGGTCAAAGGGCGGAGTCGGATCCAGGCCAATCGGCCAGCCGCGAGAGGTCGGGTCAATGGATTCGTTGACGCTCGGTCAAAAGTGTGGGGAGGCGGTTGGCAACCGCCTCCCCGTGGTGAAACCAGGCCGCGATGTGGTCACGGCCAGTGCCGGTTAACCCCTGACGTCGGGATTGAGCGGCTCCCGGACCTGGTCGCCGGGCGAGAGGATCTGCGTCGCCTGAGCGGACTCCGCCGAGTACGTCGAGTACGGTGGAATCGGGCGCGGCTCAAAGACCGGCCCTTCCTGCTCGCCTGCGAAGACCGCCGGGCCCGCCGCCAACAGGATGGCTCCCAGCGCGGCGATTGCGATCAGCTTCTTCATCGGGACCCCTCCTTTCCGAGGAATTTCGCTATCACAATTCCCAACTCGGATTGTCGTTCAGGGCACCGTTGGCGGCATCGGACGATGGGACGGGCTGTGAGCCAGGCCTTCGACGAAAGCCGGCCTCCGCCAAGAGGCGGAGGTATTTACGAGCCGTTATGTTTCCAGCGTGAAGCCCTGCACCGACTGTTGAAGAAATCGCTCGGGCCATGCCAGGTCGAGGGGCTCCCAGCTCATCCCGGCGTCTCGAGAGCGGAACACTCCACGGTTGTTCGCAGCGTAGATGGTGTGAGGCTCGTTGGGCCGGGTTGCGAGGAAACTGATCGTCGTGCCCTTTGGGTCCGGGAGCCCGTCGCGAATGCTTTCCCAGCCGCCGTTGCCCTTCTTCACGTACAGGTATGAGGTCGCGTTGGCTGGAGAGTACGCGCGCCCGGGCCCAGAAGCCGCCGAGACCGCTACCATCTCGGGATCCGCGGGATCGACCGCTACGCCAAACAGATAGCCGTGGCGCAGGCCGGACTCGATGTTCTCCCAGGTGCGACCCTCATCGCGGCTCTCGTAGTACCCATCGCCGGCCGCCGAGTACAGCCGCCCCCGCGCGTGAGGATGCAGCGCCAGCGTATGGGTGTCGTAGGGCCCATCGGGCGTCCTGTCGATCCAGGTGTCCCCACCGTCCAGGGATCGGACGAGGGCGCCGGCCTCGATGGCCACGTAGAGACGGCGCGGTTCGTGCGGGTCGACGCCAATCCAACGCACGTGGTGGGTCTCGGGCCGGGGCGGGAAGCTCCAGGTGGACGCCGAGGGGAGTTTACTGAGACCGTGGAGCTCTTTCCAGGTCTCGCCACCGTCTGTTGAACGGAAGACCGCGCTGGGCTCCGTCCCTGCGTAGA
>JBQTJP010000040.1:0-3993 GCA_052386995.1 Armatimonadota bacterium
TGTCCTGCCCGCCGAGCAGCTTGTTCTCGAGACGATAGAAGAAGGCCACGCCCTCCCCCGCCCGCAGGCGGTAGGCATGCTCGACGCCATAGCCGGTCCCCAGTTTCTCCATCAGGTCCAGGCGCAAATACCCGTAATGATTCTCACCCAGCGCGTACGAATAGGCGGTCTTGATGAAGAAGCCCTCGGTCTCCGAATACCCAATGACGGGAAGCAGCTGGCTGGCGCGCTGCTCCCGAATGAAGATTACGAAATAGGGCCAGGTAAAGATCCTTCGGCCGCCGATCCAGACGCTCACCGAGCGTCCGACGATCTTGTCGTTCGGATAGATGACGAACTCGCGCGCGGTCAGATACGCGACGGGGTTCGGACCCTCGCAGGTCGTGCAGAACGATTCCCGCGCGGTGGTCACTCCCCCCAGCGTCCCCTCGACGACCTGAGCGCGAATCGACACCGTGCCGAGAACTTGGGGACCGGTATACTGGGCCGCGGCCTGCGTGATCCGCCCCTGGCGGCTCACCAGATTGTAGTCGAGCGTGGCGCCCCGCACCTGCTGCCGGTTGACCTCGATGAGCACATTCCCTTCGGCGTGGACATCATTGGTCTCCAGGCGCGCCTCGAAGGTGTCGGAGCGGATGGTGACGTCCTGATAGATCACCACGACGTCCCCGGATGCCGTCATGATCCTGCGCACACGGTCGTACTGAAACGTCCGGGCCCGCAGGACCACCGGGATCTCTTCCTGCGCGTGAGCCGCGCGCACCGAGGGGCCCGCGCCGATCAGGGCCAGCATGCACACCACGATGGGGCGCCAGTGTCGTCTGGCAGCCGTCACGGCCGGCGCGTGGGGCTGGAGCGGATGGTGAAGTGTGTTTCGACGTTGCCTTCGGCTTCGAACGTCTCTTCGACCAGGGAGATGACCACGCGGTCGGCCGCCAGCCGTCGTCCGTCGGCCTCCTGCATCCTCACGTTGCCCATAACCACAAGGCGGCGCGTGGCTTCCGTGTAGGTGCCGCGATCGCCCGTGGCCCACCGGTCCTTCTGCGTAACCCTCAACGGGCCTTCGGCTGTGGCCTCGCGCTCGCGCAACGTCATCACCAGCCGCGTGCAGGTCATACGGGTGACCGACCCGAGGGCCTGGCGCTCCTCAGCCGCTCGCGGCGTGCTGAGGACGCCGTCTTGGACCAGGGACTCCCCGCTCAGCTGCTCGAGGATGACACGGCCGGTCAGCGTGATCTGATTCGCCGGCTCCGAGTATGTCGCGCGATCGGCCCAGGCGGTCCGATCCCGCTGCCGCACGACGACGTTCTCCGTCGCTTCGCCCTCATTGGAGTCCCAGCGGAACACGATGCGCGCGGCGGTGACGGTCGTCTCTTCGGACGGGGCACCCGGTGACGGCGCCGTCCGGGCCTGCGGCGCGGGAGCCGGCGCCGAGCGGACGAGCGTGACGTCCTCGCGCATGTCGGCGCGGCGCGCCGGCAGGTTGGCGGAGAGCCGCCGCCCCGTCATCTTGCTGCCTGGCTGCACCAGGGTGACGCCGCCTTCCGCGGTCACGTCGCCCGTCCGTCCGTCATGCCGCAGGGTCGGCGCGGTCACCGTCGCGTCGCCGTGAACGACCTCGACGCCGCCGGTGGCCACCGTCACTTCTTCCTTCAGTGCGAAGCGCATGCGCGGGGCCCGGACCGTCGTCCCCTGTTGAGAAAGCACGACACCGCCGCTCGCCTCCGCGGTATCGGTCCGGACTTCGAACCGCAGCGCGGGCGCCGTCATCTGCATCTGCTGCCGCGTCACGATCACGCGGCCTTCGGCCGTCGCCACCTGTGGTGACTGTTCGTACCGCATCGCATCCGCCCGGATCTCGATTTCACCCAGAGTCAACACGACGTTGCCGGTGGCGAGGTACACCTGCTCGCGGGCGAGATACCGCACACGATCGGCCCGCAGCCGCCCCAGCCCATCGCCCGAAACCGCCCCGGCGGGGGTCGTCCCCGCGGGTGAGGGCGACGCAGACCGAGACTGAGCGCTTGCAGAGGCGGCCAGGGCCGCGATGAGCACGGCGAGGGTCAGCCCGGACGCCGCGCGACCCGCGCGGAGCGCGGCACGCCGCGCGATCATCTCACTCTCCTGAGGGGAAACGTCACTTCAACGGGCCCGGTCAGGTCCATGATCTGCTTTCTGTGGTCCCAGGACGCCGATGGCGCGTTCAACGTCTCGCCTTCGGAGGTCGTCACCCTCAGGCTTCCCTCCACTTTGACATCCTGGGTGGCGCGATCATACACGATGCGGTTCCCCGTCATGGTGAGCCTGGCCGCGTCCTCTTCGAAGACGACCACTTTGGGCCGGCCCGAGAAGACGGTCGTCCGCCCATCGGGGCTGACCTCGACGCGTTCCGCGGCGATTTCGGCCTGCTTGCGGCCGCGCTGGCGCAGCACAATACTCGCGTGCGAGATTCCCGTGGATGGAAGCGCAACCTTCGGCTCCGGTTCCGCCGGCTCCGACGAGGCCGTCAGCCAGACCGCGCCCGCGACGCCCAGGAGCGCCACGCCAAGAACCGCGGCGAGGCGTCGCCTCACGGCCGCGCGCCCGCCGTCCGGAGCCGGAGGGCCGCGATCGGCCGCCGAATCCGGCCATCCTCCAGCGCGATCATAACGAAGCCAGCGGCGAGGAACAGCAGGTTGGGCACCCAGGCGGCCATGAAGGCCGACAGCACGCCCGCCGAGCCCAGCGCCCTCGCGGACGACATCACCGCATAGTACACGAAGAGCAGGAGAACGCACAGCCCCACGCCGACAAACCGGCCCCCACGGACCGCCTGGAGACTGAGCGGCGCGGCGATGAGCGCGAAGATCAGACTCGCCGACGGGATGGCGAACTTGCGATGGTACTCGATGGCCACCCGGGGTGAGATGCCGGTCCCGAACCGGACGACATGCTTGCGCAGTTCGGCGACGGTCATCTCTTCCGGCGTCTTCTGGTCGGCGGCGAAGGACGTTGCGTCGAGCCCAACATTGAGCTCCATAGAGGCGAATTTGGCCTCCGCCGACGTGTACCCTTCCGCGTCAAACTCGCGGACGATCCCTTCACGCAGAATCCAGGTCTTGGCCGACCACGAGGCCTGCTTCGCGGTGATGAGCCGTGGAATCGGCCCCACGGCCTCGTAGATCATCACGTTGCGAAGGACGCCCGTCCGGTTGTCGACCTGGTGCACGTACAGGAACCGGTTGCCGGGCGCGCGCAAGAAGGCCTGCTCGCGGACCGCGGGAAAGGCCTCACCCAGGATCGCCCGGCGGATCAGGTCATTCGCGCGGCGGTTGGCCCAGGGCGAGATGACTTCGTTCGTGAGGAACGTCGCGCCGGCCACGAGCAGTCCGAAGGCGAGCGCCGGGGCGAAGATGCGGGGAAGGCTGACGCCTACCAGCCGGAGCGCCTGCAGCTCGTGATCGCGGGCGAGGCGAGACAGCCCCAGCAGCGTGGCGAACAGAGTGGAGACGGGAAACGTGACGACCATGATCGCGGGCATCTTGTAGGCCAGCAGCTTCAGGGTCACCTCGAGGGTGATACGGCCCACGACAATGTACTCGGCGAGGGTGTAGAGGATATCCCCGATCAGGATCACGAGAAATCCACCGATCCCGAGCAAGAACGGGGGGAGAAGTTCGCGGACGATATACCAGTCGGCGGTGCGCAATGAGCGCTCCTTCCGGCCAACGATGATCTTCTCCGCGGCCGGATGAGCCCCTGCCGCGCTAGCGGGTGATCGTGATGTGGAGCGGCCCGGTTTCGACCGTGCGCGGACCCGAGCGCTGGCTTCCCTTGAATACTGCCCAGATTTCATACGCGCCGGGCTCGACCTGCCGCCCCTGCAAGTCGGTCTGGTCCCACATCCAGCCGTAGAACAGCCGCTCGCCCGCCGCCATCGTGGATTCGCGGACAGCCTGCGTGAATGCTTTGTCGTGCGACCACTGCCAGATCAGCGCGCCCCGCTGCCGGACG
>JBQTJP010000041.1:0-9423 GCA_052386995.1 Armatimonadota bacterium
AACGTACCTGTTCAAACAAACCTGCGTGCTCCTTCCCCGCGGATCGAGATTCAGCCGGCATGCGCACTAATCGATGAGCCGGTCGCCATCCGCCTGACGGGATTTGCTATCGGACAGCATGTCACGCTCCGAGCGCGTATGACGAACCATCTTGGATTTGCGTGGGAATCCCACGCGACCTTTGTCGCAGACACGCGGGGCTGCGTCGATGCCTGCACCCAACCGCCCGTAGGAGGAACCTACGAGCAAGTTGATCCAATGGGGCTCTTCTGGTCGATGGCTCCGCCAGCAGAGCTGCCGGCCTCCCCATTCTCTGTCGTGCCACCACTCCGCGTGCAACTTGACGCGGCCGTAGACGGAACAATCGTCGCCTCAGCAGAAGCCGAGCGGAGCTTCATCGCGTCAGGGGTGACGCGCACCGAGGTCCGGGACAATGGGATGGTCGCGGCGCTCTTCCGCCCGGCCGCTTCCGGACTGCGTCCCGCAATCGTCGTTGTGGGCGGCTCCGGCGGTGGTCTGTGGGAAGCGCCTGCAGCGCTCCTGGCTTCGCGCGGTTTCGTCACGCTTGCTCTGGCCTATTTCGGCATCGAGCCGCTCCCACCGGGCTTGGTGGAGATTCCGCTGGAATACTTTGGAACTGCAATTCGCTGGCTGCAGCAGCAGGACGGGGTCCATCCGCACTCACTGGCGGTACTCGGGCAATCGCGTGGGGGAGAGCTTGCGCTACTCCTCGGGGCAACCTTCCCCGAGATTCGGGCCGTCGTTGCTTATGTGCCGAGCGGCGTGATGTGGGGGGCTGTGCAAGCCGGCACAGAACGACTACCATCAGTCCCCGCATGGACCCACCATGGGCAGCCGTTGCCGTTTATGGAGAAGGCCATCGCGGACATCTCGACGATCGACGAGATGCTGTCTATGAAGGGCGCCATCGACTGGACCCACTCGCCAATTGTCCTGACTCCAGGCTTTGTGGCGGCCCTGCAAAAGGAGGAAGCCGTTGCACAGGCCACCATTCCCGTTGAGCACACGCGAGGGCCAATTCTGATGATTTCGGGCCAGGACGACCAGATGTGGCCGTCTACCAGACTAGCTGAGATCGCAGTGCAGAGATTGACGCAACACAATTTTGTCTTTCCGGTAGAACATCTGAGTTACCCACAGGCGGGGCATCTGGTGAGTCTGCCCTATCTCCCCACCACCCTCCGTCACTCCCGCCATCCAATTACGAAATTGGACTTTGCCTATGGGGGCACGGCTGCTGGCGATTCATTCGCTCGCGCCGATTCCTGGCCACGGGTAGTGGCATTCCTGCGGACGCATCTGGGTGGATAAGTCAACGGCGTTCCCCCAGAAGATACTCGTCCTTGGGACTTCAACAGGTGGCGGGAATTGGCCGCCGCTGGCCGCTGTCACCGTTGGCCTGCATCAGGCCGGTCACAGCGTGCAGTGCTTCGGGGACACCGCCATCGCGCAGGATTTCGCCTTGGCTGCCATTGCCGTCCTACTACGGCGTGCCCATGGTGTTGGTGCCATGGGACCGGGATCAGCCTGGCGTGGCAGCCCGTGCTGCCGCCGTCGGCGTCGCAGAAGTGGTTGCGAGACAAGACCTCACGGAGCTTCGGCTCTCAGCCGCCATCCACAGGGTGCTGGGAACCTCGAGCTACCAGGAAAACGCGTCACGCTTCGCCGAGCGCATGCAAGCACGAGATTCAGTCGCTACCGCTCGTGCACAGATCGAGACACTGGTGGAGACTGCGACGTAACGCAGCGCCATGGGGTAGCCTAGCAAAACGCTGCCGCAACGTCGGGAGGAGTTGCCGAGGTGCTGCATAGAGTCGATCATCTTGTTTACGCAACGCCAGACCTGAACTCTGGGATGGCGGAGATCGAGATGCTCCTGGGCATTCGGGCGACGTTCGGAGGTCAACATCCAGGTCGCGGAACCCGAAACGCTCTGATCGCACTCGGTCCAGCGACCTATTTGGAAATCATCGCACCTGATCCTGAGCAGCCATCACCTGAAACGCCTCGTCCGTTCGGCATCGATCGCCTCAAGGAATCGAGGCTCGTTGCATGGGCAGCAAACGCCAGAGATCTCGAACACCTCAGGCGTGAAGCCGCGAGTCAGGGAGTGCAACTCGGGGACGTGACGCCCGGAAGCCGGCGACGGTCCGACGGCGTGGTCCTCTCCTGGCGATCGACAAGCCCTCTGACCGCGGGGGGAGACGGCATCGTGCCGTTCTTCATTGACTGGAGGCAGTCGCCCCATCCGGCACGCACCGCGGCCGAGGGCGCGTCACTCGTCGACTTTCGTGCGGAACACCCTGATACAGCGCGCGTTCAGGACATCCTGCGCCGGCTCGGGCTCGACCTCCCCGTGAAACATGGACCAAGCCCCGCGCTTATCGCCGTTGTCGACGGCCCGCGGGGCCGGGTTGAGTTGCGGTAGTGAAGTTGCGGTAGCTCGAACTCCACGTCCCTTGCGTCACATCTTTTCGACGATATCCTTCTTCATGGGGCCCAGGAGTCCCAGGAGTTCCTGTTGTTCCTGCTTGGGCACTTTGAACTTGTTCAGCGCTTTGACCAGATCTTCCACCAGGGCGTCCCAGTCTTTGTCGGCTACCCCCATGCCTTTATGCGACTCCTTCATGCTGCGGCCGGTATACTTGCACGGCCCGCCCGACGCCTCGCAGATCTGGTCGACCAGGAGCTGCTTCAGGCGCGGGATGTTCGTCTTGGCGAAGAACTTGTTGATGCGCTTGTCGGCCGCCACGTTGGCCACAAACTCATCGACGACAGCGGTGATCGCGGTCTTGCCACCCAGGCGGTCGTACAAACTGCGCTTGGGCGCCGCGGACGCGATCTGTGCGTTCGGTAAGAGAAGTGTGACAAGTGCGAGCAAGCCAAGAATACCCGCCGCCTTCCCCACGAGGTCGCGCATTATCATCCTCCCTTTTGTCTCTGAATCTGGGCCATCACTGGTCTTTACACCGCCAGCAGCCCGAGTTCCTTCACTGCAAGATGGTGAGCGGTGTAGGCTGGTAACGGAGGCTTGCGGCATGCTGACCGTGATCCCAGGGTTGGTCATTGACGAGAGCGAGCTGGAAGAAACATTTGTGCGTGCCTCCGGCCCCGGTGGTCAGAATGTCAACAAAGTCGCCACCGCTGTGCAGTTGCGCTTTGACATCCAGAACTCGCCTTCCCTACCCATCCCAGTTCGTGAGCGTTTACGCCGTCTGGTTGCAAAAGGATCACCGAGGCCGGGATTCTCATCATTGACGCTCGCCGTTTCCGAACGCAAGAGCAGAATCGCCAAGATGCGCGTGAACGCTTGACCGCTCTCATTCGCCGCGCCGCCGAAGTTCCAAAACCACGCCGGCCGACACGCTCGAGCAAAGCCGCTCAGCAGCGGCGGATCGAAGGCGAACGACGTCGGGGTACGCAGAAACGCTGGCGCGGTTACAAGCCTGAAGCCGAGGAATAGCCAGGACACTGCCCTGCCGCGGCGCCTTAGCGGGCGCGCTTGCGCTGTGGCTTGGTGGGGAGCCGGGTTTGGAGGCCGAGAGCTTTGAGGGCGGTGGAAAAGGACACTGCCTTCAGTTGAAGGTTTACCTTCTGACCGGTACGCGACGCGGGCACCAGGACTTCTCTGGCAAGGAGCCGATCGAAACGACCGGCGAGCTGCCCAAGGGCGAGCCCTTTGACCGAAACGTCGATCTTGTTTCCAAGGCTCAAGCCCTGTTTGGAGCCCTGGGGCTCATCACCGAAGCATTCGCAGTTGCATGAGTCTGTTTCGTACACGTAAACACAGCCACACCCTCCTGGGGGGCAGTCGATCTTGCATCTGTTAGCTTTACACGTAGCCATTCTTCATGCTCCTTTCTCGTTTCTAGGCGTTGAGCTCATACCTTTACCATTTTGCCGGGATTCATGAGGTTGTGCGGGTCCAGAGTGCGCTTGATCGCGCGCATGATCTCGAGCGCCTCCCCGTGCTCGGCTTCGAGGAACGGCATCTTGCCGTAGCCGACGCCATGCTCGCCCGTGCAGGTGCCGCCCATTGCCAGCGCCCGTCTGACCATGCGCTCGTTCAGGCGCTTGGCTTCTGCCAGCTCGTCCGGATTGTTGGGGTCGATCAGGAAGACCAGATGGAAGTTGCCGTCGCCCGCGTGTCCGACCAGCGGCGCGATCAGCGTGGAAGTCGCCAGATCCTTCTTGGTCTCGCTGATGCACTCGGTCATGCGTGAGATTGGCACGCACACGTCCGTTGTCAGCCCCACGGCGCCGGGGCGCAGGGCCAGCGCCGCGAAGTACGCGTCGTGCCGAGCCTTCCACAGCCGCGCGCGCTCGTCTGGATGCACGGCCCACTGGAAGTCGCGGCCGTCATGCTGGGCCGCGATCTCCTTCACGGCTTCGGCCTGTTCGGAGACGATGCGCTCGCTCGCGCCGTGAAACTCCAGGAACAGCGTCGGCGCGACCGGCAACGTCAATCCCGAATGGCGGTTAACAGCATCCATCTGCACGTCATCCAGCAGCTCGATCCGCGCAACAGGAATCCCCAGCTGAATCGTCGTGATGACCGTATTCACCGCGCCCTCGATCGTCTCGAACGGACAGGTTGCGGCGGACACGGCTTCGGGCAGCCCGTGCAATCGCACGGTAACGTCGGTGATGACCCCCAGCGTGCCTTCTGAGCCAACAAACAGCCGCGTGAGATCATAGCCGGACGAGGATTTGCGCGCCCGGGTGCCGGTCTTGATGACGCGCCCATCGGCGAGCACAACCGTCAGCCTCAGCACGTTCTCACGCATCGTGCCGTAGCGCACCGCCGTGGTTCCTGACGCGCGCGTCGCGGCCATCCCACCGATGGTGGCATCCGCGCCCGGGTCCACCGAGAAGAACAACCCCGTGGCGCGCAGGTGTCTGTTGAGCTGCCGGTGGGTCACGCCCGCCTCGACGGCGGCGTCCATATCGTCGGCGCTCACCCGCAGCACGCGGTTCATGCGGCTCAGGTCGATGCAGACCCCGCCTTCGAGCGCAGCAACATGACCTTCCAGCGACGTCCCGGCGCCGAATGGCACGATGGCGGCGCCGTGCCGCGCGCAGGCGGTGACAATGGCGCGGACCTCCTCGGTGGTCTCTGGAAGCGCGACGGCGTCGGGCGGATACGGAGGCAGGTACGTCTCGCCCCGGCTGTGGTGCTCGCGCACGGCGGCCGAGGTCGAGAGCCGCTCGCCGAGCACGGTCTGCAAATCGGCGATCAGGCGATCATCGAGCGCGGATCGGCCGCGCGGATGCTGAGCTCGTGCGAACTCCATGCGTCGATTATATCCCAAGGGTTGCATCCGGCACCCGCCAGGCATCCCCTTGCCGCGCGGGGGCGCGTGTCCCTATCCTGTGAATGCGATTGCATCTTGATAAGGAGGACACATCATGCCTGATCTTCTCCGGAAACTCGTCACCTTGAAAGGCAGCCGGCGCATTCAGTGGCGCCGGACGACACGCCGCGGTGGGACGTTCAAGTTCCTGACGGACGCGCGGATCGAGCGCGAGGACGGCCGCGTGCTCCTCCGCTTCTCGAACGGCATCGCGAATGAGGGCGCGGGCCCGCTCGAGGTCGGCGGCGACCCCAGAAAGAAGCGAACACGCAACGGCAGGCGGGAGATGCCAGCGTATCAACGCATCTTCAACTCGGACGGGACAAATCGCCGGGTCTTCGTCGGATGGCTCGCCTACGACCCCGATCCCGACCACCGGCACTGGCACTTCTCAGGCTTCGCGGAATACAGGCTCACGGCCCAAGGCAGTGGTCGCGTCTGGAGGAGCCGGAAGCAGGCCTTCTGCCTCGAAGACTTCGACCGCGTGCGGCGCGGTGCGCGCGCAGCATACCCGGAGTGCGAGGACACCAGGATGGGGATCTCGCCAGGATGGGTTGACACGTATACCTGGGATCTTCACGGGCAGCAGATCGACATCACGGCCGTCCCCAGCGGCACCTATCGGCTGGAATCGATCACGAATCCGAACCGCCGCCTGCGGGAGCGGAGTCACACAGGGAACCGGGCCGCGGCGCGCATTCGGATCGACAAGACGACCGGCACTGTAACCGTGTTGAGGTAGCTGAAGCGCCTAACACTTCCCGGGCCGTGAGAGCGCGACCTCAACCGTGACAACAGGCCGAAACCATGACGTCGTGGTCGTGGGCGCCGGCAACGCGGCGCTGACCGCGGCGATCGCCGCACATGATCTTGGCGCTTCGGTGCTGGTGCTCGAGAAAGCCCCACGCGCCGTGCGCGGCGGCAACACCAGATTCTCTGGCGCCGTCCTCCGATTTGTCTACGCCGACCGGGATGAAGTGCTGAGCCTGCTCCCGGCGCCGCCCCAGGAAAGCGTCGAGGTCGAGCCCTACCCGGCCGAGCGTTATACGGCCGATATCATGCGTGTCACCGGCGGACTCGCCGATCCTGTGCTCACGCGAACGCTAGTGGGCCGCTCACTTGAAACCATCAAGTGGATGCGTGACCTGGGCGTCCAATGGGAGCTCAGTGAGATCTTCGGTGTCAAGGATGGCACCCGGCGTCGGTTCCCGCCGGGCCTGGTGCTGCAGACGCGCGGCGCGGGGTTGGGCCTGTCCGCCGCGCTCTTTCGGGCCACGGAATCCCGCGGCATCGACATCGCCTACGAGACCAAGGCCGTCAAGTTACGGTTGAACGAGGATGGCTCAGTGGCGGGACTGGTCGTGCGGGGAAATGGTTTCCGCGATCTGGACGCGCGCGCCGTCATCCTGGCTTCCGGAGGGTTCGAGGCCAACCCAGAGATGCGGGCCCGCTACCTGGGTGCGGGATGGGACACCGTGACGGTGCGTGGTACCGAGTTCAACACCGGGGAGATGCTTACCGCGGCCCTCGAGATCGGCGCCCAGCCGTACGGCCATTGGAGCGGCTGCCACGCGACGCCGGTAGATGCGACCGCGCCACCGGTGGGTGATTTGCGCCTGACCGACAAGACCAACCGGCTCTCGTATCCGTACGGGATCATGGTCAACATCCACGGCCGGCGATTCGTCGACGAGGGTGAAGATTTCTCCCAGTACACGTACGCCAAGATCGGCCGTGCGATTCTGGCCCAGCCACACAATCGCGCGTGGCAGGTGTTCGACCAGCAGACGATCCATCTTCTGGAGGAGCGGTACCAGTCCGGAACACCAGTTCAAGCCGCAAGCGTCGAGGGGCTGGCGGATGGGATCGGCGTCCCGCGCGCGGCGCTCGGCGAGACGGTGCGGGCGTTCAACGCCGCTGCGGGCGAGGCGGGCACGGCCGCAGGCGGCCGGGCGTTCGATCCCGCCACACGCGACGGCCGCGCGACACAGCAACTCGACCCGCCCAAATCACACTGGGCCGTGCCGTTGACGCGCCCGCCGTATGTCGCCTATCAGGTCACCTGCGGGATTACATTTACCTATGGAGGGATCCGCACCGACGATCGGGCGCGGGTGCTGGACACCGAGAACAGGGTCATTCCGGGTCTGTATGCGACAGGCGAGATCACCGGCGGATTTTTCTACTTCAACTATCCCGCCGGAGCGGGACTGATGCGCGGGGCCGTGTTCGGACGGATCGCCGGAGAAGAGGCGGCCCGGCTGGTCGCGGGGGCGGCGCGGTAAGCGAACGGTCGGCCTACGGCCGTAGGAACGCTAACGGCCCCGGCGGCCGATGTACTCCGCGATCCCCCATCGCCACCACCACGCCGCGATCAAGCTTGTCATAAAAGCCCCAATCCCGAAGGCGATTCGACCCTCTGTCTCAGACCCGGTGATGCCACCCTTAAACTCCCGCGCCCCGGGACCGAACGCCACCCAGAGGCCGATCGCGCTCAAGCCGGTGACGATCAGGCAGGCCAGCAGCCACGCAATGGTCTGATGAGCGGAATGCAGGCTGGCGGCGGCACCTGAATGGCTCGTGCGTTGAATGCTTTGATTCACGAGGGCCAACCCGCCGAGCACAAACAGCACCCCCGCCACGGTGACGACCCACGACGGGGCGGAAATTTCTCCGGCGGTGATGACTCCCAGCCCGCGCAATAGGGGAAACATGCCGGCCGCAACAAACAGCAGGCCGTATCCGATGCCCGCGCGTGAAGACCCGGTCATCCCGAGGTCACGTCCCTCCCTTCTCCCGGTCTGCCCAGGACCGCGGACCCAAAGACGCGAATCCGTCTTCAGGGGGAACCTCTCATGAGCGGACAGCGTCGAATTCGCGCGGTCGTGATGCGGGGTGGCACCAGCCGAGCCGTCTTCTTCAGGCCGGAGGATCTCCCCACCGATCCCACCCTGCGCGACCGCGTCGTCCTGAAGGTGTTCGGCGGCGGCGATCCCTACGGCCGGCAGATCGATGGGCTCGGCGGCGCGACCTCGACAACCAGCAAGATGGCGATCATCGCGCCCGCGTCGGTTCCCGGCGCCGATGTGGACTACACCTTCGGCCAGGTCAACGTCAGCGCGCCGATGATCGACTACGGCGGCAACTGCGGGAACATCTCCTCCGCGGTCGGGCCGTACGCCATCGATGAGGGTCTGGTGCAGGCGGGTGAGCCCGTCACCACCGTGCGCATCTGGCAGACCAATACACGCAAGCGAATCGTCGCGCACGTCCCGACCCAGGGCGGCCGGCATCAAGTTGAGGGTGACTATGCGATCGACGGCGTCCCGGCCAGTGGCGCGCCGATCACGCTCGAGTTCCTCGAACCGGGCGGGTCGATGACGGGCCGCCTGCTGCCGACCGGCCACGCCGCAGAGCCTCTCGAGGTCCCGGGCGTTGGGACGATCACCGTCTCGCTCGTAGACGCCGCGAATCCTGTGGTCTTCGTGAAGCCGGGCGACCTGGGTCTAGCGGGCACCGAGATGCCCGACAGAATCGACGCCGATTCTGATCTGTTGAGTCGAATCGAGGCCATTCGCGCGCATGCGGCTGTCCGCATGGGACTGGCCGCGACGCCCGAAGAGGCCACGGCAAAGAGCCCCGGCGTGCCGAAGCTCGCGTTTGCATCGGCGCCGGCGTCGTACGCGTCCACGTCGGGACGCGCGGTGGACGGAAACGCGATGGATGTCGCCGGCCGGATCATGTCCATGGGCCGGCTGCACCGATCGTACGCGCTCACCGGCGCCATCTGCACCGCGGTGGCGTCGCTGATCGACGGGACGGTGGTCCATGCGGTCGTGCGTTCCGCGCAGGGTGCTGAGCGCACCGTCCGCATCGGACACCCCGCGGGGATCATCGAGGCCGGCGCGCAGGTTGCGCGCCGCGACGGAACCTGGGTCGCAGAGAAAGTCGTGACACGCCGCACGGCCCGCCGCCTGATGGAGGGCGTGGCATTCGTACCGGCGTCGCTGTGGCCTGCGGGCGAAGCTGCGAAGGCCCGGCCATCTGC
>JBQTJP010000042.1:0-5322 GCA_052386995.1 Armatimonadota bacterium
GCCCGGGTCCCGGATGACAGGTGGGTCGTCCTGGGACTGATCACGACCAAGACCGATCGGGTCGAAACGCCACCGGAGCTTTCCGCCCGGATTGAGGAGGCCAGCCGGTACTTCCCGCGTGAGCAGCTGGCGCTCTCGCCCCAGTGCGGGTTCGCCTCGGTCGCCCGGGGCAATGCGATTCGGCCCGAAACCCAGGCGCGCAAGCTGCGCCTGGTCGCCGAGGTGGCTCGCCAGGCGTGGGCGAACTGAGTATGGTGCGCACAACAAAAGGGGGTGGCGTAATGTCCTGGTTGAGAACGAGCGTGATCTTCGCGATCGCGGTGCTCGTCGCCGCCGCTCTCAGCATTAATCTGCCAGCCGCTACGGGGCAGGCCCGAACGATCCGCCTCGGGCTCCTGACCTCGATGACCGGGCCCGCGGCGGGCACCGGTCAGGACCAGCTGCGCGCTGTCACGCTCGCCATGGATGAGATCAACGCGCGGGGCGTGCGGGTCAGGGAGGCGGGGGCCAATCTCAAGCTCGAGCTGCTTGTCGGCGATGATCAGACGTCGACCACGGCCGCGGTCTCGGCCGTCACCAGGCTCATCGTCGAGAACAGGGTGAATCTGGTCTTCGGGGGGCTCGGAAGCGCCTTCGGGATGGCGGCCCTCCCCGTGATTCAAGAGCACGGAGTTCCCTACATCCCGACGCCGTCGACTCCGCTGTTCACGCGCACGCTCGACCACGGGCCCGACGCGAGGAAATCCATGGTCTTCCACTATCAGGCCACGGGCCTGATGTATGGGGCCGGCACCGCTGACTTCCTTGCGAACCATGTCAAGCCCGTCTGGTCCCCCGACCGGCCGCTGCGCGTCGCCTGGCTCTATCAGGACTCGCCGTTCGGCGCCGAGTACTTCAAAGGGTTCGTGGAGCAGATGAGGGAAGCCAACCTGCCGATCGAGGTCGTCGCCGGCGAGCGCTTCAGGGTTGGCGAGACCGACTACCGCCCGCAGCTCACCAGGATCAGAACCCTGAATCCCCACGTCTTCATCCCCATGGGCTTCCGGGGGGAGACGATCGGTATGATCAATCAGGCGATCCTGGATATCGGTATTGACTTCAAAGTCACCCATTTCGGGCCTGTCTGCGCCTGTGCCGACGACCCCCTGTACTACAGGGACGTGGGCAAGCTCGGCATCTTCTCGACCTTGCTCGGCATCTACAGCACGCACGCGATCCCGAGGAACCCCGCCTACACGAAATGGGCGGAATTCCGCAAGAACTTTGAGCAGAAGTTCGGGGTGCTGCCCGGCGTCCTGGGTGCGTCGGGCTACGATGTCGTCTACGTCGCCGCGAAGGCTGTCGAGAACGCCGGAAGCCTGGAGAAGGCAAAGATCATTGAAGCCCTGGGCAAGCTCGAGATGGATCAGATCGTCTTGCCGATTCGGGGAGGTAAGATCCGGTTCGACGCCAGGTACCGCGAGGTCCCGTTCCTGCTCTTTACGTCGCAGATGTTCTGGGATGAAAAAGCCAGGGAGCTGCGGCCGGTGATCGTGTGGCCCACTGACTTGGCCGACGCCAGGTTCAGGCGTCCATAAGCGATTCAGGCGAGGCGGCAAGCCCCGCCGACCATTCTCCCGTGACATCCGGAGGGCGCTAGCGTGATCCTCGACGCCGGCGCCCTCCTTCGCGTTCTGATCTGGGGGCTCGTCATCGGCAGCCTCTACATGCTGCTGGCGACCGGGCTCACGCTCATCTTCGGCGTGATGAAGGTCGTGAACTTCGCCCACGGCGAGTTGATGATCGCCGGGGCATTCATCACGTTCTTGCTGTCGCACGACTTCGGCCTGAACCCGTACCTTGGCGTGTTTGCCGCCATGCTGGCGGTGGGGGCGCTGGGAATCGGGATCGAGCGCTTTGGGTTCCGCTGGCTGCGGGGCTCGGCCAAGATCAATGAAGTCTTCTTCAGCATCGCCCTAATCCTCATCATCCAGAACTCCGTGGCCAGTGTCTTCGTCCCTCGCTTCCGCGAGTCGGTTCAGATCAGGACCGCGTATGCGACCAGCGTGTTCGATCTGGGGCTCATCACCCTGCGCTATGACTTTGTGATCCTTCTGGCGCTAGCCTGGGGGATCATGATCGGGCTGTGGGCAGTACTGCTCCGGACACGGCTCGGCCGGGATATTCGCGCGACCAGCCAAAATCGGGTGGCCGCGCTGCTGATGGGAATCCGGGTGGAGCAGATGGACATGGTGACGTTTGGGATCGGCGCAGCGCTGGCGGGCCTCGCCGGCTCCCTCTATGGGATTCTGAACCAGTTCGATCCCTACGCAGGCACGTTCCCCGCGATCAAGGCCTTTGCCGTCATCATCCTCGGGGGGCTCGGCAGCGTGCGGGGGGCAGTGGTCGGAGGCCTGCTGTATGGCGTCGTCGAGAGCGTCGCGACCTTCTTGCTCGGTGGCACGTGGCGGGACGCGGTCGCCTTTCTGCTGCTGATCGCAGTCCTGCTCCTCCGCCCTCAGGGCCTCTTTCGTGAGAGTGCCTAGCCGAGGGGCAACGATGCGATCCTGGCTCCGACGCATGCGCCAGCCCCTGTGGGGGGCGGCCGCGATGCTCGTCCTGGCCGGCCTGTTCCTGGCGGCCGTAAGAGAACTCTTCGTCCTTCAAGTGATGACGTTCGTGTTCATCTTCGCGATCTACGCGCAGTCGTGGAACCTGGTCGCCCACTCCGGGCAGTTCTCCCTGGGGCATGCTGCCTTCCTGGGCGTGGGTGGATACGCATCCGCCTTGCTGTCGACGCGCCTCGGCATCTCCCCGGCGTTCTCGATCCTCCTCGGCCCGCTCCTGTCGGCCGCGGTGGGCCTGGGCATCGGGGCCCTGTGCCGCCGGCTGCGCGAGGTGTACCTGGGAATGGTCACCTTCGGCTGTACGGCCATCATTCAGGTCCTCGTGGTCGAGCCATTCGGCTGGCTCACCAACCGCTGGGATGGCCTCAACGCACCGCGGCTGGTGCCCGAAGGGATCGCCATTGAGCGCACAGCTGACCTCAACTACCTCATCAGCGTGACCCTGATGGTCGGCACATATTTCCTCGTCGCGGCGATCATGCGCTCAAAGGCGGGCCTTGCGTTCGTCGCGCTTCACGATAACGAGGTCGTTGCCGCCGCCGCGGGCGTCAACGTCGTCCGGTATCGGCTGCTCGCGATGACGCTCGGGGGGTATCTGGGCGGCCTGGCCGGCGCGCTGAACAGCCACACGCTGACCCGACACATCGAGCCTGGGATCTTCGGCCTGGCGGACTCGATCTGGCCGATGGTCTACACGATTGCCGGGGGGCTTGGAACCGCGGAAGGGCCGATCATCGGGACCTTCGTGGTGCGCGTCTTCTGGGAGTGGGCGCTCCGGCGGCTGGGCGGGTTTGAGAGCCTGATCCTGGTGGGAATGCTCCTGGCCGTCGTCGTCGTGGCGCTGCCGCGCGGCATCTACCCGGTGGCCGCGCGCGCAGTCACGCGGGCAGCCGAAGGCCTGGCGGCCAGACGGGCGCGCCTCCCGCAGAGGCAGCCGTGAGCCTGCTGACGGTCCGGGGGCTAACGAAGCGCTTTGGTGGACTGGTGGCGCTGGACGGAGTGGACTTCCACATCGAGCCTGGTGAGATCGTCGGCCTGATCGGGCCGAACGGCGCCGGAAAGAGCACCCTCATCAACACTATCACCGGCATCTACCCGCCCGATGCGGGGGAAGTCCGCTTCGAGGGCCACAATCTGGCCGGCCTCAGTCCTGACCGCGTGACACACCTGGGCATCGCCCGGACCTTCCAGATCCCGCAGCCGTTCCCGAGCCTCTCCTGCATTCAGAACGTCACGGTCGGGCTGATCTTTTCCGGCAAGCCCTGCGGCCTGGAGGATGCCGCGGTCCGCGCGCAGGCCCTCCTCGACTTCGTCGGGTTGGGCGGCAAAGCGTCGGCTCCTCTCCACAACCTGACCATCGTGGAACTGAGAAAGCTCGAGCTGGCGCGCGCGCTCGCCGCCGGGGCACGTCTCCTGTTGCTCGACGAAATCAACGCCGGCCTGACCCCATCCGAGATCGACGAGGCCGTCAGGCTGATCAGGCAGGTGCGCGAAGGGGGCACGGCCATCCTGATGGTCGAGCATCTCATGCGCATCATCATGGCCGTGTGCGCGCGGATCATCGTTCTCGACTTCGGGCGCAAGATCGCCGAAGGGACGCCGGACGAGGTCGCGAGCCATCCCGAAGTGATTCGAGCCTACCTGGGAGAACGGCGTGGGGGACCCAATGCTCGCAGTTGATGGCCTCCAGGTCAGCTATGGCAAGCTCATGGTCGTCTGGGGCGTGTCGTTCCACGTCGATCAGGGCGAGGTCGTGACAATCATCGGTTCCAACGGCGCGGGAAAGACGACAATCCTCAGGACGCTGGCGGGGCTCCTGCGGCCCAGCGCGGGGCGCATCGCCTTCAGAGGCAGGGAGATCGGCGGACTGGGCGCTCCGGACGTGGCGGCGCTCGGCCTGGCCCTGGTGCCGGAGGGACGAGAGATCTTTCCGTACATGTCCGTCCATGAGAACCTGCTCTTGGGCGGACGACGGCTCCGTGATTCGCGGCGGGTTGACGCAGGATTCGAGCGCGTCTACGCGCTGTTTCCCCGGCTGAAGGAGCGCAGGCGCCAGGTGGCCTCGACGCTTTCCGGCGGCGAGCAACAGATGCTGGCGATCGCCCGGGCGCTCATGGCCGATCCCGTCATCCTCCTCCTAGACGAGCCCTCGACGGGGCTGGCGCCCGTGGTTGTGGAGTATCTGTTCGACGTGATCCGCACGCTCAGCGCCGAGGGCGTTACGACGCTCCTCGTGGAGCAGAACGCGCACCTCGCCCTGGAGGTGGCGGCCCGGGCGTACGTGCTCGAGCGCGGCCGCGTGGTCCTCGACGGAACGGCGGCGACGCTGGTCGACCATCCCCTCGTTCGGGAGGCGTATCTGGGCCTCAGCGCCGCATCGCCCCGGTGAGGTTATTGCTGGCTTCTCTCACTCCGGCCGCCGCGCGCCGATGGCGTCGAAGCGCGCACGCAGGGACTGGGCGGAAACTACCAGCTGAACCGTCGTACCCTCGCCTATCGTCGCCGTTCCGTTGTGGGCTGTGACGGCGCACGTCACCTTGTTTCCTTCTATGTGGACCAGACGCGCGCTCGCGGTGACCGTCGCGCCGGCCGGGGTGGGCGCGGTGTGCGTGACGTTCACGCTGTAGCCTACCGCTTCCTCGTGCGGCTCGAGGTGCGGCAGAATCACCTTCCGCGAGGCGAGCTCCATGTGCCGGACCATCGACCAGGTCGAGTA
>JBQTJP010000043.1:0-26683 GCA_052386995.1 Armatimonadota bacterium
AAAGAATCGGTCGGTATCGACTTCTGCTGTCTCAGCTGAGCCCAGCTACTGCAAAGAAGATGGCTCACGAGAATGCGGAACGCGTCTTTGGACTTCCCCCGAGCGGGAGATAAGGCGGCTTGCGGCCACGGGACTTTCCTAGTCTACGCCACCCTCGCCTGTGCCTTTCTCTCAAACAAAGCCGGGCTCCCGGCACCATTTGAACCCCAATAAGCTTCGAGGTCCAACCGGCCGGGCAGGTTTTCCCCCGACCTCCACGATCAGACGGTCTCCGTGTCGGCGCACGACGACCTTCCCGATTAGCCGCTGCAGGAGCATCAGCGGCCACCGGCGCAGGCCGCATGCAGCTTCATCGGGCCCTCATGCAGACCGCCTGACTGCGCGCCCCGCGCGCCAGTCGATGAAGGCCCCCAGGGCGAGTAGAACAGCTCCCGTGTACATCAACGGCTCATCGCCGTGGGTTCCGTCATATATGTGGCTCACGTAGTGAACGACCATGAGCAGCACGCCGGTGCCCGCAATCCCAACGCCCAGCGGTCGTCGGTGTCGGGCGAAACTCCGGACCAGCATGACGAGGCTCGCTGGTGCCAGGAAAGAGACTGGCCGTCAGATGCAGCACCCACACCCACGCGGTGCACAGCCCAGCGGTCGATGCGGTCGACGCCAGGGAAGTCAGGCCCACCCCAGCCAGCAGCCGTCGCATGGGTATCCCCTCCTTGTGATGGATCTTGTCGGTTGGGAGACTTTGCCAGAACTGGTTGAGAACCTCTGGCCGGGGACTCTCCCGGTAGAAGTATGTTGGCGTGCAGCCTACACGGGTACCGCGTGCTCCACCCGGCTGACGGCGGGCCTCAGACGATTGCCGCGATCGAATCTTCATCCTCGATTTCTGGGTACTGGTGTCGGCAATCCGTAGCCGCCCGCTGGCGGACCAGGCGCTGCAAGGCCGCGTTCGCCTGGCGTAGATATAGTCAGCAGGAACTTCAAATTGGGACCCGAAATCGCTGAAACCATTCAGCAACTGACTGGCAAGTCGCCTGATCATTCGTCGTGCATGTCTCATGACTACGCTATTATCTCAGGCGTCGACGACCCGCAAATGAAATACAGAAGCGTCTGGCTATGCTGAGCCAGTCGCGAAGGAGCGGGGAAAGTGAACGACTCGGGAAAGAGACTCCCGATGCAGATTGACGTCCACCGGGTCGGTGAGGCAGCCGGCGCCACCAGGTACACCAGGGAAGACATGCGCGGGGGTCTGGCGGCGATAACGCGCGACCCGAAACACGTCCGGATCAACAGCGAGCGGTTGGCGCAGGTCGCGGAGCGCCTTCCGATTTCGATGGCTTCGAACTGGATCGACGCCTACCGTCACGCCGACGAGCACTACCAGCACACCCTGCCGCCTCTGCCCGACATGCAGCTGAGCGACCTGGACGTGGTGCAGTGGAGCATCGTCAGTTCCTCACAGGGCTTCCTGATCTGGCAACGCGAGCCGGACGGATCGGTCGTGCCGTTCACCGTGCACATCGAAGGGACGAAGTACGTCGGAGGATCAGGACTCGAGGCCTGCCACGCCCGAGCGATCCGCCGCGGGCGCAACATCCTGGACCCGAATGTGCTCGCGAACTTCACAATGGCTGACCTGGAGGACCACTACCGGGACGAGGTCACCGGACGGGTGACGCTCCAGTTGCTCGAGCAGCGGCTCAAGCATTTCCGGGCGGTCGGCCGCGTGCTCCTGGACGAGTTCGACGGGCACTTCATCAACGTGCTGAGACGGGCGGACGGCTATCTCTACCGAGACGACGTGCAGGGGTTCATTCAGCTCCTGATGACGAAGTTCCATGAGGTGTTCGACGATTGGCCGATCTGCAAGCGGCCCAACGTGGACGCCTTCGGCCTGTACACGAAACGAACCCGGCGCTCCTTCCCGCCGGAGATCGATCGGTTGCTGGACTTCAAGGATATCGAGAAGGTTGTGGTCGGCGCCGACTATTACCGGCCCCTCTGGTTCATCCGGACGGGGATCTTCGAGATCAGCGACGAGCTGAAGCAGAAGTTGCGACGGAACGAGCTGATTGAGCCCGGCAGCCAGATGGAGCAGGAGTACCGGGCGTTCACGGTCGAGGCGTGCTCGGAACTGGCCAACCGGCTCGGTGGCTGGCCGTCCGCGGCCGCCCAGATTGTGCTGGAGACGCACGCGCAACCGTACCTGCGCTGCCGCCGTTGCCGAGTCGGGATCCCCGAGGAAGAGTTGCCCTGCCCCTACCGACCGGTCTGCAAGGCGAGCCACGAAGACCACGAATTGATGGAGTGTGGTTGGCCGTTGGTCCTGACGACCGCCTATTGAAGCCGGGCGATGTCTCGAGATGACGGTGCTGGAGGTGAGGCGATGCATGCCACGCGGTTCTGGGTAGCGGCGCTCGCGAGCGTGGGGCTCATATTCGCGGGGTTCTCCCCCATCGGAGGGGCGGAGAGGACGAAGACGATCACGATCCTCCAATCTGCTGAGCCGAAGGCGTTTGACCCGAGCAGCACTTACCTGTCGCATGAGGAGAACGTCGGCACCCAGATTATCGAGCCGATCGTTGCGCTGGACACTCAACTGAAGCCTGACCCCCGGCTCGCGCTGTCGTGGCGAAATGTCGAGCCATTGGCCTGGGAGCTGAAGTTGCGGACCGGCGTGAAGTTCACCAATGGCGAGCCCTTCAACGCCGACGCCGTCGTGGCCAGTTTCGTCTACATGACGCGGCCGGAATCAGCCCAGAGGGCACGTTTCACGAACTGGGAGGCGGTCGAGAAAGTCGACGACGCGACCGTGCGGGTCAGGACGAAGGCGCAGGATCCACGCTTCCTGACCACGTTGATTCAGCTCTACATCATGCCTCCCGGAGTACTGAAGGCGAAGCCGGAGAGCCTGGTCGAGACCCCGGTCGGTACCGGGCCATTCAAACTGGCCAGGTGGGTCAAGGGGCAGCAGATCGTGCTCGAGGCCAACCCCGACTACTGGCGCGGTCGGCCCAAAGTGGATCGGATCATCTTCAAGGCTGTCCCGGAGGCCTCGGCCCGTGTCGCCGCGCTGCAGGCGGGACAGGCCGACCTCATCCTGAACGTGCCGCCGGAGTTAGTCGACCTGCTCGACAAGGGGACCAACACCAAGATCCTGTCGGCGGCGAGCAACCGCGGCGTGCCGATTATCTTCGATAGTCGGACCCCGCCGTTCAACGACGCGCGGGTGCGCCAGGCACTGAACTACGCCATCGACAAGGCAAGCATCAACCGCAACATCTTCGGGGGTCGGGCACAGATCGCTGCGGCGACCTCACACCCGACCACCTTCGGCCACAACGCCGAATTGAAGCCGTACCCGTACGACGCCCAGAAGGCGAAGCAGTTGCTGATCGAGGCCGGCTATCAGAACGGCTTCGAGGTCGACTTCCACCACCCGACGGGACGGTGGCTGAAGGACACCGAGGTGGCGCAGGCGATTGCGGGGATGCTCCAGCAGGTCGGCGTCCGCACCAGGCTCCGGACCGGCGAGTACAATAGCTTCTTCTCGTCCTGGCAGAAGGGCGAGCTGAAGGGAATGACGATGATAGGCATCTTGAGCCAGGTCGACGCCGACCGGACCGTGCAGTTGTTCCTGTACTCGAAGGGTTCCCTCTCGCTTTACTCGAGGGACCCGATCCTCGACGCGCGGTTCGAAGCCGCCCAGACGCTGGACCTCCAGAAACGCGAGCGGCTGCTGAAGGCGATGGAGGTCAACATCTACCGGCAGGCGCCGTGGCTATTCATGTACTTCCAGCCGGACCTCTTCGGGGCGAACAAAAAGCTGAAGTGGACGCCGCCGAGGAACGAGCGGCTCGTCCTCTGGGACATCGACCTGGAGGGGTGAGAGCGGTCCGCTCCCGCGTTCTGTAAAGGTCGGCGGGCCAGTCTGGCCGAGAGGGTGGAGCGATGAAGACGTTCATCCTGCGGCGGCTGGTCATGACGGTCGTGCTGCTGTTCATGGTGGCCCTCACGGTCTTCCTGCTCGGTCACCTCAGCGGTGATCCGGTGCGTCTCATGGTGCCTGAGGACGCGACCGAGCGTGACATCGTCAATTTGCGCCGTGAGCTCGGCTTCGACCGCCCGCTGGCCGTGCAGTTCGTTGACTTCATCGCCCGCGTCGCGCGAGGTGACCTGGGGACATCACTGCGATACCGGAAGCCAGCCCTGGCGCTCGTGCTCGAGCGCATACCCGCGACCGTCGAGCTGAGTACCGCCGCAATGGTCATTGCGCTGCTGGTGGCGATTCCGTCGGGGATCATCTCGGCGCTCCGGCCCGGCTCGTTGGCCGACGCGATCACCTCGCACATCTCGATCATCGGCCAGGCGTTGCCGCCGTTCTGGATCGGCATCATGTTGATCATCCTGTTCGCCGTCCAGCTCCACTGGCTCCCGGCCACCGGTCGCGGTGACCCGGGCAGCTTAGTCTTGCCCGCAGTCACTCTCGGGCTCTGGCCGATGGCTCGCCTCGCTCGCGTGCTCCGGTCGAGCCTGCTCGACGTGCTGCACGAGGACTACGTCCGCACCGCGAGGGCCAAGGGGTTGGCCGAGCGCGGCGTGCTGCTAGGCCACGTCTTGCGTAACTCGGCCATCCCGGTCGTGACAGTGGCCGGACTGACCTATGGGACGATTCTTGGCGGAACAGTGATCACCGAGAGCGTGTTCGCGTGGCCGGGCGTTGGTCGCCTGGCGCTCGAGGCCGTCTACAACCGCGATTTCCCGCTGGTACAGGCAACGGTCTTCGTGGCGGCCTTCGTCTTTGTCGTCATCAACTTCGTGCTGGACTTGATGTACGGATGGCTCGACCCGCGCATCCGGCTGCGTTAGGGGCCGTGCCAAGGACGCGGGAGCGGTTCACACCCGGCGCGGTGAAGGTGGACCGCCGCGCGAGTTCGCTGCGCCGGCGCCGGGCCTGGGGCCTCCTCCGGCGTCCGCAGGCGGTGTTCGGGCTCGCGGTGCTGGCGGTCCTCATCGTCATGGCGATCGGCGCGCCATACGTCGCGCCGCACGACCCCTATATCCAGAGTCTCGATGAGCGCCTGCGACCGCCGTTCTGGTCCGGCGGCAGCCTGACTCACCCGCTCGGCACGGATCAATTGGGACGCGACATCCTCAGCCGCCTCATCTACGGCGGGCGGATTTCCATGGCGGTTGGGCTCGCCGCCGTCCTGATCTCTGGCTCATTGGGTGTGGCGGCCGGTGTGATAGCAGGCTTCTACGGCGGCTTCGTCGACGAAGGGCTCATGCGGCTGGTCGACCTGCGGCTGGCGCTCCCGTTCATCCTGCTCGTCATCGCGGTGATCGTCGTGTTCGGCCCGAGCCTGTTCAACCTAGTCGCGATCCTCGGTTTGACCGGGTGGGCGCCGTACGCACGCGTGGTGCGCGCCGAAATGCTCTCGATTCGCGAGCGCGAGTTCGTGACCGCCGCGCGGGCGTTGGGCGCCTCGGACCGGCGGCTGATGATCCGCCACATTCTGCCGAACACGTTGGCCACGGCCATTGTGATCGGCTCGCTTGAGCTGGCGCAGATGATCGTGACCGAGTCGGCGCTGAGCTTCCTGGGCCTCGGGGTGCAGCCGCCGACGCCGAGCTGGGGCAACATGCTCGGCGAGGGGCGCGATTACCTCTTGACAAGCTGGTGGCTGGCGACTTTCCCGGGCTTGGCGATCGCGCTGACCGCGGTCGCCATCAATCTGGTCGGAGACTGGCTGCGGGACCTGCTCGACCCACGACTGCAGCTCTAGCCTCGTTATGGACGGAGAGGGGTTGTGAACAGGCGACCACAGCCATTCGACTGCTTAGTGGCCGCTTTCCCCTTTAGGGAGCTTCGCCACACTACCTGGGCGTAGAGGAGTCTTGGGAGCGACGTGCGCAAACGGGCTCGCGCGTACCCAGGACGGGAACGCGCTTGCGAGTCGGGGTGGTCCATCGATGCAGATCAGTCCTTGCTGGACCGCTTCGCCGTACGAAATGCGCCGATAATGCCAGTTGACCAGGGTCTCTGAATCCGCGGTCAAGATGAGATCCTCCGGCGTTCCCGGATAGCTCGCGCACACTTCTGGCCGCGGACGCTGTAAGATCAACCAGAACTTTCGTCGGGGCTGGTCTCGGAGGTCAACGCGCACGATGACTTTCGCATGGGGAAGCTTCTGAACGTCCACGAGTTTGGACGTCGCCCAGAGCACATAGCCGGGTTCGATGTGCTGCGGCTTGATCTCCAGCCACCGGGCTCCCCAGGTGCCCAAGGTATCACACACTGACCGCAGGTCCTCGCCCTTCGCCGTGAGACGATAGAGAAAGCCGCGCCCCCTCGGGCTCGGGCTGCGCTCGATGATACCGGACTGCTCCAGGAGTTCGAGCCGCTGTTTGAGCAGGGTCTTCGGAATCCCTGGTGCGCCGGCGAGGAGTTCGGAAAACGCCTGGCATCCAGCCAGGAGATTCCTGATGATGATCGGCGTCCAGCGCTCTGCGAAGATCTCCGATGCCCTGGCAATCGGGCAATACTGCCCATACGTCTTCATGCCTTCATTGTGATTTCGCCCGCAGGCCTCTTCAAGTCCATTTTTTGGTATTTACGGCGTGCCCCATCAGGCGCAAGCTGAGGTCAAGATCAAGACCAGGAGGGACGTGCCATGGCGGTGGCAGTGAAATGCCAGGTCATCCGAGCGGGGCAGGCGTCCGAGGGGGTGACGGGGGTGCAGTACGCCCCGGGTATCTCGGCCGCGACGGTCGGAGCTGCAGGACTCTGCATGGAGTTGGCGGTCATCCCACCCGGAGCCCGGGCGAAGGCCCACCTCCACAGGGACCATGAGTCAGCCGCCTATATCATCGAGGGTGAACTCATCCTCTGGTTCGGCGACGGCCTCAGGGAGAGTGTCACCGTGGGTCCGGGAGACTTCCTGTACATCCCTCCGGGGGTTCCGCATCTTCCTATGAACTGCAGCCAGAACCATCGCGCTGTTGCGATCCTCGCGAGAAGCGATCCTCGCGAGCAAGAGAATGTCGTGCCTCTTCCCGAACTGGATGGCCTCAGCCACCTGATGCCGCCGGCAGCCCGAAATCACTAACGGCCTGGGGACGAGAAGAAGAGCGATGCACATTGAAGCCAAGCTGGCCTCGCTCGGCCTCATTCTTCCGGAACCGTTCAAGGCGCCGCCAGGGGTACGTCTGCCGTTTGCCTGGGTTCGTGTCCGGGGGAATCGAGCGTACGTATCTGGGCACGTCCCATTGAATCCAGATGGCTCGCTTGCCCAGCCTCTGGGACGCGTCGGCGCAGAGGTCTCGGTAGACGAAGGCTATCAGGCGGCCCGTCTGGTGGCCGTGGCTCACCTCGCTAGCTTGCAGAGAGCGCTCGGGGATCTGGACCGGGTTACCGCCTGGCTGCGAGTGTTTGCCATGGTCAACGCCGCACCAGGTTTCACCCAGACGCCTGCCGTGACGAATGGCTATTCGGATCTCATTCTGGAACTCTACGGTTCGGACGTTGGCCTTCACGCGCGCTCTTCGATTGGCCTGGTGGTCCCGCTGAACGCCCCTGTGAACTGCGAAGCCGAGGTGGAAATCGACGGGCCCTAGATGGGCCCTGAGAACCGAGTGCTTTTGAATCCTTGAGCCATCCTGCGTTTGAACTTGGCGGCCATAGCCTTGCGCATACGCAAAGGTAAGCCACCATGATGCCTACCTGGCGCATGCCTGTAGAAAGGTAGCGGCGTGTCACGGCTTTCAGGTCTCGGCTACGCGACCTTTGCCCGTCGTGGGGGTAACTCCAAAATCCCCCTCCCGGCACCAGCTCTACCGTCAGCCACAGGAAACAACTCGACCCAACCGAACTTCGCCCATGACTCCTGGGAGGTCAATCATGCCTCACTCCCAATTGGTACAGTTACATTCCTCTTCACCGATATCGAGGGATCCACACGCCTTGTCCAGGAGCTCGGGGACCGGCATCCGGACATCCTGGAGTCGCACCGCCGAATACTGCGGTCCGCCACAGCGGAACAAAAAGGGTATGAGTTCGAGACCCAGGGCGATGGCCTGTTTGTCGTTCAGCAGATGGGTCCGGGACCACTCTCGGTATTAGACTGTTCCTGCGGCATCGGAACTCAGGCAATCGGCCTGGCTAGGCTAGGCTAGGCTAGGGTACACGGTTCACGCCACTGACTTGAGTCCTGCGGCGGTTGATCGCGCTGAAAGGGAAGCCGCGTCAGTTGGTGTGTCGATCACCTTTGGAGTCGCCGATTTTCGCGCGCTGGACACACAAGTTGCCGGGGCTTTTGACATCGTGTTGTCCTGCGACAACTCTCTACCGCACCTGCTCACTGATGATGATCTTCGCCAGGCTGCGCGTGGCATGGGCTCAAGACTGCGGACAGGCGGCTTGTTGCTCGTGAGCATTCGCGATTATGATCGGCTCGTTGTGGCAAGACCGCGCATCGAGGGGCCGAGGATATTCGACGCCCCTGAAGGCCAGCGCATCGTGTTCCAGGTGTGGGACTGGACGACCGATGGACGCGGCTATACTGTGCACCTGTTTATCATGCGTGAGAAGCATCGGAAGGACAGAGCGCCAAAGGGTGGCAGGTTGCACATTTTGCTACAAAGTATCGCGCATTGTTGCGTGGGGAACTCGATGCGATCTTGGAGGAGGCGGGTTTCGAAGGGATTGCGTGGCGCATGCCCGGGGAGACCGGATATTACCAGCCGATTGCGACGGCAAGGAAATCATGTCGGTCAAGGGTGCATTGCGCTAGGGAAGTCTTTGATCATGCCGCCGTCAGGCGGACCTACCGTCGCTTCGTAGACCCTCTTCATCGAGCACCGGCCTTGGCGGCGTCAACGGTTCCGTACTCCACCAACCAGGCCATGAAACTTTGCCCGTTGTTCTTCCTCCGAGAGCGGATGCGCCGGTGAACCCCTCGGTGCGTCGACCTCGACAACCGCAGACCGGCCGGCGCCGGAGATCCGAACCCTGGCCGTGGCAAGATCACCCGGCTGGCCCTCCGTCCGGACTTTGGAAGCGAGCCGGCGCACATCCTCCCGGTCGAAGGTCACCCGGTCAAACCACTCGAGCCCCGGTTCGACGCCCACTAGCGCGACCGCGAGGCAATAGGCGAGGCTGTACTGAGCATCCAGCATCGTCGTGGGGACGGGATTCGTGAACGGCTTGCTGTAGATCCACACCGGCCCCGCGCTGGCGATCTCTGTGACGTCCCCCGGTGTGAGCCCAAGCTTACGCATGCACATCCGTGCCGCGTCGATCACGGCGTGGGCGTGACGGCAGCACGGATAAGGCTTGAGACCGACGCGCTCCAGGGTCCAGCTGTTCCCAAGACCATCCGTCAGGATTTCTGGATTCCAGACGTCCGTGCCGATCATCCGTGCAAAGCCCTCGGGACCGTCCAGGACGTCCAGCGGGCCCCGGGCTCCTTCACGCGCGAGCAACGCGGCCGTCAGGCCGGCCACGGCGGCGATCGCCATGTTGTTCTTGACCCACGTGACGCCGGTCCCTCCATAGACGGTCTTGCGCACCGACGGAATGGGTGCGGTGCTGCAGGCCAGCGCCAGGGCGTGGGCTGTGGCATCAGGGCCGAGCGAGAAAAGTTTCGCGGCCACGGCCGCGGCGGCGGGCGTCAGGCGCGTGCCGATGCCCCAGACCTGAGCCCGTATCGCCTCACTCGGCCGACACGCTTCTAAGAAGCGGCTGCCCACCTCAAGCCCGGCGGCAACCGCAGCCAGGACTTCGGGCCCGGTGCGTTCGAGGAGGGCTACACAGCCGATGTGCCCCGAGCCCTCGAAGACGTCGTCGAAATCCAAAAGATTGGCGAGGCCTGCGTCGATGTGGACACCGGCGAGGATCTCCGCGGACGAAAAGACCCGGTACCGTACCGCCCCCTCAGGACGCGCGCTGCCGACGTCACACAGCGCACGTGCCAGAGATCTCCCTTCAGATGTCTGAAGCGCCCCGATGGTGCAGGCCACGCTGTCCGCCGCCAGGGTCCCACAGTGGGCACGCGCGGACGCCGGGAGAACTCGTTCGGTCAGTTCTGTGATGAAGCCGGCGAGTGCCGGCAGGCTCTTCACGTGATGATCCCTGCTATGATCCCGCCGGGTTGAGCGTTCCCAGCTTCATCGGCGCCGACACCGCGTGTCCGCCCAAATGAATCGCCGTCATGAGGACCGGGTACAGCGCGACCGCGTCGGGGGCCGTGATGCGAACCGTCACGTCGTTTGCACGCTCGACCCCCGGCATATGCGCGGCGGCATCCGCCATGCTCGTGTGTTTGAATGTCAGGTCGGCCTTCACCGGCTTGTCGACGACGAAGGGCTTCATCTCACGCAGGCGGCCGAGGGCCCTCCTCAGCCCATCCTCAATGGCCGCTCGGGCGCGCGAGGGATGCTGGGCCTTGCTGGCGTGGCGGCCGATGGCTTCCTTCACCACCACGCGTTCGGTCCAGGGGAGGATCTCAGCGACCTCGGTCGCGAGCCTGTTGTCGCCGGACACGAGGACGACGGGAACGCCCATGTGTCCGGCCACGGCCGCGTTGAGACCCACCTCGCCGACCGGCCGGCCGTTGAGCTTCAGCTCGAAGACCTCGCGGCCGCTGATCGTGTGGTCGAGCACGCCGGAGAAGCCGTGACGCGTGTGATACCCTACGAGCGCCAGCGCAGCGAAGGACGTGTCGAGACCCTCGACCTGCATCATCGGCCGGCTGTCCCCACTGATCAGCCAGCAGTCCGGCGGCAGATCCTCGACGATGATGTTGCGGCTGCCGTTCGAGCCGTGCGAGTCGGACACCCAGACCTCGGTGGCACCTCCGGCCAGCGCGCCGCGCACGGCCGCAGCGGCCTCCTGAGTCATCAGGCGGCGCCCTCTCTCGTAGTCGATGCCGGGGAGGGAGCCCTGTGCCCGATCGACGATGCCGGCGACGCCTTCAATGTCGACTGAGATGTAGACTTTCATGACAATCCTCCCGTTATCGCATCGCGTCGGCCTGCGCCGTCGCGCCGAGCTTGATGCAGGTGCGGATCAGGGACACGGCCCCGGCCGCATCGGGCGTCTGCGCCCGGACCGTACAACCGTCGACGCGCTCGACCCCCGGTATGCGGTCGGCTTCGTCGGCGTGCGCCGTGCGCTTGAATTGGAGCTCGACGGTGACCGGCTCGGGGACGCGCAGAGGCTTCATCGCCGCGAGCGTGCGGAGGGCTTCGGTGGTCTTCTGCTCGATGAGGGCCTGTGCCCGTACGGGATGCATCAGGCGCGCCGCATGCCGGCCTATCGCGTACTTCACCACCACAGGAATCGCCCAAGGGAACCACTCCTGCGTCTCGGCCACCAGGCGGTCGTCGCCGCTCACCAGGACCACCGGCACCCCAAGTTGTCCGGCGGCCAGGCCGTACAATCCGATTTCGCCGATGGGCCGGCCGTGCACCCGGATCTCCTGGATGTCCCTGGCGGTGATCGTATGGTCCAACACGCCGGAGAGCCCGTGGCGCGTGTGGAAGCCGATGAGTAGAGCCGCGCTGAAACCCTCGTCGAGACCCTGCGCCGTCGATCGGCGGGTGTCGCCGCTGATCAGCCACGCGGCCGGGTGCAGGTCCTCATCGATGATGTTGCGCATGCCGTTCCCGCCGTGGCCGCCTGACACGACGATCTCCGTTGCCCCGGAGGCCAGGGCCCCACGGATGGCCGCGTTGGTATCCTCGGTGAGGAGCTTCCGCCCGCGCCCGAGGTCGACGCCGGGAGGCGAGATCTGCGACCGGTCGACGATCCCTGAAATGCCCTCCATGTCCGTGGCAATGTAGACTTTCATCGTGTCCCCCTCAATCGCGGATCGAGCGCGTCACGCAGGCCGTCCCCGAGCAGGTTGATCCCGATCACCGTCACGGTGATCGCCAGCCCCGGGAACGTGCCGACCCACCAAGCGTTGCGGATGAAGTCCTTGCCGTCGGAGAGCATCAGCCCCCACTCCGGCGTGGGCGGTTTCGCACCCATCCCCAGATACGAAAGTGCCGTGCCTGACAGGATGGCGGTCGCCACGTCCAGCGTCGCCAGCACAATGAACGGCGCCATGATATTCGGGAGGATGTGGCGGGCGACGATCTGGAAGTCCGTGACCCCGATGGCGCGCGCGGCCGCGATGTAGTCGCGCTCCTTAGTATCCAGCACCGACGCCCGGACCACCCGCGAAAACGTGGGAATCGCCCCGACCCCGACCGCGATCATCAAGTTGTACAGGCTCGGTCCCAGCACGACAACGACCGCGATGGCGAGCAGAATACCCGGGAAGGCCAGCATGATGTCGATGAACCGCATGACCGCTTCATCGGTCCACCCGCTGAGGTAGCCGGCGAGGCAGCCCAGCAGCAATCCGGCGCTCCCGCCGATGGCCACGGCGATCAGGCCGATCTGCAACGAGATCCGTCCACCGAACGCCACGCGGCTGAAGACATCCCGCCCGAACTGGTCTGTACCGAAAGGATGCTTCGCCGAGGGCGGTGAGAAGGGATCACCCACCCCTTGCTCGTCGGGCGCGAATCGGACGATGACCGGCGCGAACAACGCAGAGAACACCATCAGCAGCAGCAGCGCCGAGCCTGCCATCGCCAGCGGCTTGCGCAGGAGCCGGCGAACCGCTTCCCGCCGGTGGCTGTGGAGGGTGAGCGCCTGCCGGGGGAACGGGGCCACCGTGGGGGTCGCCAGCGCTTAGCTCCCTAGCCGGATTTGTGGATTTAGAAGTGCGTACGAGAGGTCTACCAGCAGGTTCACGCAGACGTAGGTGATTGCCAGCACGAGCACCGTGCCCTGGATGAGCGGGAAGTCCTTGAACAGGATCGCCCGCACCGCCATACTGCCGATTCCAGGTCGGCCGAAGACGCTCTCGATGATGACGGCGCCCGACAGCAGGTTGCCGAACTGCAGGCCCACGACGGTGACGACGGGGATCAGCGCGTTCCTCAGCGCGTGCTTGAATACGACGGCGTTGCCGGGCAATCCCTTCGACCGGGCCGTGCGGACGTAATCGAGGTTGAGAATCTCGACGAGCGAGGCGCGCGTCAGCCGCGCGATCACCGCGGCGGCCCGCAGGCCCAAGGCGACCGCGGGGAGGATCAGTCCCTGCCAGCCGACCGGGGAGAGCACCGGCAGCAGCCCGAGCTTGAACGAGATCAGGAGAATGAGCATGATGCCGAGCCAGAACGACGGCAGCGACAGGCCCGTGACCGAGAACGCCATCACGCCCGCATCGACCCAGGTGTCCTGGTGCAGGGCGGCAATGACGCCAAGCACGATACCGATCAGCACCGCAAGTCCGAGCCCCGCGACCGCGAGCTGCACCGTGGCCGGCGTGTTGGCGGTGATCATGTCCCACACGGTCCGGCGGGTCTGAAACGACCTGCCCAGGTCGCCCCGCGCGGCCCGGTAGAGGAAGGCGCCGTACTGCACCAGCAGCGGCCGGTCGAGCCCCATCTCGTGCCGCATAGCATTGTACCGATCCTGGGTCACCTGACCCGGCTGGATCGGGGCCTGGCCGGCCGACAGTTCGGTGATCATCATCATGACCGGGTCAACCGGCATGAGATGGAGCATTACAAAGACGGCAAACGTCACCCCAAGGATGACCGGAACGAGCGTCAACAGCCGGCGGCGGATGTAGGTGCGCAAGGACGCTACGGACGGGCGGGGGGCAGCGGCACCTCAACGACTCCGGCCCGCTGCCCCGCCGGCTCAGTTGCCAATTCGACGGCAGTCGCCCTCAAGCCAGACCTGGTGCAGTTCGTACAGGCCGAGGATGTCCCAGTTCCAGCCCTTCACGCAGGAGAGTCCGGCGAAGAAGTAGTGATCCTCAAATACATAGAGCGCGTTGGCCATATCGAGCAGCATCTTCTGCACCTGCCAGTAGACCCTCTTCCGCTGCTCGGGATCGCTCAGTTCACGGCCCTTGTCCAGCAGGTCGTCCAGTGCCTTGTTGTTCAGCCGGCCCCTGTTCCACTGCGTTCCGCCGGTGATCTGCGAAGAGTGGAAGGCGCCCCACAGACCGTCCGGGTCGAAGGTCGAGAGCCCCAGGCGGCCCAGCTCATAGTCGTTGTTGGCGTACCGCTCGACCGTCGCGTCGTACACCATCGCCTCGACGACGAAGTCGATGCCAACTTCCTTCATCATCTGTTGGGCGAGCGTGGCGGCGCGGACCTGCTCCCAGGTGGAAGTCGTCACCAGGCGCATTCGAACCGGCCTGCCGTCCTTCTCGTAGAACCTCGTGTTGGGATTGCGCTTGTAGCCCGCGGCCTCGAGGATCTCCGTGGAGCGCGCGGTATCGTGGGGATAGTACTTCTTTGCCTCGGACCAGAAGGCCCAGTTGATGTCCACGAGCGGGCCTTTCGCGGCCGTCGCGGTGTTGAAGAACGCGATCCGGGCGATCTTCTCCCGGTCGAGCGCGTAGCTGGCCGCCCGCCGCACGGCCACGTCGCTTGTGGGCCACCGCGTCACGTTGAACGGCCAGTGCTGCGGCACGCCCGAGGTCTTGTGCATCATCAACTGATACCTGGGGTCTGTTCTGAAGGTCGGCGCCATGTGGCGGGCTGGATCTTCAGCCACGTGTGCTTCACGCTTTTCTAATGCCAGGGTCTTCGTCTGCTCCTCGTTGATGAACTTGTAGACGACCCGGTCCAGGAAGGCGGGGCCGCGATGCCGCATGTGCGGGGGACCCCACCGGTAGTCCGGGTTGCGGACCAGGACCAGCGTGTTCTCGTCCGGCCAGCCTTCGACCTTGAACGGGCCGGTCGCCACGGGCGTCTTGAGGAAGTTCTCGCCCAGGCGCTGGACGGCCGCGGGCGAGACCGGCGCGAGTCCGACGCTGGAGACCGACTGAACGAACTGGGGATACGGATCAGAGAAGTGCACCCGAACCGTATAGGTGTCGAGAACCTCTGTCCTCACGTAGTCGCCTAGGAACGGGGCACGGGTAGAGCGCGTCTTCGGATCGCGGATCCGGTCCCAGGTGAACTTGACCGCCTCGGCGTTGAGCGGCGTGCCGTCGTGGAAACGGACATCGCGCCGGAGGTAAAACGTGTAGCTCTTGAAGTCAGGCGCGACCTCCCACCGCTCGGCCAGCCCGGGTACGAACTTGTTGGCCTCGGTCTGCCAGATCAGGGAATCGTGCGTGTTTTGATTGATCATGGCCGTGTAGCGAGAAGTATGCACGCCGGGGTCGAGGTGAGCCGGCTTCTGGTGGGTGACGATGACGAGCGTGCCGCCGGGTTGAGGCGCAGGGGCAGGCGCCGGAGCGGGCGCCGCCCGAGGGGCAACGAATAGCACGAGCGCTGGGAGCAAACCGATCGCTAGCAGGTAGCGGGGAATGCGGTTCACTCTCGTTTACCCCCTTTATGAAATTGGCTTCCTTCTGAGTTGCCCGTCGCGTTCTATGGGGGCGGCCGTTTTTCCTGCGCTTCACGCAGCGTGCGTGGAGGAGTTCCCCTTTTCCACACTAAGTCCTGAGCGAGACCAGATCGACACGAGGAGGGACTATGAGCATCAAGCGCATCAATCCCGGCCCGAGGTTCTGTGGAGCCGTTGTCCATGGCAACACTGTGTACGTGGCAGGTCAAACGGCCTCCGATCCAACGGCAGGTGTGCGGGTCCAGACCGAGCAAGTGTTGAAGCGAATTGACGACTTGCTCACCGCCGCCGGGACGGACAAGTCGAAGCTCCTGTCGGCCACGGTGTATTTGTCCGACATCCGGTACTTTGACGACATGAACGCGGTCTGGGAGGCGTGGGTCGACAAGAACAACCTCCCAACGCGCGCAACCGTCGAGGCGAAGCTTGCCTCTCCAAGGCTCCTGGTCGAAATCGTCGTGACGGCCGCCCACACCACTTAGTGCCCCAGCGATGGCCCGCATCGTTGTCCCTGATGACAGCCCTCCAGTTCTAACAGGCACAGCCGCGATCGAGCGGATCCGGTCTGCGGGCGACACGGTTGTGTTCAACACCCCGCCTGCCTCGGAAGATGACTTGATGCGGAGGATAGAAGGGGCGCACACGGTTGTGAACATCCGAGGCTACTGCAAGTTTCCGTTGCGCGTACTGGAGGCGGTTGGCGATACTGTTCGGCACCTGGCGGTGTGGGGTACCGGCACTGATCATGTCGACCTCGCGGTGGCTCGTCGGCTTGGGATTGCCGTATCGAACACACCGGGTACCGCCACCGATGCGCTCGCCGAACACACGCTTGCGCTTCTGCTCGCCGTCGCCAGGCGTGTCGTGTCTCTGGATGCCAGTGTCAGGGAAGGCAGGTGGGAGCGCGGTACGCTGTTCCAATGCTGCGGCAAGACTCTAGGTATCATCGGCACCGGTGCCATCGGCTCTCGTTTTGCCGAGCTCGGTCGGGCCATCGGGATGCGCGTCATTGCCTGGACGCTTCATCCAGACGCCGAGAAGGCCCGCCGGATAGGGTTCGCGTACGTCTCCACGCTTGACGACCTTCTCGAGCAGGCCAACGTGGTCTCGCTGCACCTCAGATCCAGTCCCGCCACTCGCGGCATCATTGCGTCAGGGCAGTTTGCCCGCATGAAAACAGGAGCGATTTTCTTGAACACCGCCCGAGGCGATCTTGTCGACGAGGATGCGTTGATCGTGGCTCTACGTTTGGGCAAGTTACTCGGCGCAGGTCTCGACGTCTTCAGCAGTGAGCCGGTCCAGGCTGACAACCCGCTCAAGAGCCTCCCCAACGTGGTGCTTACGCCCCACACGGGTGGGACTACGCTAGAGGCGTTGGAACGTGGACTGAACCTGTGCGCGGACAACGTGGTGGGTTATCTGAGGCGAGGCGAAGTCTCACACCGAGTCGTCTAGCGACCGCATAGAACGGCCTAACATGTCCTGCGTCTCCATCCGACCGACCAGGTTGACTGCGCCCGAGTTTTCAGGACGCATGCCATTTTATGGATTTGTCTTGCGATTCTGGAAAATGCCTTATAAGATCCGGCGGGAGAGGGGTGAGGGAAATGATGACGACCGTCACGGCGAGAGGCCAAACCGTGATTCCCGCCAAGGTGCGGCGAGCCCATCGGATTACCCGGCAGACACGGCTCGAATGGGTGGATGACGGGGAAACCATTCGGGTGGTCCCGCTGCCTGAGGATCCGAGCTAGGCCTTGAGGGGGCAGGTACCGAGTCGCACGATCTCAATGAGCTTCAGCATACGCGAAAGTTGGCCTTCGGGAGGGCTGGATTCCGGAAATCCGGCTTTACAAGTACGGCGCGCACACGGCGGCGGAAATCGAAGGAACTTAGCGGCCCACTGCAAAATACCCCACTCCAGCCCAAGGAATGTGGGAGATCAGGTGGATCGCGGCGTGATGGCACCCGAAGTGGTGGCGCCCCAAAAGGAAGCGCCGGACGCTGCACTGAGGCCGCGGGACCGTCTGCCCGACGCCGTACCGCTCCTGCCGCTCGTGATCGGCGTGACCGGCCACAGAGATTTGCGCCCCGAGGACATTGGCCGCCTCAACGAGGAGATCGGTAAGGTTTTCGCAGCCCTCAACGAGCGTTGCCCCAACACCCCGCTCGTCCTTCTCTCGTCCCTCGCCGAGGGCGCCGACCGCGTCGCCGCGGAGGTGGCGCTGCGGTCCAAGATGGGACTGATGGTCGTCCTGCCCATGCCCCTCCGTCATTACGAGGAGGACTTTCAGCCGCCGAACGCGCTGCCGCGCCCGGACGGCGCGGAGAGCGCCCTCGACGAGTTCCGCCGTCTGTTGAACGCCGCCGACGGCGTTATCGAGCTGCCGCTCGTGACGACGGAAGAGGAAGTGCGCGGCTGGCCGGCCCGCCGGGCGCTCCACTACGAGCAGGTCGGAGCCTTCATCGCCCTTCACAGCCAGGTACTGCTTGCGCTCTGGGACGGCGTGTCCCCGCCCAAGGTCGGCGGCACCAGCGAGGTTGTGCACTTTCAGTTGAACGGCGTCCCCAAACGCTACGCGCCCCTGCGCACGCCCCTGGACCCGCTCGACAGCGGGCCCGTGTACCACCTGGTCACGCCGCGGGCCGCCGGTCACGGCGGGACCATCGCGCCGGCCTTCTCGCTCCGGAAAGGGTTTCCGAGCAGTGAGCGGGGGGCGCCGGAGTGGACGGTGGTGTGGTCACCCACGGAGGACCGGGAGCGAGAGAAGCCGTATCAGCGGATCCACAACCGGATCGACAGCTTCAACCGGGACATCAAAGGCCTGGCCGCGAGTCTCTCGGGGGCCATCGGGCGCAGCCGCAGCGCCATTTTCCCCCACGGCGAGGACCGTACCCTACCCGACACCCTTCAGCACTTGCTCACCCGGTACAGCGTCGCCGACGCGATGGCGCTGCACTTCCAGACCCTGACGCGCCGGACCGCGCGCCGCCTCTTCCTCCTCACGGCGTTCGCCGCGCTGGCCCTGGTGCTGTTTGCGCACGGCGAGTTCGAGCCGGTCGCCGGGTATCGTCCCCATCTGCTTCTCGCATACGTCGCGGCCGTTCTTGTCGGGCTCGGCGTGGCTTTGTGGACCCGGTGGGGTGACTTCCAGAACAGGTTCCAGGACTATCGCGCGCTGGCGGAAGGATTACGAGTGCAGATGTTCTGGCGCCTCGCGGGAGTGCCGGGCTCGGTCGCCGATCACTACCTCCTAAAGCAGAAGGGCGAGCTCGACTGGATCCGACAGGCGCTGCGCGCGTGGGGCGTGCAGACGGGCGTGCGGGGAGAGGCGTTCGAGCCGCGGACGGCGGGAGCGGGTCGCGAGGATCCACGGATCGACCTTGTGTTGACGCGTTGGGTGGACGACCAGCTTGCCTACTATACGCGCGCGGCGCACCGCAGCCACGGCAACCACACATTCTACGGTCCTCTGGGCAAGATCGCGCTCGCCGTCGGGATTGGGCTGGCCCTGGTGGTCGCGGCCCAGCAGGCGACCGACTGGCTTCTGCGCCATCACTTCGAGCCGAACGGCAGAACGATCCTTGCCATGACGGTGCCGCTGGTGGTCGCGGGACTCCTGGAAGGGTACGCGCGCGTGATGGCGTTCTCGGAGCACGCCAAGCAGTTCGGACGGATGAGCGTCGTGTTCGGTAAGGCCAAGGAGGTCCTCCAAGGCCTGACCGGACCTGAGCACCAGCAGGAAGCGCAGGGCCTCCTGCGCGACCTGGGGAAGGAAGCGCTCGCGGAGAACGGCGACTGGCTGTTGCTCCATCGCGAGCGACCCCTGGAGTTCCACTCGCCGCACTGAGCCGGGTCGAGGTGAATGGGAATGGCGCATGACGTGTTCGTCAGCTACTCCGCCAAGGACAAGCCGACCGCGGACGCGGTGGTGGCGACCCTCGAGGCCAGAGGCATCCGCTGTTGGATCGCCCCGCGTGACGTCCTGGCGGGCATGCACTACGGCGAAGCGATCATCGATGCCATCAACGCCAGCAAGGCGATGGTCCTTGTCTTCTCCAAGAACGCCAACGAGTCGGGCCAGATCCGGCTGGAGGTCGAGCGCGCGGTCAGCAAGGGCATCTCGATCATCCCGGTGCGCATCGAGGACGTAGCGCCGGGCAAGTCCCTGGAGTACTTCATCGGCCCCGTCCACTGGCTCGACGCGCTCACGCCGCCACTGGAGCGGCACCTCGAGCAGCTCGCGAGCACGATCCACGTGCTCTTGAAGCGCACCGCGGCAGCGGCGGCGCCCGCGACGCCCGCTCCGATCGCCCCGGTTCGCGGTACTGTTCCACGCATCCCTGGGATGCCGCTGGCGACCGGCGCCGGTCTCCGGCGGTTCATCCTGCCCGCAGCCGCCGTGGCCCTCATCGTGATACTGGCTCTCGTCTGGCGGTCGATCAGCGGCGCGCGCGCCGCGCCAGAGATCGTGAGTATCGCATTCCCCAGGGTCATCAAGGCGGACGGTGTGAGGGTCCAGGGCTACATCACCTTCCGCGACGCGAACGGCGACCTGAAGACGGCGGAGTTCGCTGTCCTCGAGGCCTCCACTTTCAATCCGGGGAAGTTTGACCCGAACGGCGTCGCGGGCGTCAAGGAGGGACGATTTTCGTTCTTCAGTGTTTCGAACGTGCCGCAGCGCGTGACGCAGCGCGTCACACTCGTCGACCGGGCGGGACATCGCAGCAAGCCGGTCACGTTTACGTTCGAAGCCGTTCCGGTCCCGGTCGTGACCCTGCGCACGATTCGGGTGGCCCAGAAAGACGAGTTCCGGGACCAGCGGAAGGGCGCGGCCTTCCACGTCTACGCCGAGATCGGCAACGCCAAGGATAAGGACCTTACGGCGGTCGCTACGCTACACGAGCAGAACGGAAACTCCCTGCCGGCGAAGAGCGCCGAATACAGCATCCGCAACACCGTGGGCACGTCCATCCGATTCAGGCCGCGCTTCGATGAGACGGTCATGAAGGACATGACGCTGTTCGTCCCGTTTGATCAGTTCCCCGAAATCGCCGGGAGCACGCCGTATCGGGCGAGGATTCAGATCTTCGACGGCGAGAAGGCGATGGGCAATCCCTACTGGCACGACTTCACGCTGACGCGTCCCAAATAGACCGACTTCCGTCAGTTCCTTGCTTTTCAAGCAGGTAATGGTGTAACGTATGGTGTATCTAATAGTGTAGTGTGAGGTGTATCGGAGATGCCACGGATGATGGTCGAAATCGATGACAGGCTCCTTGAGGAAGCCCGCCGGCTGAGCGGTGCCCGTACGAAGAAGGGCGCAATTGAAGTTGCGCTGCGAGAACTTGTGCGCCGGCGAAGGAGCAGGGAACTCGCTGATCTAGCAGGCAAGGTCGACATCGCTCTCACGCGACGGGATCTACGCGCCATGAGGGAAGGCCGCTGAGGATGGCAGCCATTGTTGATACTTCGGCCTGGATCGAATTCTTCAAGCCTCAGGGCAGCGCGTTAGTGAAGAGCACCATGACCGCGGCACTCGAGGAAGGCATGGTCGTGACCGTGGCGCCGATCGTGGTGGAACTCCTCGTCGGCCTTAATCCTGCACGCCGTACAGATGCCCGGGCTATCGAGCGAGTGCGTGACCTGGGCATGGTAGGCTTGGACTGGAATGCGTGCGAGTTAGCGGGAACGTTCGGTCGTGCGCTTGGGGCGCGCGGGCGGCGGGTGCCCACCGTCGATCTCGTGATGGCCGGAGCGGCTGCCGCCGCAGGTCACGAGATCTGGCACGTCGGCGATCAGCACTTTGTGTGGATCAAGCAAATCGGGGGTCCGCCCGAACGCGATCTGTCGGCGCCACCTGCCTGAGGACTTTTCGGCGTCGCGTCGAATCCCACCCCGAACACTGGCGTCGATCGGTCGGCTCTCTCTGATGCTGCTCATCCCTGCAACGAGCCAGACCCGGACCGCCGCATGGCGGCTGACGGCGCGGGCGTGGAATTCGTACCTCCTGCGCCGCGTCGGGCGCGCGTTCCTGACCATCCTGGCGGTTTCCACGTTTACCTTTTTCCTGGTGCGCCTCATGCCCGGGAACCCGGTCGATGTGTTTATTCACGACCAGGTGGTGACGTACGGGCAGACCTACGAGCAGGCCCTCGAGCAGGCGCGCGGGCTCTTCGCGCTCGACCTGAGGGCCCCGCTGTCCGTGCAATATGTCCAGTACCTGGGGAACCTGCTGCGGGGCGACTTCGGGCAATCGATCCTGTCGCCCGGCACCCCGGTGGCCTCGATCATTGTCCGCTTCCTCCCGTGGACGCTGTTCAGCGTCGGAGTTGCCTTGCTGCTGAGCTTCGCGCTGGGCGTCGTTTTGGGCATGCTCATGGCCTACCGCCGCGAGACCTGGATCGACCACACGCTGACTGTGTTCGCCACGGTCACGACCGTGATCCCGAACTATCTCCTGGGGATCCTGCTGCTGGTGTTCCTGGGCGTGCAGACGCGCGTCATCAACATCGCCGCCATCCGCGGCTCGCTGTCGCCCGGGGTGCAGCCGGAATTCTCGCTGGCGTTCGTCCTCGATGCGCTGTACCACGCGGCGCTTCCGATCGTCACCTACGTCCTGGCGACGATCGGCGGCTGGATGCTCATCATGAAGGCGAGCACGCTGGCGGTGCTGGGCGAGGACTACGTCGCGTTCGCCAGGGCGCGGGGCCTCCCTGACCGTCGGATCGCCACCGCCTATCTCGGCCGCAACGCCCTGCTGCCATTGTTCACGCAACTCACCATTGCGATCGGCTTCGTCGTGGGAGGCTCGGCGCTGATCGAGTTCGTCTTCAACTATCAGGGGATCGGGTTCGTGCTCTACGACTCCACCGTGCGGCGCGATTACCCGGTGATGCAGGGCGTGTTTCTCGTCATCACCGTCGCGGTCGTGCTTGCCAACCTGCTGGCCGACCTGCTGTACGGCCGGATCGATCCGCGCGTCGACCTCAGGGAGGATCGGACGTGATCGGCGACCGCGCGCTCCCCGACGCGGGACGGGCGCGACAGACCGCCCTCTGGACCCTCCTGCGCCGGAATCCCGGCGGGACCCTTGGTCTCGCCGGTGTGCTCATCATCCTGGTCCTGGTTGTGGTGGGCCCACTGGTCATCCCCCTGGATGCGGCTACGCACCTCGAGCGGATCTACCAGCCGCCGTCGTGGGGCCATCTGCTGGGCACAGACAGCCAGGGCCGGGACACCTTCAGCCAGATCGTGCACGGCGGCCGGTCGCTACTGTGGGTGGCGGCAGCCGCAGCCGCGCTCTCGACGGCAATTGCCGTCCTCCTGGGCTCGCTCGCCGCGCTGGCCGGCGGTCGCACGGCCGGCGTGATCATGGCCGTAACAGATGTCGTGCTGACGGTGCCGCACTTTCCGCTGCTCGCGGTCCTGGCCGCGTTCTTGAGGCTGCAGTCAGAGACGCTGCTCGCGGTCATCCTTGGGCTATTGAGCTGGCCGACCCTCGCGCGCGCCGTGCGGGCGCAAGTGCTGTCGCTGCGGGCGCGCGAGTTCGTCGAGGCGGCGCAGGCCCTGGGCTTCGGCCGCGGGCACATCATCGTGCACGAGATCCTGCCAAACCTGCGCTCATACGTCGCCATATCATTCGTCCTGGCGACGACGCAGGCCATGTACGCGCAGGTCGGGCTGGTCTTCCTGGGCCTCGTGCCGCTGGCCAGCCAGCACTGGGGCGTGATGATCCAGTACGGCTGGACGCGCGGCGCGATCTTTCACAGTGACAGCGTCTATTCGATCCTGGCGCCGATCGGCGCGATCGCGTGGCTGAAGCTGTCGCTGGTCTCGATGGCGCGGCTGTTCGACGACATCTTCAACCCCAGGCTCCAAGAGAGCTGAGGGCGCGCGAAGTCATGGATCCCGTTCTGTCATTTAAAGACCTGACGGTCGGGTACCGGACCCGCGGCGGTGTGATCCCCGCGGTCCGGCGAGTCACCGTCGATCTCTATCCCGGCGAGACCCTGGGTCTGATCGGGGAGAGTGGCTCAGGGAAGACGACGCTGGCGCTCGCGGCGCTGCGCCTCCTTCCTCCGTCCGCGTCGGTGGAGGCCGGGAAGATCCTCTACCAAGGGGACCGCACCGTCGACGTCTCGGACGTTCTGGCAATGGCCCCAGACGCCCTCCGGCGCTTCCGCGGCGGGCAGGTCGCACTGGTGTTCCAAAATGCCCTCAGCGCCCTGAACCCCGTGCTCCGGATCTGGGCTCACTTCAAGGACACGGCACGGGCGCACGGCTCAAACGACGACGCGACGGTTCGGGAGCGCGCCGCGGATCTGTTGCATCGGGTCCGGCTCGACCCATCGCGCGTGCTGCGCGCCTATCCACACGAGCTCAGCGGAGGGATGCGGCAGCGCGTCTCACTCGCCCTGGCCCTGCTGCCGCGCCCGCGCGTCCTGATCCTCGACGAGCCCACGACCGCGCTCGACCTCCTGACGCAGCGGACGATCATCGACCTGCTCCGCGCGCTGCGCTCCGACCTGGGCTTCGCCCTGCTCTTCATCTCGCACGACCTCGCGCTCGCGGCGGAGCTCGCCGACCGGGTCGCCACGATGTACGCGGGCCGCGTCGTCGAGATCGGCAGCGTCGACGACCTCTTTTACCGGCCACGACATCCCTACACAGCCGGGCTCCTGGCCGCGGTCCCGCGCGTGCGAGGGGACCTCGCGGCCGTGCGCTCCATCACGGGCTCGCCGCCGGACCTCGTGCGCCTGCCGGCCGGATGTCCCTTCCATCCGCGCTGCCCGTACGCGCAGCCGGACTGCGCCGACGCCGAGCCCGACCTGTTCGAGACCGGCGATGCGCAGCGGTCCGCGTGTTTCTACTGGCACCGGGTCAGGGCTCCGGCCAGGGACGCGACCGCATGATCCGGCTGGAGCGCGTCAGCCGCGCCTTCGCTTCCCGGGGCGGAATCGTCCGCGTCGTGGACGAGGTGTCGTTGGAGATCGACCAGGGCGAGGTACTCTGCCTGGTGGGCGAAAGTGGCAGCGGCAAGACCACGCTCGGAAAGATGATTGCCGGGCTCACGCCGCCGTCCGAAGGGCGCATTTTCTTCGAAGGAGCCGACATCGGCGTGCTGCGCGGGGATGCCTGGCGAGCATACCGCCGCGCCGTTCAGATCGTTCACCAGGATCCCTACGCCTCGCTCAACCCCACAAAGACGGTGTTCGAGATTCTGGCCGCGCCACTGCGGCTGCACGGGGTGGCGAGCGCGGGCGAGGTGCGAGCGCAGGCCGCGGGACTCCTCGGACGCGTCGAGTTGGCGCCGCCCGGCGCATTCCTGGATAAGTTCCCCCACCAGCTCAGCGGAGGCCAGCGGCAGCGGGTCTCGCTGGCACGGGCGCTGTCGGTCGAGCCGCGCTTTCTCGTCGCTGACGAACCGGTCTCGATGATCGACGTCTCGTTGCGCGTCAGCCTGCTGAACCTGCTCGCGCGCCTCCGCTCGGAAACCGGGGTCGGCTGTCTGTTCATCACCCACGATCTGGCGGTCGCGCGGTACATCGGGGCGGAGGGCCGCACCGCGGTGATGTACCTGGGGCGGCTGGTCGAGCTGGGACCGACCGCGGCGGTCGTCGAACGGGCGCAGCACCCGTACACACGTGCACTGCTCGCGGCCGTGCCCGAAGCCGATCCGCGCATCACCCGCGCGAAGGCCCGGATGCGTCTCCGCGGCGACGACACACCGGACGCTCTCGGCATGCCGGCCGGGTGCGCATTTCACCCGAGGTGCCCCTGGTTTGAACCGGGCCTGTGCGATGCGGTCCGCCCTGACCTCGTGCCGATCGGATCGCAGGTGGCGGCCTGTCTTGTGGCGGCGCGGGACGGAGGCCTTCGGGCACGCTCCCTGGCCGAGTGAGAGCGGCCGATTACCTACTCGGTCCGGACCGAGTTGAGCTTCAGGATCGGATGCCCGTAGTGACGGACGGTGGTGGGGAGATAGGGCAGACCAAGAAAATGCCCAGCGTGGGGATAGCTCAGATGTTCTACCGGAAACGCAAAATTGTGTTGCTTCGCTCTTTGCACTGCGATCTCGGTCCCTCTCCTCACGCGAAAGCGGACCGGATACGTGGATCTTTTGCGCAGGCTAATCCAGTATTTCCATGCGCTGCCTTGGTTATCGTGATGTCGCCTTCGCGATCCAGGAGGTATTCGGTAGTAGATCAACTTGTTTCACTAGCCCGCCGCCGGTGGTGGGCCAATCCGGCTGATGCACCGGGAGCCATGACTCCGGCCGAGCCGAGTAGTTGTCCCCCAAGAAATGTCGCGGAATCGAAGAAAGGGTATTGACAGATTTCCGGAGGGCATCACGGACTCCGCAAAGAGTCACACAAGAATGGGCACCACGCGCACCAAAATCCCCCGAGAGCGCATTTCCGACGATGGGTGCGTGACGAAGAGGATCTGGTGGCCTGTCGTGCTGTGCAGCCGCGGCCAGGCGATGCAAGAACCCCGTGGTATAACAGGGCCATGGACCCATATCTGCAGTCTTCCATGGCTCGGCTCTCTGATCACGAACTCGTCGCGCGGGTGAAACAACTCGTCACGCGCGAGCGAGAGGTCACGGTGACCCTCATCACCCATTTGGCGGAGCTCGACACGCGGTGTCTCTACCTGGCCGAGGGTTACTCGTCGCTGTTCGTCTACTGCACGCAGGTCCTTCATCTCTCCGAGCACGCCGCCTACGGGCGCATCACAGCCGCCCGGGCCGCCCGGAAGTTCCCGGTGATTCTCGACATGCTCGGTGAGGGATGCGTGAACCTCACGACCGTAGTGCTCCTGGCGGCGCACCTGACTCCTGACAATCACCGCGACCTCCTCGATGCCGCAAGAGACAAGACCAGGCGACAGATCGAGGAACTAGTCGCGCGGCTGCGCCCGCAGCCAGACGTCCCGGCCTCCGTCCGCCGGCTCCCGAATGCACATCATGCCTCCGCACCGCCCGCGGCACAGGATACCGCAGCAGACTCCACACCGGCCAATGACGCGCAGGAGGTTGCATCCCTGGAACGACTGACTCTGGCGCCCGCACCACCTCCTGCGCGGCCAGCGGTCGTGGCGCCCCTCGCACCCCAGCGCTATAAGATCCAGTTCACGGCTAACAGCGAGACCTACGAGAAGCTGCGGCGCGCGCAGGACCTCTTGCGCCACCAGATTCCCGACGGAGATGTCGGCCAGATCATCGATCGGGCCCTGAC
>JBQTJP010000044.1:0-17722 GCA_052386995.1 Armatimonadota bacterium
TGGTTGAGCCGCTCCGGGCTCCAGTAGCGCTGCAGCTGCGTCAGGTCGAAATAGTTGCTCACGACAGGGAGGCGCCGCGAGGCCAGCGCCTTCTCCGCGCGATCGTTGTACGTGATCGGAGACATGCCCGAGGGCATGCCGACGCATTTCTGCCCTCCGGCAAAGCCCACATCGATGCCCCACGCATCGGTTTCTACCGACACGCCGCCGAGCGTGACGACGGCGTCGACCGCAAGCAGCGCGTCGCGCTCGCGGCAGAGTCTCCCGATCTGCTCGAGGGGCTGCCACATCCCCGTGGACGTCTCGCCGTGCACCACGCAGACGATCTTGGCGGTCTCCTTGCGCAGCGCGTCCTCGATCGCCTGTGGATCAATGATCTGTCCCCAGTCAGTCCGGACCTGACTTGTGCGTGCGCCGTAGCGTGTGGCGATGTCGACAAACAGGTCGCCGAACCGACCGCAATTGCCGACCAGGACCCGGTCGCCAGGCTCGATCAGCGACGCCAGACCGGCTTCCATCGCCGCCCGGCCCGTTCCTGAGATCGCGAACGTGCGGTGGTTGGTTGTGCGAAACACGGCGCGCGCGAGATCCATGAGTTCGTTCATGATCCCCGTAAATGCCGGATCGAACTGGCCGAGCGCCGGTGCGGCCAGCGCGCGCAGAACGCGCGGATCAGGATTCGTAGGGCCCGTGCCGCAGAGCAATCGAGTTGGAGGATTGAGATCAGCGATGTTCATTGGGCGTCACCTGCCACCCCGGCGGCGTTGGCAGCATACCGCTCAGCGAACGCCGCGAGCGCCTGCTGGAACACACTCAGCGGCGCGCGGACCACGCCGGCGCCGATCTGCCCCATGCCCGCGCGACTGTGCGCGATGCCCGTGTTGATGATAGGCAAGATCTCCAGCCTGACCACGCGGCGGAGGTCGATCCCCGTGGGCACGCCCTCGAAGTCCAGGGCCGGGATCTTGAGCTGGGCATGACGGCCAACGGCGATCTCTCCCATGGCCCTGGTGATCGACGGCGCGTCCGCCGCCGACGGAAGGCCCACGAATCCCATGACCGCGGGCGCGGCGGCCATCGCGAAGGCCCCCAGTCCCAGTGTCTCGAGGATCGCGCTGTCGCCCATGTCCGGATTCGCGTCCGCCGCTGTGAAGGCTGGAAAATATAGTCCCTCAGGCGTGGGAGCCGGAGCGACGAACCATCGATCCCCCAACCCGCTCACCCGAATGCCGAACTCCACGCCGTTGCGGCTCATCACGGTGACGACGGTCGAATACGGGACCTCGCGGATGGTGTCGAGGATGCTCCTGGCCGCCGCCATGGCCAGATTCAGGAAAAACTGATCCGTATCAGAGAGGAAGCGGAGAATCGAAGACAACGTCTCCGCGCGCACCGCACCAGCGGCCAGGGCCGGCGCCAGCCCGCGGACGAAGAGGCTCGTGGCGGCGACATTGCGTTGATGCATCTCGTCGCCCATAGTCAGCGCCCGCGCCATGAGTGGGACGAGCGGAAGGCCGCCCATTCGCCGGAGTCCCGCGTCGAGGGCAGGCGCCAGGACGTCCCGCAGCCAGCGCAATCGGTCGATCACAGGCTGCTCGTAGGCGCCAAACCGCAGCACCGCCCCGATGCCTTCGTTGATGGGGGCAAATGCCGCGCCACCGGACCCGGACTCGCGCACTTCGAAGAGCGGCATCGATCCACAGACAATGCCGGCCATTGGGCCGACCACGCCGAAGTCGTGCGTGCAGCGCAGTTCGACCGCGCCCTGCGCGACCAGGGCCTCGGCCTGAGCGGGGTCCGCCGCCCAGCCTTCGTACAGCAGCGCGCCGATCACCGCCCCGCGCATCGGGCCGCACAGCCCATTCGGTGCAACAGGCGGGCCCGCGTGGAGCAGCACACGTCCCGCGAGCGCCGGGATCACATCGCGGGCCGGACGAATGCCGGTGAGGACCGGCGTGGCGGCGTCGATGCGGTGGAGGGCATCGGCGTTGGCGACTGCGATGCGGTCGGCGAGGGAAGAGACCATGCGTGATAGTCTTCACTGCAGCGCTCTACTGTTCCCCCCTGCTCGTTACCGCGCCGTAGGAGGGATCGTCGGCTGCCGCGGAGCATACTGTCTACTCATACCTGGGGTGCGGGGAGGAAAAGAGGCATGTCAGGGCCAGTGACGCGGCGCGCCCTGCCTGTCATTCTGTCGGCACTGGTGCTGGCGCTGAGCGTGCTTGCCGGGCGCGGCGGCATGCTCACCCAGGCCGCGGCGATCACCATCGACCGCGTGGTTATCCGGCTGAACGGCGACGTCGATACCTTCGACCCTCACAGGACCCGCACCACAGTGGGATATCAGTTTGCGCTGGCCTTTTATGACAGGCTGCTCAACACGGATGCAAACGGGAAGGTGATCCCCTATCTGGCCACGTCATGGCGGGTCACACCTAGCTCGGCCACGCTGACCCTGCGGAAGGACGCCACATGTTCGGACGGGACGCCGGTCACCGCTTCGGTCGTCGCGGCCTCGCTGCGCCGTCTGGGCGCGCCTGAGACCCGCGCTCCATACGCGGTGCGTACGTTCGGTGTCGGGGGGTACACGGTGACGGCCGACGATGCGGGCGGTACGGTTACCGTCACGCTCAACCGGCCGTTCAGCGATCTCCTGCTCGGCCTGGCAATGCCGTGGTCATCGATCATCTGCCCGGCGGGGCTTCAAGATCAGGAGGCGCTTGCGTCGAAGTCCTTCGGCAGCGGCCCGTACGTGTTCGAGCGCGCGGTGCGCGGCAACTCGTACACGGTGGTCGCCCGGAAGGAGCACCGGTGGGCGCCCGCTGGTTCGAGAACTCTGGAGGAAGGACGGCCGCAGCGCATCATCCTGCGCCTGGTCATCAACAACACCACCGCGGCGAACCTGCTGCTGGCCGGCGGTGTCGACATCGCCGGAATCTCGGGCCTGGACCTGGACCGTGTCGTCAAGAACACCGCGCTCTTCCACACCGAGTCCGTGTCGTTCGGCACCGACTACCTGGTCTTCAACCAGTCCGATGGGCGGCCGGGCGCCGATCGCACGCTTCGCACGGCCATGGCCATGGCGGTTGACCGTGAGGCGTACAACAAGGCGGCCTATGCCGGCCAGGGCCAGCCGGTCACCAACTTCATCACATCAAAGGTCGAGTGCTTCAACCGCGGCACCGCGGCGCTCGTACCGCGATATGATCCCGCGGAGGCGCGCACGTTGCTGCAGCGCGCCGGCTGGACGGCGGCGGCCGACGGCAAGCTCGTCAAAGACGGGAAGCCTCTCTCGGTGAGGGTCGTAGGGTTCACCGGGCACAACGCCGGACCCGAGTACATCTTTGAGGCGCTGCAGAAGGTGGGTTTCTCCGCCACACTTCGGGTGCTGGAGCTGGGCGCGCTGTCCACCGTGTACTTCGGGAACAGCGAGTGGGATATCACCTCGTTTCCCTTCGGGCCGCCGATTCCCAGCCCGAACAGCATCGCGGCGTTCGTGAGCGGTCCGGCACCGGCGACGAATCTCGGCTACATTCGCAATGAGGAGTTCAACGCCGCGGCCGAGGCCGGCCGCACCACGACCGGCGTGGGCCGGTGCGTCCACTGGGTCCAGGCGCAGTCCGCGCTGCTCAAGAACGTAGACCTGGTGCCGCTCGTCGCCAGGGTCACCCAGTGGTTCGGACGCGGTCTGGAGTTCCGGATGTTCGCCGAGAACGTTGTCGACCTGTACTCAATTGGAAAGAGGCCGTAGCGTCCCGGCCGCTGTCGCGGGTCCATGATCGGCAAGAAGGGTCGCGGCCATAATCCGGGAGCACGTCTGGCGCTGCGGCGGGCCGCCGGCCTCGGCATCGTGCTGGGGGCCCTCCTCATAGCTTCCTTCCTTATAGTGCGGCTGATTCCGGGCGACCCCGCGCGGGCGATCGCGGGGTTTGACGCCAGCCAGGAGGAAGTGGAACGGGTCCGGACCGCGCTGGGGCTGGACCGACCGGTGCTCATCCAGTTCGTGGCATACACCAGGAACGCCCTGCGGCTGGACTTCGGTGAGTCCTTCGTGACGAGCGAACCCGTCACCAAAGTCATCGCCGACCGGCTGCCCAAGACGGGTCAGCTCGCCCTCGTCTCCCTGCTCCTCGTCCTGGCTCTCAGCGTGCCCCTCGGCATGATCGCCGGGGCGCTCACGCGCGAGGGACGGAACCGGGGCGCCGAGGTCGCCTTCACCGCCGTGACCAGCGTCGGCGGCGCGCTTCCCGAGTTTCTTGCCTCGACGTTCCTGGCGTTCATCTTCGCGGTCTGGCTGCGCTGGCTGCCGGTCGCGGGCGCCGATGTCTCGACCGCCTTCATCCTGCCTGCGCTGGCGATCAGCATTCGCCCCATCGCGATCCTGTCGCGCATCGTGAGGGTTGAGACGCTCAACGTCCTTGCCCAGGACTACATCCGGACCGCGCGGAGCAAACGCCTCCCCGCCAGGCTGCTCTACCTGCGGCACACGCTCCCCAACGTGCTGACCGCGGCGCTCACCATCGGCGGGCTGCTGTTCGCGGGCCTTCTGGGCGGGGCGGTAATCGTCGAGAACGTCTTCGCCTGGCCGGGCCTCGGGACCGCCGTCGTGTCCGCGGTGCTGGCACGCGACTATCCCGTCATCCAGGGAGTCATTCTGATGCTGGGAATCGCCGTCGTTCTGGTCAACACGCTTGTCGACATCCTGCTCGGCATGGTCGATCCCCGATCCATCATTCGCACAGCGTGAGCGGCGCGGGGCCGGCCATCGGCAACACCCTCTGGGGCGTGCTCCGCGCGCCTACAGGCGCGGCGGCGTTGGGCGCCGTGATGCTGCTGATTGCGCTGGCGATCGCGGGGCCGGTTGTCTGGGGCTCCCGCGCGCGGCACATCGACGTCACGCGCTCTCAGGAGGCCCCTTCACCCGACCATCTCCTGGGCACCGACCGCCTTGGGCGCGACATCCTGGCCAGAACACTGGCCGCCGCAAGAATGTCGCTGGGTCTGGCGCTGGCCGCGGCGGCGACCGCGGCCCTCATCGGCCTGCCGTTTGGCGCTCTGATCACCCTGCTCGGTCATCGTGTCCGGAATATCGGTCTCCGCGTGATCGAGGTGTTGCTGGCGTTTCCTCCGATCCTCCTCGCGATTTTCGTCACAGCCATCATCGGCCCAGGCGCCGGCGGCGCGGTGCTGGCCATCGGCATCGCGTTCTCGCCGTACTTCGCGCGCCTGGCGAACACGCTCGCCTCTGCCGCGGTGGGGAGGGAGTACGTCGCGAGCGCCCGCGTCATCGGCGTCCGGCCACACCGGCTGCTGACCCGCTACGTCCTGCCCAACATCGCCGACACGCTGGCGATCACGACCTTCAACGCGGTCGCCTCCAGCCTCATCGCGGTCTCGTCGCTGAGCTTTCTCGGCCTGGGCGTGCAGCCTCCGCAATTCGACTGGGGATCGATGCTCACCGAAGGCGTCAATGCCCTCTATGCGACACCCGCGGCCGCGCTGGCCCCGGCGTTCGTCATCGCCATCGCAGGGCTGTCCATGGGATTCCTGGGCGAAGCGCTGGCGCGGGCGATGAATCCCCTCTTGTGGACGGCGCCGCAGGGGGCTGCGCGGCACGGCCCGGGCGCGCGCAACGGCGCGGCGTCCGATCTCCCCACGGCGCCCGCCGCGTCGGTCCTCACGGGCAGCATCGGCCCGCCCGCACGGCGAGCGGTGCTTCGCGTCGAAGGGCTCACCGTCCGATTCCCCACGCCTCGAAGGGTTATCACTCCCGTACGGGATGTGTCATTCGCGATCGGCGCAGGCGAGATTGTCGGGGTCGTGGGCGAATCGGGGTGCGGCAAGAGCCTGACCGCGCTGGCGCTGGCGCACCTGGTACCGTACCCGGGTGTCGTCAGCGCCCGAACGTTGGAACTGCGGGGCGTCGATCTCTTGCGGATCGGCTCCCGCGGCCTGCACGAGACCCTGGGCACCAACCTTGCCATGATCTTCCAGGACCCCCTGTCCTCGCTCAACCCCGCGCTGCGCGTGGGGGGGCAGTTGATTGAAGCGCCGCTGGCGCACGGTCTCCTGGACGCTTCGGCCGCGCGGCGGCGTGCCGTTGCCCTGATGCGCGACGTGCACATTCCCGCGCCCGAGATGCGGATGCGCCAGTATCCTCACGAATTCTCCGGTGGCATGAGCCAGCGGGCCATGATCGCCATGGCGTTGATGCGGTCGCCGTCGCTGATCATTGCCGACGAGCCGACGACCGCTCTCGACGTCACCGTGCAGGCGCAGATCATCGATGTCCTACAAGAAGTCAATCAGCGCCACGGGACGGCCATCGTGCTGATCTCCCACGACATCGGCGTGATCTCCGAGATCTGCAGCCGGGTGCTGGTGATGTATGCGGGGCGGGTCGTCGAGGATGCCGACGTGAAGACGCTGCTCAGAGACCCCGCTCATCCGTACACGCAGGCTCTGATCGCGGCGGTCCCGGGCCTGGAGGGCGATCGCGCGCAGCCGCTGGCGGCAATTCCGGGGCGCCTGCCCGACCTCGACGCCATACCTCCCGGATGCGCGTTCGCCCCGCGGTGTCCGTTCGCGGTCGATCGATGCCGCACCGACCTGCCTCTGCTGGAGGAGTTTGCGGACGACCGCCGCGTCGCGTGCTGGGTGGCGCGCGACCGGCTGGTCAAACGCACGCCGGCATGACGACGCTGGAGGTTGTCGGACTGACCGTCCGGTACGGTGCCGGGGCAGACGCGCTCGTCGCTGTCGAAGGCGTGGATCTCGACATCCCTCCAGGAGTCACCCTCGGATTGGTCGGTGAGTCGGGCTGCGGAAAATCCACCGTGGCCCGTGCCATCGTCCGGCTGGTGCCGGTCGCTACGGGGCGAGTGCTGCTGAACGGCGAGGACATCGCCGCCGCGCATGGCCCGCGACTGCGCGATCTGCGCCGGCGCGTGCAGATGGTCTTTCAGGATCCCTATGCGTCGCTCAATCCCCGAATGACCATCGGTGAGGCGATCGGCGAAGCGATCATCACGCACAGGAAAGCAAGCGCGCGAAGCCTGGCGCTCGATGTCGCCCGGCTGCTCGACATGGTGGGGCTCGACCCGGGCGCGGCGACAGGGTATCCACACCAGTTCTCGGGCGGGCAGCGCCAGCGCATCGCGATCGCCCGATCGCTTGCCGTCGAGCCGGACATTCTCATCTGCGATGAGGTCACGTCGTCGGTGGATGTCTCGGTGCAGGCGAATATCCTCAATCTGCTCAAAGATCTGCAAAGAAACCTGGGGCTCTCGTATCTGTTCATCTCGCACAATCTCTCCGTCATCCGATACATGAGCGACGCCGTGGCGGTCATGTACCTGGGCAAAGTCGTGGAACGCGCACCCACGCCCGACCTGTTCGCGCGGCCGCGCCATCCCTACACTCGGGCGCTCATCGACGCGATCCCGGAGATCGTCAGCCGTGTGGCGCGCGATCGGGTGCATCTGTCGGGAGATCTGCCGGATCCCCGTGATCCGCCGCCTGGGTGCCGGTTCCATACCCGGTGCCCGTTCGGCCCGCTGGTTCATCCCGAGCGGGTGATCTGCCGCGATGTTGATCCCCACACCATCCGACAGGCCGGGCCGCATGAGGCCGCGTGCCATTTTCCCCTGGGAGAGGCCGGCGTCGGCGCGGGTACGGCACTTGGAGCGCGGTCATGAAAATCGGGCAAACCAGGCAGGGGATCTCGATCGGCCGCCGGATCAGCATGCTGGCCGGCGCCGCGCCCCAACGGACCGCGATCATCTTTGCACCTCGTGAAGGCCCGGAGCGGCACATCACGCTCCTGGAACTCGACCGTGCGTCCAATCGCGCGGCGCGCCTGCTCGCGTCGCGGGGCGCCGATGAGCGCTCAATCGTCGTGGTGGGATTGTCGAACAGCCCGGCGCACTATGTCGCGAGCATCGGCGCCTGGAAGCTCGGAGCGTGCGTTCTCCCGCTCAGCCCGGCGCTCCCGGCGTGGGAACGCAACCAGATGCTCGAGGCCGCCCGACCCGCGGTGATCGTGACCGATTGGGCGGACGTCTCCGGCGCCGTCGTGCGTCCCGACGACCTTGCCGCCGCCACGGAGCTCGACAGCGAGCTGCTTGACGATCGTATCCCACAACCCGGGAAGGCCATCGGTTCCGGGGGATCAACGGGTCGTCCGAAGATCATCGTGGACCCGCGCCCCTGGGCCTGGGAGCCTGGAGGATTTGTCGGCGCCTTTGGAAGCCGGGTTGGCATGCGGGTCGGGCAGGTTCAGCTGATTGCCGGGCCGCTCTATCACAACTCTCCATTCTCCTGGGGTCCGCTGGGACTGTTCGAGGAGCACACTCTGGTAGTCATGGAGCGGTTCGACGCGGCGCGCGCAGTGGATCTCATCGAACGGTACCGGGTCAATTTTGGATTTCTGGTGCCAACGATGATGAAGCGGATCATCGACCTGCCGGACATCGCGCGTCGGGACTTCTCCAGCGTGCACGCATTCTTTCACACGGCCGCGCCCTGCCCGCCCTGGCTGAAGCGGGCGTGGATCGACCTCATCGGCGGCGACCGGCTGTACGAGGCGTACGGCGCCACCGAGGCGGTGGGATCGACCGTCATCAGGGGGGATGAGTGGCTCCTCCATCCGGGCAGCGTCGGCCTTCCTCAAGATTGCGATCTGCGCATCCTCGACGCCGACGGCGGAGACCTGCCACGCGGACACGTGGGCGAAATCTTCATGCGGCCGCATGCGCAGGGTCCGACCTTTCAGTATCTGGGATCGCCGCCTGCCAACGCGACGTCGGACGGATTTATCACCGTGGGGGACATGGGATGGGTCGACGACGAAGGGTACCTCTATCTTGCGGACCGCCGTGTCGATCTCATCATCTCCGGGGGTGCGAACATCTATCCCGCCGAGGTGGAGGCCACGCTGATGCAGCATCCGATGGTAGGGGATGTCGCCGTGATCGGCCTGCCCGATGAAGACATGGGGAAGCGCGTGCACGCGATCATCGAGCCGGCGGATCCGCTGCGCCCACCCGCTGCGGAGGCTCTCGGTGAGCACTGTCGGAGGCGCATGGCCCCCTACAAGGTGCCCGCATCGTACGAGGTCGTGGCCTCACTCCCCCGCGACGATTCCGGAAAGATCCGCCGGTCGGCGCTGGTGAAGGAGAGAACGCCGGCATGAGCCCGGCCGGTCCGCCGGTCTACATCGCCGGTGTTGCGGAGACGCCGCTGGGCGAAGTGCACGACCAGACCGAGTATTCCATGGTTGCGCTTGCGGCCCGTGAGGCGCTGGCTGAGGCGGGTATGACGCTGAAAGATGTCGACGGCATCTTCGTCAACTATATGGGCGAGGAAGGCTCCGTCCAGGTCGGTGAGTACCTTGGCATACAGCCGCGGTACAGCGATTCGTCCGACCTCGGCGGCGCGGCATTCGAGGCGTTTGTTCATCACGGCATGCTGGCGGTGGCCGCCGGCCGGTGCGAAGTGGCGCTCATCGCGTTCGCATCACGCCAGCGCAGCCGCCGGTTGCGGAGGCGAACCCTGGCGTCGGACGACATGTCGCTCACCGCGCAGTTCGACACCCCCTACGGACTCCCGGTCCCTATCGGCAACTACGCCCTGGTGGCGGCGCGGCACATGTATCAGTACGGCACCACACCCGAGCAACTCGCGGAGATCGCCGTCGCAGCGCGTCTGTGGGCGCAGCGCAACCCGAAGGCGTGGGTGCGCGATCCCCTGACGGTGGAGGACGTGGTCACCTCGCGCATGATCTGTGATCCCATTCGCAAGCTCGACTGCTGTCTCATCACCGACGGCGGGGGTGTCGTCGTGCTCACCAACGCGGCGCGCGCGCGTGACGCGGCCAGGCCGCCGGTGCGTGTCCTGGGGGCGGGTGAGAGCCACACGCACTGGCACATGGCGCAAATGCCCGACATGACCGTGTCACCCGGGAGGGCCTCGGGCCGCGACGCCTTCGCCATGGCGGGGATCACGCCGGCGAACGTCGATGTCTTCGAGCCGTACGACGCGTTTACGATCACGGTGCTGATGGCGTTGGAGGACCTGGGATTTTGTGCGAAGGGCGAGGGAGGCTCATTCGCCGCGACCGGCGCTCTCCGGCCCGGTGGGGCGTTGCCCTCGATGACCTCGGGCGGCGGGCTCTCGTACAATCATCCCGGCGCGCTCGGCGTGCTGCTGCTCATCGAGGCCGTCAGGCAGCTGCGTGGAGAGGCCGGCGACCGTCAGGTGCCCGATGCGCGGATCGCCGTGGCGCACGGCAACGGCGGCTTCTTCTCGGTGGGATCGACCGTGGTGCTGGCCCGTGACTGAGCCGTGCGTGCCGGCGCGCTCCGCGGAGGCTCCGCCGGCGTACGGCGACGCGCTCACCGCGCCGTTTTGGGAGGCCGCGGCGCGGCACGAGCTGATCATCCAGCGGTGCCAAACATGTGGAATGCATCAATTTTATCCGCGGCCTTTCTGCCTGGCATGCGAGTCGAATGATGTGCTCTGGGTGTCCGCCGCGGGGACCGGCACCGTGTACTCGATGACCACGGTGCGCATGCACGTGTCCCCCGAGTTGGTGCCTCCGTATATCGTGGCCATCGTCGAGCTCGACGAAGGCCCGCGACTGATGGCCAACATCGTTGAGGGGATCTGCCGGATCGGCGACCGCGTGCAGGTGACGTGGCGCGAACGCGCCGGAGCCCCGCCGCTCCACGTGTTTCGGCCCGCCGCCGGCGAGTCTGAAGGCGGACGGCCCCAGACTGCAGCGAAGGAGACCCGGGATGGGCAGGCTTGACGGCCGCGTCGCGATCGTGACCGGTGCCGGTCGAGGGCTGGGGCGCGCGCATGCCCTGCTGCTCGCCGCCGAGGGCGCGAGCGTGGTCGTCAATGACCTTGGCGCCGATGTCCACGGTCAGGGCGCCGACGCGACGCCGGCGCAGCAGGTGGTCGCGGAGATCGCGGCGGCGGGCGGCCGCGGGGTGGTCAGCGGGCACGATGTCGCCGACTGGAATCAGGCGCAGGCGCTCATCCGCACAGCCGTTGACGCCTTCGGGGATCTCCACATACTGGTCAACAACGCGGGCATCCTGCGCGATCGCACGCTGGTCAACATGACGGAGGACGAGTGGGACGCGGTCCTTCGCGTGCACCTCAAAGGCCATGCGGTGCCCACCCGTCACGCCGTCGCCTACTGGCGCGAGCAATCGAAGAACGGGCACCAGGTGAAGGCGTCGGTGATTCACACCTCGTCGCTCTCGGGGCTCATCGGAAATTTCGGACAGGCCAACTACGCCTCCGCAAAACTGGCCGTGCTGGCGCTGTCCCGCGTGGTCGCACTCGAGGCGGCGCGGTACGGCGTGCGGTCCAACGCGGTCTCGCCGTCGGCGCGCACCCGCCTGTCGCTGAGCACCCCGGGCGCCCAGGAGAGTTTGAAGCCTGCCGCCGAAGGCGAGTTCGACCCGCTCGATCCCGCCAATGTGTCGCCGCTGATCGTATGGCTGGCGCAGGCCGACTGTCCCGCGACGTCGCAGGTGTTCCATGTGCACGGCAATCAGATCTTTGTCATGTCGATGCCGTCTATCGTGCACCGCCTCAAGACCAGGGGGCGTTGGACGCTGGACGCGCTCGATCGCGAACTCCCCGGCAGGCTCGTGAGGCCGCTCGATCTGCAGGACTTCTCCATCAGGGCAATCAATGGGAGTGGCGATGCGCTTTGATGTTTCAAAGCTGGGCGCCTGGTCGCGGGAGTACGAATTCACGATAGAGGCCGACCACCTCAGAGCCTACGCTGCGGCGACCAATGACGAAGGCCCCGTCTACGCGGCCGGACGCCTCGCGCCGCCCGTGTATGCCTACGTGCCGAGCATCGAAGCCGTCTCGGCGGCAATGGACCTGGCCGTGCCCAGGGAAGATCGCCGATGGGGCCTGCACGGCAAACAGGACATTGTCTTCCATGAGGCGATCGTTGCCGGCATGGTGCTCCGCACGAGGGCCACGCCGGTCGGCGTGCACCGGAAGGCGTCGGGGACGGCGCTGGTGATCAAAACGGAGACGCGCGACCAAAGCGGCCGACTGGTAAACGAGCAGTACGGGACAGCATTTTTCCCGGGTGTCCGAGATGGTTCAAGCGGCGGCGACGTCGCCCCAGACCACCGGTTCCCACAGGACGCGCGAAAGACCGACGCGTTCGCCCGGGTCGTCGCGGGCATCGCCCTTGACCAGGCCTACCGCTACGCCGAGGCGTCAGGCGACCGGTCGCCCATCCATCTCGATGCGGACTTCGCCCGATCGGTCGGGCTGCCGGGTATCATTCTCCACGGCATGTGCACGATGGCGATGACCGGCCGCGCCGTGGTCGAAACCGCCTGCGCGGGCGACCCCACGCGCTTGAAGCGGCTGGCCGTGCGCTTCTCGCATCCGGTGCTGCCCGGCCAGGAGATCACGACCCACATTTGGACCGCGGGCGCGCGCGATGGCCACGCGCTCTATGCGTTCGAGACGCTGAACGCGATGAAGAAAGCGGTCATCCGGGACGGGCTCGCCGAAGTCGCCGGCTGACAACGTCGCGGCACACCCCCGGCCTTCCGGCGCCCGCGCCGCCCATTGACAGGTGGCGTCACTCAATGCATATTTGTCCTAGTGGGACTAGGACAAGTAGATGCGCCTTTCTCTCGACCGCGACGGCACGACCTCGCTGACCGGGCAGCTCAAGGCACAGATTCGCCATCTCATCCTGTCCGGCCATCTCGCCAGCGGAGCCCGGCTGCCCACGGTGCGGACACTGGCCGGCTTCCTGCGCGTCAATCGCAACACGGTCGCGCGGGCCTACGCCGAGCTCCAGACCGAGGGGGTCTTGGACGCCAGACCGGGCCGCGGCACGCGCGTGGCGTGGGCGCCGCCGTCCCCGCGAGCATCGCAGGCGCTCACCGCGCAGATCGACCGGCTACTCTCTACCGCGTCGGATGCCGGTGTCGAGGTCGACGACCTCATCGCCACGCTCGCGATGCGGGCCGGTCACCGGCGATTGCCGGAGCGTCCGCGTATCGGCTTTGTCGAGTGCAACCCGGTGGATCTCACGTACTTCGCCCGGCTCGTGCGCACCGCGGTCGACGTTCCGGTGATGGGTATCGTGCTGGCCGATTTGCCGCGCCGAGCGGAGCAAGCGCGGGGGATCGATCTTCTGGCGACCACGTTCTTTCACGTGGAGGAAGTCCGCCGCCGTTGTCCGGGGATCGAAGTCGTCGGGCTCATGGCCCTTCCCGACTTTCGGACGCTGGAGGAGGTTGCGCAACTCCCGAAAACCGCGCGCGTGGGACTCATCTGCGCCACGGCCGAAGGCGTGCGCAGCAAGGCCCGGTCGCTCGAAGCGGTCGGACTGCGCACGCCGCGTCTGGCGACCGCAACCCTCGACTATCCGGCGACGCTGCTGCAGCTGCTGGGACGGTCGGAGGTCATTCTGGCGGCCCCGCGCGTTATTGATCGCATCCGCGCCGCGATTCCGGCGGGATCCAGGGTCATCCCGTTCGCCAGCGTCTTGAGCGATGGGGCGGTGGCACTCCTGCATGAGCGCATCGCCGCGTGGAGGCTCCGGCACCGGGCCATGGGGCCATCGCGCGCGCGCGGGACGCGCGGGGGCAGAAAGATTCCTGCATGAGCCGCCTGCGCGTCGGCGTCCTGATGGGCGGCCGGTCGCCCGAGCACGAGATCTCACTGGCCAGCGGCCGCCGGGTGCTGGCGGCGCTCGATGCCAATCGCTACAGTGCCGTCGCCGTTGAAGTGCCGCGTTCCGGCGCATGGTTCCCTTCGCCTGACTTCGACGTCGCATTCATCGCCATGCACGGCCCCTTCGGGGAAGACGGGACGATTCAAGGACTCCTCGAATTCGCGGGAATCCCCTACGTTGGTTCCGGAGTGCTGGCCAGCGCGCTGGGGATGGACAAGCGGCGGTCGCGCCAGATCTTTGGCTTCAACGACATCCCCACTCCGGGATACCTGGTGGTCGGCCGGGACGAGTTCCCCGAACGCGAGCCAACGCTGGCCTCCGACATCGCTCAGACGCTCGGCTTCCCGTGCGTCGTCAAACCCAACGCGCAGGGCAGCAGCATCGGCGTCAGCATCGTCGGTGACTCGGAGCACCTGGGGTCCGCGCTGGACGTGGCATTCGGCCTCGACGGCACGGTCCTCATCGAAGAGTACCTGAGCGGCACCGAGCTGACCTGTGCCATTCTCGATGACCCGGCCTCGACCGAGCCCGTGGCGCTGCCATTGGTCGAGATCGTCCCGAAGCGGGAGTTCTTCAACTACGAAGCCAAGTACACCGCGGGGGCGGCCGACGAGATTTGCCCGGCGCGCGTTTCCCCTGAGGCCGCCGGGCGCGCGCAGGCCACGGCGCTCCGCGCCTATCGGGCCCTGGGGTGCATCGACTTCGCGCGCGTGGACCTGTTCGTCCGTGGGGCCGATGTGGCAATCCTGGAGGTGAATACGATTCCCGGTCTCACCGAGGGCAGCCTCTTCCCTATCGCCGCCAGGACGGCCGGGATCGAGTTCACGGCGCTCATCGAGCGCCTGGTCGGCCTGGCGATGCGAAGGACGGAACGCGCGCGCGCGCGTGCCGTCAGGTCAGGGCCCGCATGACCGAAGACTCGGCCTGACGTGAGCGCCGTCATGCCTCCCTCCGGAAGAAACTGGATCATCAAATCGCATGCGCTGGGCAACGACTATCTCGTGGTGGATCCAACGGCACTCAGTTTTTCGCTGACACCGGATGTGGTCCGCCGCATCTGCGACCGGCACCTGGGGGTCGGATCGGACGGCATCCTGGCGCTTGCACCGTCCGGCCGGGCCGATTTCGGCCTGAGAATCTATAACCCCGACGGCAGCGAGGCCGAGAAGAGCGGCAACGGCCTGCGGATCTTTGCCAAGTTTCTCTACGACCACGGCTATACTACGAAGCCGGCATTCAGCGTGGACACCGCGGGAGGCGTCGCGCGCATCGCGCTCCATCTCATGAACGGCCGCATCGATCAGATGACCGTCGACGTGGGACGCGCGACGTTTCTGAGCACGGACATTCCGGTGGCGGGACCGTCCCGCGAGGTTGTCGACGAGGAGCTCGAGGCTGCCGGCCGCCGCCTGCGCTTCACGGCGGTCTCTGTAGGGAACCCTCACTGCGTCGTCTTCGTGCCCGACCTGCGCCAGGTGGATCTGCGCGCGCTTGGCCCTGCGCTGGAGAATCATCCCCAGTTTCCCAGGCGCACGAACGTCCAGTTCGCCCAGGTTGCCGCGCGCGATCGTGTCAACATTCTCATCTGGGAGCGGGGCGCGGGCGAGACCATGGCCTCGGGGACGAGCGCGAGCGCCGTGGCGGCGGCGTCGGTACGCCGGGGCCTGACCGGCCGCGACCTGACGATCTCGGCCCCCGGAGGCGATCTGCGCATCGCCGTCGGCGAGGACTGGAGCATCCGCATGACCGGCCCCGCTGAGGAAGTGTACACCGGTACGCTGAGCGCCGAGCTCGTCGCGGCGCTGGAAACGATCAGCACCCGGTCATGAGCGTGAAGCGGATCCTGTACGTTGTCCTCGACGGCCTTGGCGACCGCCCGGTCGCCTCCCTCGGCGGACGCACGCCGCTGGAGGCCGCCGCCACCCCTCACCTCGATCGCCTGGCGCTGGCCGGGCAACAGGGCCTGGTCACGACAGTTGGAGAAGGAATTGCGCCCGAGTCGGATGTCGCGGTCATGGCCATTTTGGGCTACGACCCGACGACCTATCATGCCGGGCGAGGGCCCCTGGAAGCCATCGGCGCCGGCCTGGCCTTCCGGTCGGGCGATCTCGCTCTGCGCGGCAATTTCGCCACGGGCGGCGAAGGCTCCGTGATCCGTGACCGCCGCGTGGGGCGCAACCTCACCACGGAAGAGGGTCGCGAGCTCGCACACGCCGTGACCCGCGAGATCCGCCTCGAGAGCCCGGCCACGGTGGTCGTCGCGGGCACGGTGGGCTATCGCGCCGCGGTGGTCTTTCATCCCGTGCGTGGGCGGCTGAGCGCGCAGATCTCGAACACCGACCCCGCGTACGCCCGCGTCGGCGGAATGGGCGTGGCCCTTGCGACTTTCAAGGACGAGGTGCAGGAGTGCATTCCGCTGGATGATTCCGCGGAGGCCAGAACGGCCGCGGCCGCGGTGAACGAGTTCACATGGAAGAGCCGCGCAATCCTGGACGCGCATCAGGTCAACGCGCGGCGCCGCGCCGAAGGGAAGCAACCGGCCAACCTGATCTTGCTGCGTGACGCCGGCGATCATCTGCCCAAGATCCCGCCCATGCGCGAGCGATTTGGGGTGACCCTGGCATGTTTCGTCGAGATGCCGGTTGAGCGTGGCATCGCCCAATACCTGGGAATGAGCGTTGTCGACGTGCCGCACAGCCCGGCGGCCGTCCGCGCCGACGTCTACCGGGCCTGGGCGCAGAGGGCGGTCGAGGTCCTGCCGCAATACGACGGGCTGTACCTGCATCTGAAAGGGCCGGACGAGGCCGGGCACGACGGCGATGCGGCCGGGAAGCGCCGCATCGTCGAGGACATCGACGCGCACTTCTTCGGATCCCTTCTTCCAGCACTCGATCTGGCGGCCACGATCGTGACCGTCACCGCAGACCACGCGACCCCCTGCGAGCTGCGCGGTCACTCGGCCGACCCCGTGCCGCTGCTGCTCAGCGGCGGCGGCACGCCCCCCGACCGCGCCGGCCGGTTCACCGAGGCCTCCGCCGCGCGCGGGACGCTGGGTCGCCTGCGCGGCATCGACATCATGCCCCTCCTCGTCGCCCGCCGGTAGGCCCGGGTCGTGAGCGACGGCGGCCACTACGCGAAATGGGCCGCGTACTACGACGCGATCTACGCGACCGTCGGCAAGGACTACGCGTCGGAAGCCCGCCGCATCCACGCCTTGATCCAGCAACACAAACGCACCGAGGGCAGCACCCTGCTCGACGTGGCCTGCGGCACCGGCGGGCACATCGCCCACCTGAAGCATCACTACGCGGTCGAGGGGCTCGACGCCGACACGGAGATGCTCGCCATCGCGCGTCGCAAGCACCCCGATGTCGTCTTTCACCAGGGTGACATGGCGCAGTTCGACCTGCGCCGCAGATTCGATGCCGTCGTGTGCCTGTTCGGTTCGATCGCCTATACGCTGACCGTGCCCAGATTGCGTCAGGCGGTTGCGGCGATGCGCCGCCACCTCCATGCCGGGGGCGTCATCATCATCGAGCCCTTCATCGCACCGGAGGTGTTCCGGGACGGCCATATCAGTGCCGATTTCGTGGATCAGCCTGATCTCAAGCTTGCGCGGATGGGCTTCAGCAGGACGCACGGCGGGATTGGGACGCTGGAGTTCCAGTTTCTGGTGCTCACCCCCGCGGGCTTCGAGCAGTTCGGCGAGCGCCACGACATGGCCCTCTTCTCTCACGACGACTATATGGGGGCGTTTCGCGCTGCAGGCATGGAGGCGGTCCGCGATCCCGAGGGCTTAATGGGCCGGGGACTGTACATCGCGACCGGTTAGGGCCACGCAATGTCGCCAGCATGTCCTGACTTGACAGACGTTTCCCTTAGGCGAGATAATCGCGTTGCCAGCAGATGTTGGACCATCGGACCAATTTGGAGCGGATGGCTCAGCAAACCACTGCGCATATCAGAGACTCGCTCGGCCCCGTG
>JBQTJP010000045.1:0-4554 GCA_052386995.1 Armatimonadota bacterium
CTGAAAGTGACTAGAAGGCAGGACGCTGACCATCGGTCGGCGCATTTCTGGGCGCTCGCGTTGAGATAACCTTACGGCCGATGCAAACAGGAAGGGAGCCCGGCGATGAGTACTATCACCAGCACCATGACCACACCGACAATCAGGAGCGCCACGGCGGCCGATGAAGTTCCAGTCATTGATGTCGTAGTTCTGGCGTTCAGCGCGGACCCCGCTGCACGTTGGTCGTGGTCCGATCCGCACGAGTACCTCGCGCATTTCCCTCACTTCGTGAAGGCGTTCGGAGGCAAGGCGTTTACCCACGGGAGCGCCTACTATATCGACGGCTACGCAGGCGGAGCATTGTGGCTTCCTCCGGACCTCCACCCCGACGAAGAAGCGCTGACGACCCTCATGAACCGCACAGTGCCCACGCAGGTTCTAAACGAGGCCGCCATGGTGATCGAGCAGATGGGCCGCTATCACCCGAAGGAGCCGCACTGGTATTTGCCCCTCATCGGTGTGGACCCGTCTCACCAGGGCAAGGGATACGGCTCGGCATTGATGCAACACGCGCTGACCGTGGTCGATCGCGACAACGCGCTTGCGTATCTCGAATCCACGAGCCCAAGAAGTGTCCCCCTGTATGAGCGGTACGGCTTTGCGGTGCTTGGCACCATCCAGGTCGGAACGTCACCGCCTATCTTTCCCATGCTTCGCAAACCAGGCGGCGGCAGGTGAGCTTATCGTTCACATCTCATCGAAGAAGGGAGAAGGAAATGGCATCCGACCCGAAGGCAGTGTCGCTGGCGTACCTCAAGGCCACTGGGGAGAAACAATGGGATAGGCTCGAATCGCTGTTACATCCGAACCTCGACTTCAGGATGCCCGGCATGAATTTCAACAAGGCGGACTTCCTCTCGTCGGTCAGCAAGCTGGGGCCCATCCTGTTGCGAAACGACGTCAAGAAGGTATTCGTGGATGGAGACGAAGTGTGCGTCATCTACGATTTCGTGACGGACACACCGGTGGGCGCAGTGCCGAGTGTGGAGTGGCTCAAGATCCAGGATGCGCAAGTCCGATCCATCTGGCTCCTTTTCGACCGGCAGCCCTGGCCTGCGGTCCTCGAGGAGCTCGCGCGCCGTGCTGTCCCGGCGTCATCGTAGAGCTGCGCTCAACAGACGAAGGCTGCGAAGAAGACTCCCAGAAGTCAGGAGACGGCGGAGGTGCCTCCTAGCTTCGCGCCGGTCGTCGCCGCTTTTGCGAAGGACGGGGATGTCACCCGAAAGAGGATGTTTGGCTCTGAGAACGTGCTCAATGTGCGCGAGAAGATCTTTGCGATGCTCGTGAAGGGCAAACTCATCGTGAAGCTTCCCAAAGAACGCGTCGACGAGCTCGTGAGCAGCGGCACCGGCGAGTACTTCGATCCTGGCCACGGGAGGCTCATGAAAGAGTGGGTCGCCGTCGAAGCCGGGAAGGCGCGCTGGATCGAGCTCGCCCGAGAGGCCCACCGTTTCGTGAAAGGAGGCAAGTCATGAAGATACTAGTGGTTGCGGCTCTGATCATGAGCGGTGAGCTGGCCCAGGCCGCCGACAGTGCGTCGTTGGCCGGCCCAGCGCCCATCATCGTGCAAGCGATTCCAAACACCCGAGTCCGTGCTCTACGACCCCGCGCGCGCGACAGCACCGTGAAAGTAGCGGTTGCGAATGTGAAGTCGCCCGCGGACATCGGTTACGACCTCAAGCGCAACCGCGTGCTGATTCCGCTTTTCAAGGAGAACAAAGTCCACATTCGGGCGCTCACGTAACAGGCGGGCTCAATTCTTCTCGTGGAGCTTTCAGGCGGACTTGACATATTCCCATATAGGAATATAATTGTGGACGATGCCACGAGCGGCGACGACGACAGATGTCTTCAACGCGATTGCCGAGCCTCGACGGCGCGAGATCGTCGAGGTGCTCGGGCGGGGTAGGGCGCACACCGTCGGGCAGCTTGTCGCGGCGCTTCGCGTTCCCCAGCCGGCGGTGTCGAAACACCTCGGCGTACTCCGCAAGGTTGGGATCGTGTCGGCGAGCAGGCATGGTCGCCATCGCCTGTATCGACTGAACGCCGAGGAATTGAAGCCTGTGCACGACTGGGTAAAGACGTACGAGCGTTTCTGGACCCACCAACTCGCCCGAATCAGGGAACGGGCCGAACGCAAGGCGAGGGAACGATTGCCCGACAAGCGCGGACTCGGTGACAACAAGGAGGAGGGACTATGGTGACCCCCACTGCAGAACAAGTGATTCGGACCCTCGACATTACCAGGGAAGAAGAGATCGCAGCGCCCGTCGAGATTGTGTTCGAAACGCTGCTGGAGCATCTCGGTCCACTCAACGCAGCGCCAGACTATCCACTCCCCATGAAGCTCGAGCCGTGGCCTGGCGGCCGTTGGTACCGGGACTTGGGGAACAACGCCGGCCATTTTTGGGGGCACGTGCAGGTCATCAAACCTCCTACGCTCCTCGAGATCTGTGGGCCGCTCTTCATGTCGTATCCGGCTATCGCGCACGTGCAATACCGATTGACATCGGAAGGTGAAGTGACGCGTCTGAAATTGATACACCGGGCGATCGGGCAGATTCCACCCGGCACTCAGGAGGCTGCCGGCCAAGGATTGGGCGACTGGTTCAGAAGGATTCGCGAAGCCGCGGAGCGTCGAAAGAGCGCGCTCGGTCGAAGCTGAGTAAGGAAAGGAACCGTGGTGTAGGGGCGCACCCTGGCCTCGCAAGCGACCGAGTCGCCGGGAGCGACGGGTTCGACTCCCGTTCGGTTCCTTCCCACTCCAAAAAGGAACCATCTGATTGCTGAGCATCACGATATGAAACACGGACGTAGTTGGACCAGCACGCTGTCGATGTGGGGACGGGCATCAGCCGAAGTCGGGCGCATCGGGTATTTGCCGGACCTCCGCGTACCACAAAGGGACGATGCCGCCGCGCCTCTCTCTGTCTACGATGGGAAAGTCGAACGCCGCGTGGCGATCCCTGAGGCTCTACGACAATCGCCGATGACAGAGGGTACTCTATGAACGCAGTCTCTCCATCCCAGGCCGGACGAAAAGAGTGGATCGGGCTCGCCGTGCTCGCCCTTCCGTGCCTGCTGTACTCCATGGACCTGACCGTACTGCACCTGGCTGTGCCGCAGCTCAGCGCGGACCTCAAGCCGAGCAGCGCGCAGCTGCTGTGGATCATCGACATCTACGGGTTCCTGGTCGCCGGCTCGCTGATCACGATGGGCACGCTGGGCGACCGGATCGGCCGGCGCCGGCTGCTGTTGATCGGCGCTGCCGCGTTCGGCGTGGCGTCGGTACTGGCCGCATTCTCAAGGAGCGCCGAGATGCTGATCGCGAGCCGCGCCGTGCTCGGCGTCGCGGGGGCAACCCTGGCGCCGTCGACCCTGTCGCTGATCCGCAACATGTTCCTCGACCCGCGGCAGCGCACGACCGCCATTGCGGTGTGGATCACCAGCTACTCGGTCGGCGCCGCGATCGGCCCGCTGCTCGGCGGGGTGGTGCTCGAGTATTTCTGGTGGGGCTCGGTGTTCCTGATCGGCGTGCCCGTGATGGTGTTGCTGCTGGCGGTGGGGCCGGCGCTGCTTCCTGAATTTCGGGATCCCAATGCCGGCCGTCCGGACCTGATAAGCGCGGGCCTGTCCCTGGTCGCCGTGCTGGCCATGATCTTCGGTCTCAAGGAGATCGCCCAGGACGGTCTGGCCCTCGTGCCGGCTCTGTCAATCCTGGGCGGTCTCGCCATCGGCATCGTCTTCGTGCGCAGGCAACTAGGGCTGGCCGACCCCCTGATCGACCTTCGTCTCTTTCGGATACCCGCCTTCAGCGCGTCACTGGCGACCTACGGGTTAGCCATCCTCGTGTTGTTCGGAGGCTTTCTGTTCCTCCCGCAATACCTGCAGCTCGTGCTCGGCCTCTCGCCTTTGCAGGCAGGCCTGTGGTCATTGCCGTGGGCTGGAGCGTTCGTCGTCGGGTCCATGCTCACCCCGCTGATCGTGCGCCGTATCCGTCCAGCGTCCCTGATGACTGGCGGTCTGGTGCTCGCGGCGGCCGGTTTTGCGCTGTTCACCCAGATCGATGCGGTCTCAGGGTTCGCGGTCATCGTGACCGGATCCGTCGCCTTCTCGTTGGGTTTTGCCCCGCTGTTCACGTTGACCAATGACCTGATCATCGGGTCTGCTCCACCCGAGCGGGCCGGCGCGGCATCGGCGATCTCGGAGACCAGCGCCGAGTTCGGCGGAGCGCTCGGCCTCGCGATCGTCGGCAGCATCGGGATCGCCGAGTATCGGAGCGCGATGGCTGGTGCCGTGCCAGCCGGTGTCCCGCTCGAGGCGGCGGCAGCAGCACGGGACACGCTTGGCGCCGCCGTAACCATAGCCGGGCAACTCCCCGCCCGGCTCGGCCCCGCGCTCGTCGCTGCGGCTCGCGAGGCGTTTATTCAGGGACTGCAGCTCACTGCCGCGATCAGCGCCGTTGGCGCAATCGGCCTCGCCATCTTCGTCGCGACCCTGCTGCGACACGTG
>JBQTJP010000046.1:0-2381 GCA_052386995.1 Armatimonadota bacterium
CCGGCGCTGACCGCACACTCGGACAAGCGCGAGCGCAACCGTGTGCTCGACCTCTTCGCGCAGGGCCGGGTGCGAGCGCTGGTCGCATGCGAGGTCCTCAACGAGGGCTGGGATGCACCGGCCATGAAGGTGGGCGTGGTGCTGGGCGGCGAGAAGGGCCTGCGCGAGGCGGTGCAGCGGCTCGGGCGGCTGCTCCGCAAGTGCGGAGACCGCGCGGCGCGGTTGTACGAGGTCATCGTGCAAGAGTCGCCGGATGTCGCCCGGGCGCGCCGGCGCGGGCGGACCGATGCTTTCCAAGGCGCACCGCGTCTATCACTGGATCAGGCCCGGCAGGTCGATCTCTTCTGATCGACTGCCCGAAGACTCCCTGCCGTATCTCGCGCGGGCAATTGCAGTCTATCGCCGGATGGTCGGCCGGTCTCTCGGTCGTGTGCGCGATGCCGCCCGCGCGGCGCTGACCACCCTTCGGCCCGACCGCGTCGAGGCCGTGGTAGAGCTCCTCGATGATGTCGCGACGTACGAATGGCCCCGCGGCGGGCCGGCGGGCGAGCGCCGCGTCGCAGTCTTCGAGGCCGCAGCGCACGGACGCCCGGTGCTGGATGCGGGCCGCGCCGGGGCGATCTTGCGCGAGGCCTTCGGGCTCCCGACCGCCACTGCCGCGGAGGCCTCGTCGCTCGACGGTATCCCGTTGCTGTACGCCGACTACCCGGAGTTCCACCGGCTCTCTGCGTTCCCATCTGGTTACGGCGCTGAGGCCCTGCAAGCCGACTATGACCTCGCGCAGGCTCAGGCGTTACTGTACGACGCGGTCCGCATGACCGTCGAGGCCACCGGCGACTTCAAGCACATCGTGCAGTACGCGCGCCTGTCGCGGCTGCTCCACCGCCTTGAACGGCTGCGGGCGGGCGGCTATCGCATCACGTTCGATGGTCCCAACTCTGTCCTGCGGCGCACCCGGGCGTACGGGGTGGACTTCGCTCGCTTCCTGGCGGCCCTGGTACAGGCTCATGGCTGGCGCATGGAGGCCGAGGTCGTACTCCGGCGGGGATGGCGTCCGGTGATCTTCGCTTTGACAGATACTGACGGGCTTCGCTCGCGCGTACCCCCGCCGGCGTTGTTCGATTCGAAGGCTGAGGAGACGTTCGCGCGGAAGTTCGGTCCATCGCGCGCCGGCTGGCAACTCCGGCGAGAGGCGGTAATCCTCCCGGCGGGCGAGGCACTGGTGGTTCCGGACTTCGTCTTCACGCATGAGGACGGTACTGAGGTGGTCCTGGAGATCGTCGGCTACTGGACGCCGGAATATCTGGCCGAGAAGCTGGCCAAGCTGGAGCGGGTGCGAGTCACGCATCTTATCGTGGCGGTCCGAAGGGCGTTGGCGCTGCGGGCCGGCCGCCTGCCGGCCGAGGTGCTGCCGTTTGCCAGCGGAATCCTGTTGAAGGACCTGCTGCCGCGATTGGAGTCGTTCAGATCTGCCGAGCCCTAACTACGAGTCCGTCGGGTTCTCGAACACCATGAGAGCCAGACGGACGAGGCGGCCTTCGGAAACCAGGGAAGCCGTCCCAACGAGCGTACCGTCCCGCGAGCCGGTTCGTTCAGCCGAGCGTCAAGAGGCCGTTCGGGGCGACGGAGTCAGCGTGGCGCGCAAAATCGAGCTTGAAGAGACCATGGACCTTCCGGCGGAGAACCGGTCGCAGCTCGCCGAGGAGATATGGGACAGCCCTGCGCGAGTCCATCCCATCAGAATTGATACCCTTGCTTGAGCCAGTAGTGCCAGTCCTCAATGGCCTGAACGGTCTTCTTGTCTGCGGCGACTGGCTTCAGTTGTGACAGTGGCACGCCTAAGTCGTCTCTCTTCGAACGGATCACGACGAACATTTCATGTTCGCACTCCTCCTCTGGGGCCATGGACTTGACTTCGACTCATCCTCGACCCGCAGTGGGGAAATAGCTGGCTGGGTGAACTGACCCTCGGTCACCCTGAGGCGAGCGGCCGGCAGCGCCTGGACTTATCCACTTTCCACTCGTAACCACACGAGCGCGTCGGTGAGATCTTCAGGCTGTGGATGGGTCTGCAGAAGGTCCTCGAGGGCAAGGATTTCTGCTCCTCTATCTCCCTCAGGGATCGTCCGAGCGTGGACGAGGATGATCCCGGCGTGAGACCGTTCCTCCCCTGCCCAGAGCCCGTGCAGGAGCACGAAATCTCGCACATTTCGGGTCACGACTGCGCGCCGCTCGGCGCTGGCGAAGGCCAGGAGTTCGACATCGGAAGCCTGATACCGGTCGGGGCCGAGGTCGAGTACCGAAGCCACATCGTGTCCGCGTTCCCTCAGGACTTCCGCCACGGCGGGATCGAAGTGTGCGTCAAGCAGCAGCCGCATCAG
>JBQTJP010000047.1:0-6832 GCA_052386995.1 Armatimonadota bacterium
GCTTGATCATGTTCTCGTCGTAGCCCCAGACGTTGACGAACCACCGCGTGGTGAGTCCGGCCTGCTTCGCGTCCCGCACGGTCACCGACGCCGAGTTGGTCGTGCCGCCGATCCACGCGAATTCCACACCGGCCGTCCGCAAGGCCGAGACCTGCGCGCGCGCCTCCAGGGCCGTCAGCGCGACGATCTGATCGGGGACGGCTTCAAACCCGAGTTCCTTCGCGTAATCCTTGCCGGCCGGGATCGGCGCCCGCCCATATGGGTGGTCGGGGTAGACGAAGGCGAACTTCGGCCGCGCGATGTTCTCCCTTCTCGCCAGCTCGCGCGCGAACTTGAGCACGGCGCGGATCTGGTCAGAGTACGAGGACACAGGATAGAAGTTGTACGGCGTCTTAGACGGGTCGTTGAGGTGCGAGGAGTACGATGCCGAGATGAACGGGATCTGGTCCGCGGCAATCTGCTCCTTCAGAGCCTCGGTGTCGTTGGTCCCCCAGCCGACGATCGCCTGAACCCGATCCACATCCCGGTACTTGCGGTAGAGATTGAGGGCCTCCGGGATGCGGTACCCGTAGTCCGACCAGACCAGGTCGATCTTCATCCGGCCCTTGATCCCGCCCTGGACATCGTTGATGAACCGGACGTGATCCAGAACGCCCTTGTGGTAGTCGACCCCGACATCGGACGTCGGGCCCGTCAGGTCGAACAGCGCGCCTACTTTGATCGTGGATGGCAGCGGAACCTGCGCGCCGACGGGGATGAGGGTGACGACTAGTACCGCGGCGGTCAGCAGCACCGTGCCGAGCAGCAGTCTCCTCACGGATCTCTCCTCCTTCCGAATGTATGCCTGAGAACGTGGCGGATGTCTGCCTAGTCGGCGCGATGCTTCGGCGGCGCCTACGGGGCCCCCTTCCTTACGGTAACGGCGCGGACGGTCAGGTCCTCCGCGCGGTTGCCGGCGGCGTTGATGGCGAAGTCCCATCCCCAGGTGTTAGCGAAACTCGCGTCGGTGAGCTGGATGGTCTGCGTTGTCCAACCCTCACCCGGCTCAACCCACTGCCAGGGCGAGAACCGGTAACCGGTGGTGGAATCGTACAGCACGTTGAACCCGAGTTGCCGGGACGCGCGCGCACCCCGTACCTCCACCACGATCGTGACCGTCGCACGGCCTTCGGCGAAATACATGAAGGTGTCGTCCACGTCAAAGTACAGGTAGATCACGTCGCGCGCGACATTCGTCCGGACGGCCTCAACGCCCTCGATCTCCACGGGCTCCACCGCTCCATTGCGCCGCCCGCGATACGGGAGATTGTACAGGCCGCGTTCCTGCCCGACCTTGCCGAGCTTCGCCGACACGTCGGCGCTCTTGCTGTAGTCGCGCTCGGCACCGGGCCGCGGCAGAAGCGGTCCCCCGGAGACGTTTGTCCTCGCCTCCTCAACGACGGCCGCCGGCAGGCCCTTGATGACCACCGGCGCCTCCCCGACCCGGACGACCGCGCGATTCTCGCGCACCTCCGGCGATTGCGCCTGTCCGTCGATTGTGGTCACCCGTATCTCCCCGGCCGGCGATAGTTCGAGGGATCGTGTCTCGCCGCGCGTCCACGCCAGGGCCAGGGCGTCGGGAGCGCTCCCGAACACCGTGACGAAGACCCCTGGATCTCTCTGGAGGTGGCCCGCGTACGCACGCGTGCCCAGCACCGCCGTCACCTGGCGGATCCCGACGTCAGCGCCGGCGAGGTCGGAGACAAAGAGCCGCTCGACGCCTGCGGCGTTGGCCACGGCGTGCATCCGCGCCCAGGCGCCCGGCATACGATCGGTGGTCGTCCCAAATTCAGGAGTCCAGTCGATCCACACGGCCTTGTTCGTACCGCGCAGGCGCGCGCCCAGCACCGCCAGGGGCCGCAGCAACGCCTCGGGGCTCAATCCCTGCGGCGACAGTGTAATGACATCAAACGCATCGGCGGCGCCGGTGAGCACGCCGATCACGAACGTCAGATCAACCCCGCCCGGCGTGGCCATGGCGACGCGCGCGCCCGGATCGGTGGCGCGAATGCGTCCGCGGGCGCCCTGGAGCAGCGTCACGTATTCCATGCCGGTACCCCTGAAGGCCGGCAGACCGAGTTGCGTCCAGACCTGCCACTCGCGCACGCGGCCGCGGTAGCGATCGGCGACGGCGCCAACGAACCGCTCCCAATCACGGGGATCGCGCGGCGGCTGCCGAGTATAGATCGCGGGCTGCTGTAACTCGAGCCCCGTGCCGATACTCGCCCACTGGGGCGTGTGCGTCAGCACGACAACGGGCGTCAGGCTCTCCGCGGTGGCCGCGGCGACCGACCTGTCGAGGTCGGTCCACACCGGCTGACCGCGCCGCGCTTCGATGACGCTCCAGTCGGCGATGATTTTGACCGCTCGAATCCCGGTGCTCTTTGCGCGGGGGAACCCGCCCGGCTCGAGTCCGGCCGCGCCGAGCTGCACGGTCGCCGGCGCGCGTTGTCCGAAGCCGACGCCAGCACCGGAGGACACGAGTAGGAATACGGTGATGAGAGTGGCGATAGTAGATCGGAGTGTCATGGCGCGTCAACTCCTTTGCGGCGACGCATTGGGATCACAACGGCTACGGCCACGCCGATGGCGTTGGCGAGGAGATCGCGGGCTTCGGCGGTGCGATACGGTAGCGCTGCCTGAGCGCCTTCGAGAAGCACGCCGTATGCTATTGCCGCCCCCGCCGCCAGCAGCGCGCCTCGCGCGGTGCCTCGTGGCGCCGTGGCGTAGCGCAGCAACACTGTTAGGATACCGTACGCGGCGGCGTGAAGCCAGAGGTCGGCCCCGGACGGCACAGCTGGGGGAGGTGAGAGCGATGCCAGCGCCATCGCGACCATCCACAGGACGGCCGCGATCCAGGCGATCTGGCTTCCAACCGATCGCACGCGGAGACGTTCGACGTGACGGCGCTCTACTCCCGGTGAGACCATTGGAGGAACGCATGACGGCGGATGGAATAGTCTCGCCTTGTTGCCCGGACGCGCGGAGGAGTGCTCGATGTGGGATCTTCCACAGGCGGTTTCGGTCGTTGCGGGGGCGGCTGAAGGGTCGACGGACCTCAATGCCTTCGACAACGCGTTGCTCAACGCGGGGATCGCCAACCTCAACTTCATCCGGGTCACAAGCATTTTCCCCGTGGGCGCGCGCGTTGTCCCGATGCGGCCGTACCAACCGGGCATGCTGATGCCGGCCGTCTACGCGCGCATCAGCCGGCACACGCCGGGCGAGCGCATCGCCGCGGCCGTGGCAATCGGGATCTCCGACCAGCGCTACGGCGTCATCATGGAGCATTCCCATACAGGTACGGGCGAGAACGCCGAACAGATCGTGCGCAACATGGTGGACGAGGCGCTCACGTCCCGAGGCCTTCGGAGCGTCGAGACCGTGGTGGCGGTCAAGCAACACGTCGTGCAGCGCACCGGCTGTGTGGTCGCGGCGGTGCTGCTCTGGCCGCAGTGACGAGGGAGACGGCCCCGGTGGAGTGGATTACAGATCCGGGCGGCGAAGGCTTCGCGCATACGTACCGGGTGGACCGGCTCCTCTACGACGGCCGCTCCGCTTTCCAGCGCATCCGGGTTATCGACAACCGGGACTTCGGCCGCATGCTGATCTTAGACGACGCGGTGCAGACGACCGAACGCGACGAGTTCATCTATCACGAGTTGCTCAGTCACGTCCCGTTGTGCGCCCACCCGGCTCCGGCCCGCCTGCTCATCATCGGCGGTGGGGACGGTGGACTGCTGCGCGAGGCGCTCCGCCATCCGCTGGCGCACGCGACGATGGTCGAGATCGATCCGGATGTCATCGACGTGACGCGCCGCTTCATTCCCTCGATTCCGGCTTCCGCCTTCGATGACCCCCGCGCGCGCCTTCTGGTTGCCGATGGCATCGTTTTCGCGCGGGACTGCACCGAGTCGTTCGACGTGGCGCTGGTGGATTCGACCGATCCGAAAGGGCCATCGCTGGGCCTGTTCTCGGGCGCCTTCTACGGCGACCTGGCGCGCGTCCTGGGGCCGAACGGTGTGCTGGCCGTGCAGAGCGGCTCACCGATCTATCAGGAGGACGTCATCGCCATGGTGGCGCGCGCCATGAAGCCTCACTTTCGATGGGTGCGCCGCTACCTGGGAACCGTCCCGACCTATCCCGGCGTGCTCTGGTCGTTCACGATCGGGTCGCAGGGACGTGACCCGGTGGCCCTCGACGAGGTCGAACTTTCCCGCCGAATGCACGGGATTGCCACACGCTACTACACGCCGGCATCGCACCGATACCTGTTTGCGCTGCCGCCGTTCCTGGCCGGGGTCGGGGTCGCATAGGCTCTGTGCCGTTCCTGGCATCCCGGCCGCATCGCCAGCCGTCCGCGGTCATCATCGGCGCGCCGTACGACGCCACCGCGACGTACCGTCCCGGGGCCGCAGCGGCACCCGAGGCCATCCGCCGGGCGTCTGAGTCGATCGAGACCTACAGCCCGATCCAGCGCCGCGATCTTGAAGATCTGGCGCTGGCCGATGCGGGCGACCTGACGCTGCACGGGAGCATCGCGGAGACGATGGTCGTGCGGGTGCGCGAGGCGGTCGCGACGGCGCGGGGCTTCCCGATGATCCTCGGCGGCGAGCACACCGTGACGGTGGGCGCGGTCCAGGCGCTGGCCGAGCGCGAGCCCGATCTGGGCGTGATCGTGCTGGACGCGCACCTGGATCTGCGCGACGACTACGAGGGCCTGCGCTGGTCGCATGCCACCACCGTCGCGCGTCTCGCCGACACGCTGGGGTTGGACCGCATTGCCGTTCTTGGAGCGCGGTCCGGCACGCGCGAGGAATGGACGCGGGCGGCGTCCCTCGCGCTCGTCAGATCGACCTCGGCCATTCCCGGCGCGGTGTGGTCGGGGTTGGCACGCCGGCCCCTCTATCTTTCAGTCGACGTCGATGCTTTTGATCCGGCAGTCGCGCCCGGCACGGGGAATCCTGAGCCGTTGGGTCTGAGTGTGGACGATTTCGTCACGCTTCTGTCTGTACTGCGCGAGGGTCGCGTGGTCGGGTGCGACCTCGTCGAGGTGAGCCCGCCCTGCGATCCGTCGGGGCGCACGGCCGTCCTCGCCGCATGGCTGGTTCGGGAGATGCTCGTCGCATTCCTGCGTTGACTCTAGCCGCGGCGACTACTTCCACACCTGGCGGAACACACGCAATGCGTTGCCTCCCAGGATCTTGTGGATCTGCTCGGTCGTGTAGCCGCGGCGCTGCAGGCCCGCGGTGAGGTTGGGGAGCTTCGAGACATCTTCCAGACCGATCGCCGTCTTCGGGACGCCGTCATAATCTGACCCCAGCGCCACGTGATCGATCCCCATCACCTTGACCATGTGATCGATGTGGTCGAGCACGCGCTCGAGCGTGGCCGCGCCCAGGAATCCGACGTAGAAGTTCACACCGACGACCCCACCGCGCGTCGCCACCTCGCGCAGCTGCTGATCGGTCAGGTTCCGGGGATGCTTGTACAGCGCCGCCGCATTTGAATGAGACGCAATGACCGGGCCGCGAGTCGAGCGCATAGCATCCCAAAAGGCCGCCTCCGAGAGATGTGAGAGGTCTACGACCATGCCGAGCTCGTTCATCCGGCGCAGAACGGCGCGGCCCAGATCGGTGAGCCCACCGTGCTGGCGGCCGTGCGCTCCATCACCGAGTGCGTTGCTCGGGTTCCAGGTGAGACCCATCATCCGCACGCCCTGCCGGTAGAGCTCGTCCACCTCCTGCAGCCGGCCGCCGAGCGCGTCGCCGTTTTCTATCGACAGCACTGCGGCGACCTTTCCCTCACGCTGCGCGCTCTCGATCCCCGCCACGGTCGTCACGTGCGTGATCCGCGCGGCGTTCGCTCTCATCGCCGCCTGGAACGTCTCGATCAGCGCGCGGGCGCGGGCCCGCCTGCGCGCGGGAGCACCCGCTCGCGGATCGCCCGGCGCCACGAAGACGGCAAAGACCTGGACGTCGACTCCGCCCGCCCGGAGCCGCGGCAGATCGATGTGCCCCTGGACCGATCGTTGGGCAAGGGTGCGGCGCCCGGCGTTGAGATCCTGCAGGGTGTCGCAGTGCAGGTCGACAACCATGGCGGCTGTATGGACGTCGGGAACGGCGGGCGCGGCGAGCAGCGCCGCGATCAGGACGTAGGCGGACAGACGCACGGAGCCGACCCGCAGCGTGGACATCCGCCGGCGTACCGGCCGGCGGCCCGCGCAATATCGACCCCGCGCTGCGACGCGATGGTCACCGTCCACGCGAGCACGTCGCTGATCTCTTCTTCGAGGCCGGCGGGGTCGCCGTCACGCAGCGCACGAGCCAGCTCGCCGACCTCCTCGACGAGGCGGCGGAAGGTCGCATCAATGCCCCGCGCCCGGTCCCGGGTCCCGTAGGTCGCGTCGATCTGACGCTGAAACTCCTGAAGGGTCATGGCGGGCGCCATTCGGTAGGGTGCCGCCGATCCCTGCGCCTCGTTCGGGATTGTGCCGGGCGTCTTTGTGACGGGCTTGGCGCGATCTAGCGGGCGGGCGCGATGGCTCCGGCGATCGTCACCAGATCGGCGAGCGGCAGCTGGCCGACGAGCGTGAGCCGCATGCCGCGCGACTCCCACTGGACCATGTGCGTCGCGCCCCAGCCGATCGCGCGGGATTGAGTGCCCAGCGATGGGACCAGCGCACCGCGCCCCGGGGCTCCCACGCGTCGGGCCGGCACCACGAAGAGAGCGAGTGCCCGGGCCCCGTCGGAGTACCGCAGGTGAGCGGCGACGACCGGCCCGGCGACAACGG
>JBQTJP010000048.1:0-5457 GCA_052386995.1 Armatimonadota bacterium
CCGCCGTCTTTGATGATCGGCTGCGCCTGTCCCCAGGGCAGCAGGTCGACGACGTCGATGCGGCCCGCGCGCAGCCCGGCCGCGCGGGTGGCGAAGTCGCGCAGGATGTGAAGGACGATCTCATCCAGGTATGGTCTGCCGCGTTCGTAGTACTCCGGGTGGCGCTTGTAGATGTAGCGGCCACCGCGCGTGAACGAGTCGAGGATGAATGGTCCGGTGCCGATCGCGACCCGCTTGTAGTCGATATCGCTCTTCGGGACGATCGACGCGAAGACCGTGGCCATGTTGTCGAGGAACGGTGCGAACGGCTCCTTCAGTGTGATGCGGACCGTGTACTTGTCCACGGCGCGGTAACTGTCGATCACCGAGAACAGGTCCCGCTTGATGTTCTCTGGGTCCTCGGCGAGCATCCGCTCGATGCTCCACACGACATCGGCAGAGGTGAGCTCCCGGCCGTTTACCGGGGCCACATTGTGAAACTGCACGCCCCGGCGGAGCCGGAAGACATACGTTGTTGGATTCGGCTGCTCCCACTTCTCGGCCAGATCGGGCTCGATGACGTACTCATCGACCCGGACATCGGTGCCGGTCCGAAACCGCACGAGGCCGTTGTAGACGAGAGGGATGAAGTTCTGCGCGGTCACTCCGCGGTGGGGATCGAAGTGCGCGGGGTCGGAACTGAACGTGGCATTGAGCGTGCCGCCGCGCCTGGGGACTGCCGCCTGTGCGCCCCCGGCGGGTGCAGGTGCGCCTCCGGCCGGAGCCAGGCCGCCCGCCAGCACCCCAGCGGTCAGGATCACAACCATATACGGCAACAGCGGCGCCTTGAGCGTCCGGATTACTCTCACACCAGCCAGCCTCCTCCCGTGCTCTCGAAAACACCACCGCGTCTCGCTGCGGCCGGGATGCCGTCCGGTGCCTGCGCGGCAGGAGCGTGCAGCCCCACCGGCCGCTTGAGGTAGCGGCCGCCCGGCGGACCCTCCACGTTGCCGTTCCGGTAGACCACGCGGCCGCGGAGGATCGTGTGCGTGGGCCAGCCGCGGATGCGCATGCCGGCAAACGGCGTAAAGTCCTGCGCGGATAGCAGCACGTCCGGAGTGACCGTCAGTTCTCTCTCGGGATCGACGATCGTCAGGTCGGCGTCGCTGCCGGGCGCGATGGTGCCCTTCAGCGGATAGAGCCCGAACGCGCGGGCGGAGTTCGCGCTGGCCAGTTCGGCCACGCGCCTCAGGCTCAGGCCGCGCCGGTGAAAGCCCTCCGAGAGGAGATACGGATAGAGCAATGCCGTTCCCCCGAATCCGGGCAGTGCCTTCCAGAGGTCTTCACCCTTCTGCTCTTCGAAGCAACAGGCGTGGTCGCTCACAATCGTGTCCACCGAGCCATCCACAACAGCCTCCCAGAGCGCGATTCGATCGTCTTCTGTGCGGATGGGTGGATTCACCTTGCCCTGCATGCCTCCGGCGGTCGCATAGGTCAGGGCCAGGTGATGCAGGGTCGTCTCCAGCCGGACGTCGAGGTGAGGATAATTTCGCTTCGCCTCCTTGGCGGAGATCATCGCTTCCCGGCTGCTGAGGTGCAGCAAGTTGATGGGGCACCGTGCCGCATCCGCCAGGAGCACGGCCTCCGCCATCGAGAGACGCTCCGTTAGCGGCGGCCGGGACCGGTGGTAGGCCTCCAGACCCGTGAGGCCCGCGAGCTTCACCTGATCGATGAAGACTCGGATCAGTTCAGCGTGCTCGCAGTGGAGGCTCAGCGAAATACGGCCCTTCGCTCGATGCCGCCCGGCGGAGGCGGCCACCTGCTGCATGAACAGGTACAGATGCCCCAGGTCGTAGGCGTCGGACATCGTGTACTCGCTGCCTCGCGTCGAGTCGGCCGTGAGATTCAAGCCCTTGTAGAACATGTAGTACTTGAACGAGGCGACGCCCTGGGAGGCGACCAGCCACTCGACCTCGCCGAGTTGATCGGCCGTCATGATCGCGATGTGAAACCCGTAGTCGGTATGCGACCGCCCGTCGGTGAGCGCCAGCACCTCAGGAAAAATCTCCCGATAGGGTCCGGTCTTGTTGAGATAATGCTGGCCGGTGCGGAAGTAGCTGATGATGGACGTCACGCCGCCCGCGAGCGCGGAGCGCGTCTCGGACTCGGTGTCCGCGCTCATCGAACGATAGATGCCGAGGTGGAAGTGCGAGTCCACGGCCCCCGGCATGACAAGCTGCCCGCGGGCGTCGAGCGCGTCACCGGCCTGTGCGGGATCGATCGCGTCGGCGAGCGTAGCAATCCTGCCATCGCGAATCCCGACGTCGCAGTGCACCTCGCCCGTATAGGGAATCACCACCGTCCCGTTGAGAATCGCCAGATCAAACGGCCTCATTGATACCGCTCCTCGCGCTGACGGTAGGTCGGCAGCCCCAGCAGATCGTTCAGTTCGCCAAAGGACATCATGTCCTCCAGCATCCCTCGGGTGGTCCCCTGCTGCTTCAACGCGGCCATCATACGCGTGATCGCCGCGGCGGCCATGCGCACCGCGGCGCCGGGGAAGATGACGATCCGGTACCCCATCTCGTGCAGTTCGGCGGCGCTGCACAGCGGGGTCGTGCCGCCTTCGACCATGTTGGCCATCACCGGCGGCGGAAGGCGCGCGGGAATCGCGGCCAGTTCGTCCCGGCTTGTCGGCGCCTCAACGAACAAGACGTCGGCGCCCGCCTCCCGATAGCGGAGCGCCCGCTCCATGGCGTCGGTGAGCCCCCGCGTCGCCCGCGCATCGGTGCGTGCGATGATGAGAAGCTCCGCGTCGGTCCGGCTGTCGACCGCCGCCTTGATCTTTCCGATCATCTCACCCGCGCCGATGACCTCTTTCCCGGACAGATGGCCGCAGCGCTTGGGCGTGACCTGGTCCTCCAGTTGAATCGCCGCGGCGCCGGCCCGCTCGAACTCCCGCACGGTGCGCGTGATATTCAACGCGTTGCCGTAGCCGGTATCGGCATCGGCGATCACGGGCAGCGGCGTCGACTCGACCACGGCGGCCAGGCGCCAGGTAATCTCCGTCATCGACACCAGACCCAGGTCGGGCGCCCCGAGGTGGGTGTACGAGAAGCCCGCGCCGGTGAAATAGACGGCTTCGAATCCCGTCCGCTCGATGATGCGCGCGGTCAGCGCGTCGGGGGCGCCCGGCGCGACCAGGATGCGCGACTCGCTCAGGCGCCCGCGAAGCCGCGTCGATGCTCGGGTGGCACTCATCCGTGCTGGGCCTCGATCCTGGCGAGCGTGTAGGCGACGATGCCGCCCGCTTGCAAGATCTCTTGGGAGGTGCCGGTAAGGTTCTGCACAGCGGACATCTCTCCGCTGCGAAGATTGGTGACCGTCCTCGACGCCAAGTCGATTCGCAGGCGATCATCCTGCCGGATACCCGCTACCGCGTCGATGATGACGGCCGGAAAGCCGTTGTTGATGGCGTTGCGGAAAAAGATCCGGGCGAAGGACCTGGCCACCACGGCCGCAACCCCCGCCTGCTTGAGCGCGAGCACGGCCGCCTCGCGGCTCGATCCGCATCCAAAATTCACTCCGGCAACGATAATGTCGCCCTGGCGGACGCGCTGCGGAAAGGTCTCGTCGAGTCCCGCGAGCGCGTACTGTCCCACCTCGTCCATCGGCCGGTCCAGGAACTTCCCCGGCAGGATCTGGTCAGTGCTAACGTGATCGCCGAAGACCCAGGCGCTTCCTTCGAAGACCACCTGCATCACAGGAACTCCCGAGGATCGGTCAGCCGGCCGGCGACCGCAGATGCCGCGACGGTGAGGGGCGACGCGAGAGAGATCTCCGCCGACGGGTCGCCCATGCGGCCGGGGTAGTTGCGCGTGACGGTGGCGATGCAGCGCTCACGTGGGCCAAGCAGTCCCGAGTGCAGGCCCGCGCACGCGCCGCAGCCGGGCGCCTGAATAATGGCGCCGGCCTCGATCAGGACCCGCAGCGTTCCGTCCCGCAGCGTTTCTTCCACGACGTGCTGCGTGGCTGGGGTGACCACGAGCGGGATCCGGGCGCGGCGCCCTCTCAGGATCCTGGCAGCCTGCCGGAGGTCGCCGGCCTTGCCGCCCACACACGACCCGATGTACGCGCGGTCGAATTCGGCGCCCGCCATCTCGGCAACAGGCACCACGCGATCAACGTTGGGGGGAGCGGCCACCAGCGGCGGGATCGACGCCGTCTGGAACACGTGCACTGCCTCGTACTCGCAGCCCGGGTCGCCCGCGACCGGCCGACCGGACGCGGCCGCCTCGGCGCCGAGAGACTCGCGCACGGCGCCATCGGGAGGGACAATGCCGTTCTTTGCGCCCATCTCGATCGCCTGGTTGGCCAGGACGGCGCGGTCATCGAGGTCGAGGGCCCAAACGACCGCGCCGCCATACTCGACCGCCTTGTAGATCGCGAAGTCCGCGCGCAGCCGCTGCAGCACCGCCATGCTCAGGTCGCGCGCGGCTAGATAGCCCGGCATCGTTCCTTCGAAGCGGATCAGCACGGTCGGCGGGACCCGCAGCCAGATCTGGCCGGTGACCAGGACCGTGGCGAGCTCGGTCGCGCCCACGCCGATTGCGACCGCGCCGACGGCGCCGGCGGTGACCGTGTGCGAGTCCGCGCCCACGATCAACGTGCCCGGCTTGGCGAGCCCCCGCTCGAGCAGCAGGTTGTGCATCACGCCGATGCTGTCGAAGAATAGGGGGATGCCGGTCGCCTTCGCCCACGAGCGGGTCGTGCTCACGATCTCGGCGTGCCGCTGGTTCGCCGCCGGCGCAAAGTGGTCAATGGTGAGCACGATCCGCGACGGGTCCCAGAGACGACCACCCAGGCGCTCCAGTGTCGGCGCGATGCGGCGGGGGCCGGAAGAGTCGTGCATCGCGGCCAGGTCCACGGTCGCCCAGACCTCATCGCCGGGCCGCAGCGCGTCCCGACCAGCCGCCCGCGCGATGATTTTTTCGGTCAGAGTCATCGCAGAGGACCTTCTGGGCGTTCCATGCTCTGAAGCCGACTCCTGCTCCCGCAGCGGCACACGCGGCCCCGACGCGCTGCCGGCAGCAGGCGGCGGGAACCCGCAGAGAGGGTACGATTCTCTGTGATGGCTGAGCCGCACCCGCCTGGGCTGATACGTGGATGGCTGGGACCCGGTGCCCGCCTGCTGCAACGGCATGAGTTGTCCGTCGCCGCGCCGCCGGATCGAGCGTACGATGCGATCCTGGAGGCGCGGTTACGCGACGTGCCCATCGTGCGGCTGCTGTTTGTCTTGCGCAGGATCCCGCACACCAAAGACATGACCCTTCGGCGGTTCTTCAGCACCCGGCCATTCTTGATTCTTCAGGAAGACGCGCCGCGTGAGACCGTCTTTGGAGTGGCCGGCAGGTTTCTGCCCGGCGCGGGGCAGCCGGACGGAGTGCCCTGGACGCCGGAAGAGTTCCGCGCCTTTGC
>JBQTJP010000049.1:0-8785 GCA_052386995.1 Armatimonadota bacterium
GTATGAAAGGGCGCTGTCCGGGCATCACGGCGCTCGCCGGCGCGGCACACTGCCTGCTGCATCCCGCCGATGCGGAGCATCTCGGCATCGCCGACGGCGCGCTCGTGCGGCTCGCGACCACCTCGGGGTCGATCGCCGTCGTGGCACGCCACAGCCGCGGCGTGCTCCGCGGCCAGGTCGTCGTCCCCCGCGGCTTCGACGGCGTCCCCGTGAACGCGCGCATCCGGTGGCCCTCGAGCGCGGCAGAGGTCGAGGTGCGGCGACTGTGATTGGGCTGGTGCTCGGCGCGGCGGCGAAGAGCGCGATCCTGCTCTTCATCCTCCTGGCGGCCTGCGCCTACATGACGCTGCTGGAGCGGAGGCTGCTGGCGCTGTTCCAAATTCGCTACGGACCCAATCGCGTCGGTCCCCTGGGGCTACTCCAGCCGTTGGCCGATGGGATCAAACTCATCTTCAAGGAAAACTTCATGCCCGCCGGCGCCGACCGGCTCGTGTACTGGATCGCGCCGGCGATCTCGATGGTCGCCGCGCTGTTCGTCTACGCGGTCATCCCCATCGGGCCGGATGTGCGCCTGTTTGGCGCGACGGTGCCGTTGTATCTGGCAGATGTGAACGTCGGCATCCTGCTGGTGCTGGGGGCGTCGTCCATCGGAGTCTACGGCATCATCCTGGGTGGCTGGTCGGTGAACAACAAGTACGCGCTGCTCGGCAGCCTCCGCTCCAGCGCGCAGCTCATCTCGTATGAGCTCTCCATTGGCCTGGCCGTGGCCTCGGTCGTGCTGACCGCCGGGTCGCTGAGCCTTATCGACATCGTGAAAGCCCAGCGGGAGATGTGGTTCGTGGCGCTGCAGCCGTTGGGCTTCATCCTCTTCATGATCGGCGCGGTGGCCGAGACCAACAGGGCGCCGTTCGACCTGCCCGAGGCCGAGCAGGAGCTGATCGCCGGCTTTCAAACCGAGTACGGCGGCTTCAAGTTTGCGATGTTCTATATCGGCGAGTACATCGGGGTCGTGACCATGAGCCTGCTCGCGACCACGCTGTTCCTGGGCGGCTGGCACGGCCCGCTGCTGCCGGGCGCGGCCTGGGTCGTCATCAAGACCCTGGCCTGTGTCACCCTCTTCGTCTGGCTGCGCGCGACGATGCCGCGCGTGCGCCATGACCATCTGATGGCCCTTGGCTGGAAGATTCTGGTACCGCTGGGCCTGGCGAACGTCGCCGCGACCGCGGTGCTCGTCATCTTATGGGGAGGCTAGCAGTGGCGGGCCTGGTGCGGCAATCCTTTGCGCTGCTCCGCGGGCTGTTGATCACGGGCCGGTATGCGTTTCGCCGGCGTGTGACGACGCAGTATCCAGAACAGAAGATCAAGGTCGAAGAGCGGTTCAAGGGGCGCCACTGGCTGACGCGGTACGCCGACGAGATGGAGCGCTGCGTGGGCTGCGAATTATGCGTGATCGTCTGTCCCTCCCAGGCCATTTACGTCCGGGCCGCCGAGAACACTCCTGAGCACCAGGTGAGCAAGGGCGAACGGTACGCGACCGACTTTCAGATCAACATGCTCCGCTGCATCTTTTGCGGCTTCTGCGAGGAAGCGTGCCCGACCGGAGCCATCGTGCTGGGACACGAGTACGAGCTTGCCGGTTATACTCGAGCATCGATGATCTACACGAAGCCCATGCTGACCGAGCCGTACCCCGGCGCGTCGGGGCGCGATCCCGGCCGGGAGGTGTAGACGTTGTGGAGTGGGTGATCTTCATTCCCGCCGCCGCGCTGGCGCTTGCCGGCGGGGTCGGCGTCATCGCGGCCCGTCAGCCGGTCCATAGCGCCCTTGCGCTACTCGTCGTGCTGGCGTCGCTCGCGGTCACCTACCTGTTGCTCGCGGCGCAGTTCATCGCCGTTCTTCAAGTCATCATCTACGCGGGCGCGATCGTCGTCCTGTTTCTATTCGTCATCATGCTGTTGCACACGCGGTCCGGGGAGGAGCGGCGGGAGAAACTGCCGCGGCAGCGCTCCGCGGCGGCCGTGGCGGCGGCGGTGTTTCTCGGGGCCCTGCTGACCGGAGCGTTGAGTGCGGGCGGACTGTCGAAGCCCGTGGCGCCCGAGTTCGGCACCGCCCAGCACGTCGGGGAAGCGCTGTTCGTCGGGTATCTGCTGCCGTTCGAGCTGGCGTCTGTGATCTTGCTGGTCGGGATCGTCGCGGCCGTGATCCTTGGCCAGCGCCACCCGCCCGCTCAGAGGGCACCCGGCGCGCGCCCGGCGGATGCCCGGCACCCCACCCGCAAGCGGGTACCCGGCGGGTCCGCTGCAGGCTAGCATTTCGATGGTCCCCACATCGGCCTATCTGCTGGTCAGCGCGATTCTGTTCACGCTCGGCGCGGCGGGCGTCCTGATCCGGCGCAACGCCCTCATCGTGTTCATGGCGGTCGAGCTCATGTTGAACGCCGTGAATCTGGCGTTCGTGGCCTTCGCGCGCCAGCACGGCTCGATCGACGGGCAGGTTGCGGTGTTCTTCGTCCTCGTCGTGGCGGCGGTAGAGGTGGTTGTCGGCCTGGCGCTCATCGTCGATATCTTTCGGTCACGCGAGACCGTCGATATCGACGAGGTCGATCTGCTGCGGGGGTAGCGGTGGCCCTCTTCGCACTCCTGGTCCCGATCTGGCCGCTTCTTGGATGGCTCGTCAATGGGATGTTCGGCAACCGTTTGCGCGGTTGGGCGAGCGGCGCACTGGCGTCGGCGGCGGTCGGCGCGAGTTTCCTGAGTGCCCTGGGGGCGCTGGCCGCCGTGCGCGGCGTGCGCGTGGAAGACGCGGCCGTCAGCGTCACCATCCCCCTGTTCACGTGGCTGGGCGCGGGTGATCTCTGGGTTGGGGCAAGCCTGCTGGTCGATGCCCTGTCGGTGACGATGGCCCTGGTCGTCAGCGGCGTCGGATTTCTCATTCATGTCTATTCGATCGGATACATGGCCGATGATCCCGGCGCCTCGCGGTATTTTTCTTACCTCAACCTGTTCATGTTCGCCATGCTGCTGCTCGTGCTAGCCGGCAATCTCCTGGTGCTCTTTGTCGGCTGGGAGCTCGTCGGCGTCTGCTCGTACCTACTCATCGGCTACTGGTATGCGCGCCCGCAGGCGGCGGCGGCGGGCCGCAAGGCGTTCGTGGTCAACCGGATCGGGGATGCGGCATTTCTGCTCGGGCTGCTTGTGCTGTTCACCTCGCTCGGCACGCTCGACATCATGAAGATCCGCGACGGAGTCGGCCAGCTCGCCCCGAGCGCGCGGACGCTGGCCGCCCTGCTACTGTTCGCAGGGGCCACCGGCAAGTCGGCGCAGCTGCCGCTGCACGTCTGGTTGCCCGACGCGATGGAAGGGCCAACGCCGGTCTCGGCGCTCATTCACGCCGCGACGATGGTGACCGCCGGTGTCTTTCTGATCGCCCGCCTCGACCGGCTCTTTCTCAGCGCGCCGGCCGCGCCGTTCGTCATCGTCATGGTAGGAGCGTTGACGGCATTCTTCGCGGCGACCGTGGCGCTTCGCGAGTTCGATCTCAAACGGGTGCTGGCGTATTCCACGATCAGCCAGTTGGGCTACATGTTTGTCGCGATGGGCGCCCTGGCTCCGGTCGCCGGCATCTTCCACCTGGCCACGCACGCCTTTTTCAAGGCGCTGCTGTTCCTCGCGGCGGGCAGCGTGATGCACGCAATGCACGACGTCATCGACATGCGGCACCTCGGCGGCCTGGCCCAGCCGATGCGATGGACGTTCGGCGGATTTGTGATCGGTGTCCTGGCGATCGCGGGGATTCCGCCGTTCGCCGGCTTCTTCAGCAAGGACCTGATCCTGGAGCATGCCTTTGCGCTCGGCATGGAGAGCGGCAACTTTATCCCGTATGTCGTGGGGGTGCTCACCGCGTTCCTCACGGCCGTCTACATGACGCGCGCGGCGATCCTCACGTTTTTCGGCCCGCCGCACAAGCCCGACGCGCACCCGCATGAGTCGCCGCCCGCCATGCTGCTGCCCATGGCCGCGCTGGCGGTACTCTCCGTGGCCGGCGGCCTGCTGGGAGCGAAGATCGCGGGGGAACCGCTGATGCGATTCCTCCATCCGCTCATCGGGCCTGGGGTGATCGAAGCATCTCCGGCGCCGCATCCCCCGGCGCAACTGCTCGCGGGGGTCTCCGTGGCCGTTGCGGTCGCCGGGATCATCGCCGGATGGGCGCTGTACCGCCGGCGTCAGGAGCCGGCCCTTGGCCGCATCGGCGTCTTCCTCGACCACAAGTGGTATATCGAAGAGTTCTATCAGCGCGCCATCATCAGGCCGGGCACCATGCTGGCATCCTGGCTCGCAGGCCCGATTGACCTCGGCGTGATCGATCGAGCCGTGAACGGAGTAGGCGGCGGGCTGGCGGCCGCGGGGGGTGCGGTACGGCGGCTGCAGACCGGGTATGCCCGGCAATACGCGCTGGGCGTGCTCGTGGGGACGATCCTCATCATCGGGTACTGGATGTTGAGGTAGTCATGCTGACCCTGCTGATCTTCCTTCCGCTGGCCGGCGCGTTTGGCGTCGCGCTGATCCCCCGCGACCGAGAGGAGACCATGAGGCGCATCGGTCTCGGCGCCAGCCTCGCGACGCTGGCCGTGGCGGGATTGATCTTCGCGAGATTCGACGCGTCGTCGGCGGGATTTCAATTCGTCCAGAGCGCCGCGTGGGTGCCGGCACTGGGGATCGGCTACAGGGTCGGCATCGACGGCATCGCGCTGCCTCTCATCGCGTTGACCGCGGTGATCTTCCCGATTGCGCTGCTCGGCTCGTGGGAGTCGATCACCGAGCGGGTGAAGGCGTTCACGATCGCCATGCTCGGTCTCCAGACCGCCGTGCTCGGGACGTTTTTGAGCCTCGACCTCATCCTGTTCTACGTGTTTTGGGAAGCGGTCCTGGTGCCCATGGCCTTTCTCATCGGGGTGTGGGGGAGCGCCAACCGGCGCTATGCCGCGATGAAGTTCTTCCTATATACAATGTCCGCCAGCGTGCTGATGCTGGTGGCGATTATCGTGCTGCACGCCATCGGTATCGGCAGCCTGGGCGAGCGTACGTTCGACCTGCAGCGGTTGGGGACATTGACCCTGCCGCCGTCCACGCAGGCGTGGCTGTTCGCGGCCTTCGGGCTCGCCTTCGCGGTGAAGGTGCCTGTCTGGCCGCTGCACACTTGGCTGCCGGATGCCCACACGGAGGCCCCGACCGCCGGCAGCGTGATCCTTGCCGCGATTCTGTTGAAGCTGGGGACCTTCGGGTTCGTGCGGTTCGGTCCGATGCTCTTTCCCCAGGCCCTCGTGGCCTCGGCCCCGCTGCTCGCGGGTCTGGCGATCGTCGGCATCCTGTACGGCGGCGCGGTGTCATGGGTCCAGACCGACCTGAAACGCCTGGTGGCCTTCAGCAGCGTCAGCCACCTCGGCTTCGTGATGCTGGGCATTGCCTCGCTCACGGTGCAGGGCATGCAGGGCGGACTCATCCAGATGGTCAACCACGGAATCAGCACCGGAGCGCTGTTCCTGATCGTCGGCGTGCTGTACGATCGGACGCACACCCGCACCATCGCCGACTTCGGCGGCGTGGCCGCGCAGATGCCGCGCTTTGCAGTGATCTTCACCATCGTCCTGCTCTCGTCGGCCGCGCTGCCTGGGACGAACGGATTCGTCGGCGAGTTCCTCATTCTGCTTGGGGCCTATCGAACGTCGACGTGGTGGGCGGCCCTCGGCGCTGGCGGCGTGATCCTCTCAGCGGTCTATTTGCTGTCGGCATACCAGCGGGTGATGCACGGGCCGCCCGCGGCAAAGGATCGGCACCGGTTGGTCGAGGTGACGCGGAGGGAGCTGGTGCTGTTTGTCCCGATCATTGCCTTGATCTTCGCGATCGGTCTGTATCCCAAGCCGCTGCTAAACCGCTCGGAGGCGGCGATCTCGGCGGCGCTCGCCAGGCTGACGCGTCCCGCGGCGACCGTCACGGTGCCCGCCGAAGGCCCGGCTGCGGCCGCCGAACCGCGCGGAGTGCGCCCGGTGAGGGAGATGCGGCGATGACCGCACCCCCGATGAGCGACGTCAGGCTCATCTACCCGGAGATCATCGTCGTCACGACCGCGCTGGCCGTGCTGATCGTTGACCTCTGGCTGCGTCCCGAGCGGCGCGGCATCTTGATCGGCATGAGTGTGTTTGGGCTGCTGTGGGCCGGCTGGATGGCAGGTCTTTCGGGGCTCGAGGGGGTCGCGTTCGCCGGCCTCTACGTGCGCGACGCACTGGCGCGCGCCGGCCAGGTCCTGGCCCTCGCCGTCACGGGGCTCGGGATCCTCGTCGCGCCAGAGTACCTCCGGCGCACGGGGCAGGAGCGGGGCGAGTACTACACGCTCGTGCTGATCGCCGGCGCGGGCGCGATGCTGATGGCAGCCAGCCGCGATCTGCTCATGCTCTTCCTGGCGCTCGAGACGCTGTCCATCCCCCTCTACGTCCTGGCCGCGTCGGCCCGCGGAAGCGCGCGGTCGCAGGAAGCCGGCATGAAGTACTTCTTGCTCGGCGCGTTTTCGAGCGCGTTCTTCCTGTTCGGCGTCGCATTGCTCTACGGGTTGGCGGGGACAACGCGTCTGCCGGAGATCGGCAGGGCGCTCTCCGGGGGGCAGTCGGGTGCGGGCGCCGCGGCTGGCGTCGGTCTGCTCGTGATCGGTCTGGGCTTCAAGGCCGCGCTCGTGCCCTTCCACACGTGGGCGCCCGATGTCTACGAGGGCGCGCCGCTGCCCGCGGTGGCGTTCATGTCGGTCATCGCCAAGATCGGGGCGTTCGCGGCGCTGCTGCGCGTGTTTCCGCTCACGCTCGAGGCGCTTGCCGACCAGTGGACGCTTACACTCGGCGTGCTCAGCGCCGCCACCATGATCGTCGGCAACCTGGCCGCGCTCGCACAGACGAGCTATAAGCGGATGCTGGCTTATTCGAGTATCGCGCATACCGGGTATCTGTTGGTCGGCGTCGCGACCGGCACGCCGGCGGCTGTCACCGCGGTCATCACCTATCTCGCGGTGTACGCGGCGATGACCACCGGGGCGTTCGCCGTGGCGGTGGCGCTCGAGCGGAGCGGTCAGGAGGCCGATCGGATCGAGGATTACGCGGGCCTCGCCCGTCGCGCGCCGCTGCTCGCGGCTGCCACGGCGGTGTTCATGATCTCGCTGGCGGGACTCCCGCCGACGGCCGGGTTTGTGGCGAAGCTCGGCGTGTTCCTCGCGGCGATCGAGGGTGGGGGAGCGGGTGGACTGGCGCTTGCGCTGATCGGAGTCGCAACCAGCGTCGTGTCGGTCTACTACTACCTGCGTGTGGCCTACATCATGTGGACCGGTGAGGCGTCCACGGCGGTGCGGCTCCACAGCAGCCCGCTGGTCAACGTGGCGCTGCTGCTGGCGGCAGCCGCGGTCGTGCAGATTGGAGTCCTGCCCGCAGCGGTGACAGGATTCGCGCAGCAGGTGAGCGCGCTGCTCGGTCGGCCGTAGCCACGCGTGGCCGGGCGCCCACGAGCCCGGCGGACGCCTACGGCGTGTCCCGCGTGCCCAGGAAGGCGGGGAGGAGGATCGCGGCCAGAATGCCCAGGACGGCAAACCCCACGACGATGCCGACGAGCCACTTGGCCCATCGATCCCAGATCCGCTGACAAGCGAGGAAATCATCGAACCCTTGCCAGGTCCGATTGGCCCACGCCAGTTTCTTGCCATTGATGATGTAGTAGACCCAGACCGCGATATTCACTATCGGGACAATTCCGCCCAGCAAGGAGATCACCATATCTCTGTGTGCCTGCATCGCCAGCAGGTAGATCCACGAGAACCCGGCCGCGCCCCAGGAGCCCGACTGGACGATCTTTGTCTGGTCCGAGGTCAGCGACGGCGGGGCGAGGTGCGTGGCCATCTCACGCCTCCTCATGCGTCATTGTTTCGGAATCTTTGACGGGCACGCGGGGCTGACCTCCTCCACGGTACCTCCTGCGCAGCAGGACGACGGCTCCCCAGCCGATGAGCAGCAGCGCCGGAATCTGTCCCAATGTGAGCGGCCCGAGCGCCCGCAGGTCGCTGCGCAGCGCATCAAAGACGACGCGGCCGAGTGACGTCGCCACGACGATCGTCCAGAACACCTGTCCCTCAAACCGGCGGTTCGCGGCAATGCGGCGGGCCCAAAACAGAATGATCCCGGCCAGCAGCATCTCGTAGATCTGCAGCGGGTGCCGCGGCGCATCCGGCGCTGTCGGAAAGCGTACCCCCCACGGCAGCGTCGTGGGATCGCCGTAGAGCTCGCCGTTGGCGAAGTTGCCGAACCGCACGAAGACATTGCCGATGGGGATCGACCAGCCGAAGACATCCGCGAGCGACCACACCGACACGCCATAGCGCCGCGCGGCCCAGACGAGGTACAGCAGGCCCGCGGCGATCGCGCCGTGCGAGGTCAGCCCGCCGTGATCGACCCGTATGATTTCGATGGGATTGCCGAACTCGCCCGGGTGCGACAGCACGTACCCCAACCGCGCCCCGACCAGCGCCACGATCGTGAAGGTGAGGGCCGTGCGGTCCAGCACCGCTGTGGGGACCCCGAGCCGCGGGCCGTACCGGTACCCGACAAACATGCTCACCGCGATCATGGTGGCCAGCATCACGCCGTACCATCGGATCGCCAATGGGCCGATCTGAATGATCACCGGGTCCACGGCCGCCGCCAGTGTAGCATTGGGTTCTGCAGCGCTCAAGGAGACGTCGGATCAACCGTCGTGCGTGG
>JBQTJP010000050.1:0-3966 GCA_052386995.1 Armatimonadota bacterium
ATCCGCGTCACAGGCGGGAAGCAGTGGCACCGGATCGGCCCGCAGACCTACGACATGATGGGTTTCAACGTCCATCCAACCGAACCCAACGTGCTGTTGACGAGCGGGCACCCCGGCCAGAAAGATCCGCGGCCGAATCCCCTGGGAGTCGAGATCAGCCGCAACGGGGGTCAAACCTGGCAGCCCCTGGCGATGGTCGGCCTGGGCGACTTCCACGCCATGACCATCAGTCGCGCCGATCCGAAAGTGTTGTGGGCGTGGAACGTGTCCGGACGCCCGGGTCTGTATCGGAGCCAGGACGGCGGACGACTGTGGGAGTATCTTGGCGATCCGCTTGGGAGCGTATTCTACCTTGCCGCGCATCCCCAGCGGGCGAATGTCGTGTTTGCTGGCACCGGGCGCGGGCTGGCCATCAGCGAGAATGCCGGAGGATCCTGGCGGCTCTTCAGTCCGTCTCTCTCCGGCGTGCCGGTCACGGCCGTTGAGGTCCATCCCAAGAATCCACAGATCATATACGCGTATGCCGTGAAGCCTGACCTCGGTCTGGTCCGCAGCCAGGATGGCGGGAAACAGTGGGGCTCCGCAGGCTTCTTCCTCGGCGATCGGGATGCGATCGGCAATCTCGCCCTGGACCCGACGGATCCCCAGACCCTCTACTTTGCCACCCACGGCGGCGATATCTACCGATCACGGGATGGGGGGAAGACGCAGGAACGCTGGGTCGACGGGGGCAGAGTTGTGGCTCCCTAGGCAGAAACAGAACCGATCACCTCGTATGCTCGATCTCTTCCCGTCGTGGCGGGTCCGCGCCGGTGCGCGTGCACGTGAACGCGGCCGCCAGCGAGGCGAACCGGAGTGCCTCGTTGAGCGCGGCTCCGTCCACCGCCATCAGGTCTGCTCGCGAGGTCACGCCCCCCTCCACCAGGCGGCTCAGGAGCGCCGCGGTGAACGCATCTCCGGCGCCGATGGTGTCCACGACGGTCACCGCCGGGGCCGGCACGCGCAGACTGCCGGAGGCAAAACGCGCGTAGCTCCCCTCTGCTCCCCGCGTCACGACCACCAGCGGAGGGCCCTCGGCCAGGATCCGGTCGGCGGCCGACTCGAGGGTGTCTTTGGGCAAGAGCCAGCGCACATCGGCAGCACTCGCTCTGACGATGTCGGCCATGCGCAGCAGCCGCCACGCCACGCGCCGGTACGTGTCCGGGTCGTCGATCAGATGCGGACGAATGTTGGGATCAAACGACAGCAGCGTGCGGCCCGCCAGTCGCTCCACCAGATTCGCAATCGTGGACGCGGCCGGCTCGCGTAGCAGGCTCACGGAACCGAAGTGGAGCACATCTGAGGCCTCGATCTCTGCGGGCAGATCTTCGGGACGAAGCCGCGTATCGGCGGCGCCCTCACCGTAGAACGCGTATGTTGGATCCCCATCCGCGATGGTCACGAAGGCCAGCGTGCTGGGCGCGGGCGATCGGGAGAGAAAGCGCGTGCCGATGCCTTCGCGTTCGAGATGCGCCACCAGAAAGCCGCCAAAGGAGTCCGTGGAGGCCTTGCCGGCGAACTCCACCCGGCCGCCCAGACGGGCCAGCCCGACTGCGACGTTGAACGGCGAGCCGCCCGGATGCATCCGGAACCCCACGGTGCGTCCGGCCTCAACCACCGGCGTAAAGTCCACCAGGATCTCGCCGATTGCGGTGAGCAGGGGCGGCATTCGGTCCGTTTTAGGACCGCATCCAGCGGCCCGCTTCCGGGTCTCCTTGCCTGACGGCGTAGCGATCGAGCTGCGCCCAGAGCTCCTCAGGGATGGGGTGCGCGGCGAGCGCCAGCGTTTCCCCGATGCGTTCCGGTCGGGTCACCCCGACGATCGTAGATGTGATGCGCGGATCTCGCAGCGAGAACTGCAGGGCGGCCGCGGCCAGCGGCACCCCGTGACGCTGGCAGATCTCGGCAGCGCGCCGCGTGCGCTCCACCGTGTCCGCCTCCGCGGGCTGATACGCATATCGCGCATACGCCTCCGGGCCCTTGGCCAGGAGTCCGCTCCCGTACGGCGCGGCGTTCAGCACGGCCACACGCTGCCTCATCGCGGTCTCGATCAGCGGCTCGGCCACGCGGTTCAGCAGTGTATAGCGGTTGTGTGTGATCATGGCCTCAAAGGCCCGTGTCTCCACGTACCGCGTCATCAGATCGATCGGACCACCCGCCACCCCGAGGTGCTTGATGACGCCGTGCTCCTTGAATCGCCGGAGGACATCCAGCGGGCCGCCCGGAGCCATCACGGCGTCGAACGTGGTGTGCTCGGGATCATGCAGGAAGACGAGCTGGAGCCGGTCGAGGCCGAGGAGCCGCAGGCTACGTTCAATCGAGCGCTTGATCTGCTCTCCGCTGAAGTCGCCCGTCGTGAGGTCGCGGTCGGCCTTGGTCCCGAGCACAAACCCGGATGGAATGCCGCCCATTTCTCGCAAGACGAGCCCGATCCGGCGCTCGCTTTCCCCGTCCCCATAGGCGGCCGCGGTATCCAGGAAGTTGATCGGACCGCGGAAGGCACGCCGTAGGGTGGCGAGTGCCTGCTCGACAGACACCTCGTAGGCGAACGTGTCGGGCATATTGCCCAGCGCCGCGCAGCCAACGCACAACGGGGTCACCAGAAGGCCCGTCGAACCCAGCGGGCGCACCGGCAGGCGATCACTCGCTGCGGATGGTGTCATCCGTGAGCCGTCTCTTGGGATCGGCCGGTCACCGTGCGGATCTCTCGCGCCGCCTCTGCCAGCGCCTCCTCGCACGTGAGCGTTCCCACCAGGGCGCGCTGCACGCTCTTCCACAGTGCCTCTTCGATCGAGGGCCAGCGCCGATGCGCGGGCGCGAACAGCGCGGCCGCTACCGTTTTCTCCAGCAGCTCCCACCGGCGCGCCGCAAGAGATCGTGCGGGCGCTTCAGAACACGCCCGGGCAAGGACCGCGGGACGTGTGGGCAGACTTCCCTGCCGGGCTTCCAGGAGCTGGTTGTCCTCGGAGGTCAAGAACCGCAGGAGGTCAAGGGCGGCGGCGCGGTCACACACCGTCACCGGAATTGCGAAGGTATGTGATCCGGCGTACACGCGCCGGCCGGTCTTTCCTGTAGGGTACACGGCCAGATCGAACACGTCGCTCACCCGGGAGAGAGACGGGTCGATGTAGGTATAGAATCCGCCGGGCCAGTCGGTCGTCATCGCCGCCCGTCCGTCGCGAAAGCAGGCGGCGACCTCATCGTAATGCCACTGCGGAGTCTCGGGAGGTGCCGCGCCTTCACGGTACAGGTCGGTCAACAGTTCGAGCGCCCATCGGCCCGCGGCGTTCTCAAATGCGGGAGTGAACTCTTCGGTGAGGAGCCGTCCGCCGGCTGCGGCGAGCAGCTCGAAGAAGTGGCCGAAGAGGCCCGAATCCCGTCCTGGAAAGGCGAACCCATAGAGGCTCGGGCCTCGGCCGAAATGATGTGCGGCGGCGCGCAGGTCCTCCCACGTGCGGGGCGGGCCGAGCTCGCCTCCGGTGGCATCCCGATATCGCGCGCGCTCCGTCTGGTCTTCCATGAGATCGCTGCGGTAGTACAGCAGCTTCACGTCGAGGTTGCGAGGCACGCCGTAGAGGACCCCTTCGATCCGCGCCAGCGCCAGGACTCGGGGATCGAATGCGGCGAGCTCCTCTTGAGCGAGGTCTTCGTCCAGGGGGCTGAGCCACTGGCGCTGGGCCGGGGCGTATTTATTGTGCGTAGAGATCAGATCGTAGGCTGCGTGCCCGCCCCCGAACTCCTCGTCGATCCTGGCGTTCAGTGTCGGGTGGGGCAGCGTTCCGGCGACTTCCACACTCCAGCCCGTGTTCCGCTCGAATGCCGACAGGGTGGTGTAGAGCGGATCGTACATCGGCCCGCCGACAAAGAGGACTCGAAGACTCCGTCGAGGCATGATCGGCGTGACTGCATTCGCCGGTGTCATGGGAG
>JBQTJP010000051.1:0-38979 GCA_052386995.1 Armatimonadota bacterium
AACGCGTTGGCCACCAGCGGGGGACTTCGCCACAGCACCACGTCGGTCCCCGTGCGGATCGCGGTGAGGTAGGCGTTCATGCCCCGGGATTCGCGCGCGTACGTGAGGTGCGTGTTCGACACGTAGAGGATGCCGTCGCGCTCGACCGCCCACATGACCCCCTGCGGGCCCGCCCGGCCTTTGGGGTCGACCCCAGGGGGATAGAGATAGCGCGTGAAGTCATACGCGTAGCGGTAGGTATTGCGCTCGATGTCGGCGGCGACGAGGTACCGGGCCCCGGTCGGATCGGTCCCATACACGAGCAGCACGGTCCCCGACTGGCGGATCGCTTTGAGCAACGGGTGTGCCTTGTACCGTTGAGGAATCCCGGCCGGCACGGTGCCGGGCCGCTGCATGGCTTGATTCGGCACCTCGTACTCGGGCAACACCAGGCCGTTGTTGCGGAACCAGTCCTCTGTATCAATGATACGGTTTCGCTTGGTAGACAGTTGCACGAGCAAGCTCCGGGGAGCGCCGCCGGCCGTGCTGGCCGGGGCCGGCGTGGCGCGCACGCCGCGAAGCGACGGGGCGGGAAGGACGATGATGGCCACGTCGTCGATTGTCGGTTGTGCGATCGCCGTCCAGGGAACGGCCAGGAGCCATAGACCCAGCGTCAGGGCAACGAGTTGCCTCCGCAGCATCAATGTCCATCCGAGCACGCCTGCACCTCCAGCGCGAGCAAGCATCCAGCGCAGTCAGCGGTTGGTGACGAGAACCCATCCCGCGGGCATCTGCACGAGTACGCCGGGACGGAAGCGCTCCTGCAAGCGCGGGAGCGAGCCGGAAGACACCAGGGCGAACACCCGGCCTTCCGTCCACGCGCGATCGAGCGCGGCGTCATCGGCAACCGCCAGCGGCACATCGAGATGATAGAACATGTACTGAGCTTCCCCATTGAGGATTCCAACGACCATCACGCGATCCCCCGGGCGATAGAGACTGTGAATCGTGGCCGCGACCCGTCGCCACGGCCAGATCCACTCCCAGGTCTGCGAGATCTGCCACTCGAGCACGCCGTACGCCAGGATCGTGCCGGCGGCCAGCGCAACCACGGCGGGCCGCCTTCTGTCCATGAGGCCGAGCGCGGCAAACGCCGTGATGGCCACGGCAAGAGCCACGAGGAAGGGAACCGCAATCGGTCGATAGACCGTGGAACCGGCGGGTCCCTGGCCGGCCAGGAACACGCCGCCCGCGATGAGGATCGGCATGCCGGCGAGCAATGACAGGAACGCCGCGGTGCGCAGCCCGCGCGGCGACCCGAGCCCGGTCACGACGGAGCGCGCAGCCAGCACGGCCAGTGGCGCGTACAGTGGGTGGAGATGCCTGTACACTTTGTCACCCGGCGACAACGAGAGCGCCAAAAGATAGAGGCCGGCCCAGAGGACGCACAGGCGAAGCGACGGTGGCCATTCCGCAAACCGCCGCCGGGCGGCCGACACCGCCCCCGGCAGAAACCCCGTCCACGGCATCATCCAAAATGCGAGCATGGGGACGTAGGCCGCGAGCGCCAGCCAGTACGGGAGCGGCGCCTGCTTCGGAGTAAAGAAGCGCCCAAGCCCAAGGGGGCCCATCAAGAAGAATGTGTTGATGAACGACATCCCCTGCCGCATCGCCCCGACGACAAACCAGGGTGCGGCGATCGCGACGCAGACCGCCGCCGCCAGGCCAATCTGCGACCAACGCCACACACCGGCACGGTCCTTTCTCACGCGCGCGAGCAGAAGGTCGGCGACCACGATCGTGACGACCGCGGCCAGGCTGAGAACGCCTTTCGTGAGCACGGCCAGCGCAACCCACAACCCCATGAGCGCCGCGTGGATGGTGTGCCCTTCCTGCCGATACCTGAGGTAGGCGTAGAATGCCAGAGCCACACACAGCGCCAGTGGGACGTCTTGCTGGGGAGCCAGGCTGAGGTAGAAGGGCTGGAACATGGTCGCCATGATCAGGGCGGCAATCAAGGACTCCTCTTCGCCCGCGCCCAGACGGGCGATTCGATAGGTGACCATCACGAGCGCGAGAGCGGCAAGGATGTTCCACAACCTCAGCATGGCGTCGCTCGTCCCACCCAGGTGAAAGGAGAGGGCCATGAGCCAGATGCTCAGAGGTGGTTTGTCCACCATCCAGCCCGACTGGTGCCACAGGGTGAGCCAATCGCCGGAGGCCACAATGTTCTTGGCGATGCGCCCGTAGAGCGCCGAATCGCTGTGGAAGTTCGGCAGAGGCGCACCGGCAAGCATGACCAGACAGCCGGCCAGCAGCACGACGAGCCAGGTCCGGACCCAGACCCGGCTTGTGTCCTCACTCGCCAGGAGAAACCTCTCGGCGGTGATCATGGCCCCACGGGCCGCTCGTGCCTCGGACGACCCGAACGGCGTGCGGGAGCACCGGGAGAAGTATCTCCAGCCACTCGCGTACGGCGCCCGGGCTGCCGGGGAGATTGATGATGAGCGTCTGCTTCCTCACGCCCGCGACCGCCCGGGAGAGCATGGCCATCGGCGTGCGCGCGTGGGTGCGCGCGCGGGCGGCCTCCACCAGACCCGGTGCCAGTCGATCCACCACGGCCAGCGTGGCTTCGGGCGTCACATCGCGGGGCCCCAGACCCGACCCGCCGGTTGTGAGCACGAGCGCCACCCCGTCCTGATCCGCGTAGCGCGCCAGGGCAGCGCTGATGGCCTCCCGGTCGTCGGCCAGAACGTCCCTGCGAACGATCGTGGCCCCCTGGCTGACGAGTGCCTCAGCGATCGCATCGCCGCTCCGGTCCTCGCCGCGGCCCGCTGCGACGGTATCCGAGAGCGTCAGGATCGTGACCGGTACGCCGTCGAGGGCACCACCGCTCACACGTCTTCACCGGGTCGGTTGTAGACGCCGCTGCGGCCGCCACGCTTGTGCACCAGACGCACCCGCTCGATGGTCATTCCCCGGTCGACGGCCTTGCACATGTCGTAGACCGCGAGCGCCGCGATAGCCGCCGCCACCAATGCCTCCATCTCCACGCCGGTTTGAGCCACGGTCTTCGCGGTGGCCTCGATGGACACGCCCGGCGTCTTCCGATCGGGCGTCACCCGCACCTGCACATCGGTGAGCGGCAAGGAATGGCACAGCGGGATGAGCTCAGCCGTGCGCTTGGCAGCCATCACGCCGGCGACCTGCGCGACCGCGAGCACATCGCCCTTGGCGATCCTATTGGCCTGAATCAACCTCACCGTCTCGGGCCGCATCCTGACGATAGCACTGGCCACCGCCGCACGCGCCGTCTGCGGTTTCGCGGACACGTCCACCATGCGGCTGCGGCCAGAAGAGTCTACGTGCGTGAGCCGGCGCCTTCGTGCGCGCACACTCACAGCAGGTGAACCTCGACGTCTTCGCCCTCGCCGTAGCCCGTCGACGACGCGGGCACGACCACGATGCCATCGGCACGCGCAAGCGACGTCAGGATCTGCGACCCCGCAGGCTGCGGAGACGCCCAGAGCCCGTCGGCGCGTGCTTCCAGACGGACGCGACGATAGTCCTCCCTCGCCCCCGCTCCCGGCAGCGCAGTGGTCAGGCGCGCCCGCACCAGCCCCCAGGGCCGTGACGCCGGATCGATCCCGAGGAATGCGTCCAGCACCGGTCTCGCAAAGAGATCGAAGATCACGAGCGCCGACACCGGATTGCCCGGAAGGCCGATCACCGGGATGTCTCCGGCCGCCGCAAGCACCGTGGGCTTCCCTGGGCGCACAGCGATGCCGTGCACGATGGTCCCAGGCGGTCCCAGCGCGCCGATCGCGTCGGCGACCACATCGCGCTCGCCGACAGACGAGCCGCCCGAGACGAGCACCATCTCGTGGCCGGCCAGCGCCCGGCGCAGCGCGGCGTCAACCGCCGAGCGCTCGTCTGGCACGATTCCGAAAAGAGTTGGAACGCCGCCCGCAGCGAGCACGGCGCCGGCCAGCGCCGGACTATTCATATCGCGCACGCGGCCGGCTTCCAGACGCGCGCCGGCAGGCACGACCTCATCGCCGGTTGCCAGGATCGCCACGCGGGGCGGAAGGACCACCTCGACGTCACCGAGCCCGACCCCCGCGAGGATGCCGAGATCCGCGGCCCGCAGACGTCTGCCGCGCCCGAGGATCACCTGACCGGCCCGCACGTCCACGCCGCGTTCAACGACGTTCTCGCCGACCCGGACGGCCCGACGCGCGAGAATGTCCGCGCCGTCGGCATCCACATGTTCCTGCATGATGATGGCGTCTGCGCCTTCCGGCAGCATCCCGCCGGTGGGAATTCGCACCGCGCCGCCGGGCGTAACGGCAACATCGGCCGATGCGCCCATCCGAACCTCCCCCAGGCGGCGCAGCCGCACCGGCTTCTCCGACGCCGCCCCCGCGGTGTCGGCGGCGCGCACGACCCATCCGTCGACCGCGGAGCGGTCGAACGGCGGCAGATCGGTTGTTGCGGTGACGTCCGCCGCGAGGACGCGGCCGAACGCCGACAGCAGAGCCACCGACTCGCGGCCCCGGGGGGCCGGCCGCAGCGCCGCCGCGTACGCAGCCCGGGCCTCGTCAGGGGAGAGCAAACGCTGGAACGCCCTGGACGGTGCAGCCAGTTAGATCACTCCCAGGGCGCGTCCGGCCCGCGCAAAAACCTCAAGGGCCTGCTCCAGGTGCGCCGCGGTGTGGGCCGCGGTCACAATGGTCCGTACGCGCGCCCGGCCGCGCGGAACGGTTGGGAACGCGATGCTCACGGCAAACACACCTTCCTCGAAGAGTCTGTCGGACAGCGCTATCGTGCGCGCTTCGTCCCCGACGATCACGGGAGTGATGGGCGTCTCGCTCATCCCAGTATCGAATCCCAGGCGCCGCAGGCCTTCTTTGAACAGCCGAGTGTTGTCCCAGAGGCGGCTGATGAGCTCCGGGTGCTCCACGACCAGCCGCACGCCGGCCAGGGCCGATGCTGCAACCGACGGAGGGTGCGACGTGGAGAACAGCAGCGGCCTGGCGCGGTGCATCAACAGATCGACCAGCGACCGGCTGCCCGCCACGTACCCACCAAGGCCGGCGAACGCCTTCGAGAGCGTCCCAACCTGAATGTGCACGCGACCGTGCACGCCGAAATGATCGACGGTCCCGCGACCATCGCGCCCGACCACCCCGCTGGCGTGCGCGTCGTCCACCATCATCAGCGCGCCGTGCTCCTCGGCGGCCTCCACCAGGGCCGGCAGCGGCGCGATATCGCCGTCCATGCTGAACACGCCGTCGGTGATCAGGAGCACGCGGCGGGCCCCCCGGGAATCCGCGAGCATGCGGCGGGCGGCGCCCACGTCCTTGTGCGGGAAGATCTTCTTCTGGGCACCGGAGAGGCGGCAGCCATCGATGATGCTGGCGTGGTTCAATTCATCGCTGACCACCACATCGTCGGAGCTCAGCAGCGCCGCCACGGTCCCGGCATTGGCCGCAAAGCCCGACTGAAAGAGCAGGGCCGCCTCGGTGCGCTTGAACGCGGCGAGCTCTGCCTCGAGGGTCTGATGGATGGCCATGTTGCCGGCGATCGTGCGGACCGCGCCCGAGCCCACACCATAGGTGGCGATCGCCTGGAGCGCGGCGGCCTTCAGCGCGGGATGGGTCGCCAATCCCAGATAGTTGTTCGAACACAGGTTGATGACCTCGCGACCATCGTAGCGGGCGACCGGCTCCTGCGGACCTTCCAGCAGGCGCGGCCAGCGCCACACGCCCTTTCCGCGCAGGTCACGGAGTTCGTCGTCGAGGAAAGCCAGCGGGTTTGCCGTCTCAGCCCTCAAGGGTCACGATCACCTTCCCGGCCTCGCCGAATTCGAGCAGTTCGAATGGCCCGTGCCGTCTGCGTACCCGGGAGGATCACGTCATGAGGGTTCGACTCTGCGCGCCGGCGACTCCTGCGGGGCTCTGGATGGCCGCCCGGGGCCGGGTTACGTGATCGTTACGTGCTCGTGACGGTGCCCGCGCACGGGAGCAGGACCATTGGGTGAGGTACCGAAGCAAATTCGCCGAACCGGCGAGAGCCGACAGGAGGCGGGCGGTGCCCTTCCTCTATCATCCGTTCGCCGTGCATTTTCCGATCGCGCTGCTGTTGACCAGCGCTGTGTTCGACGTGGTGTACCTGTTCACGCGAGACCGTTTTTACGCCCGCGCCGCGCGACTTCTCATCGGCATCGGCCTGCTGGGTGCCGCTGTCGCCGTCATCCTGGGGTTCGTGGACTATACGGCGCTGGTCGCGGCCGATGTGGGCCAGGCACTCGTCGACCAGCACCGCCCCCATTCCACCTTTGCTTACGCGGGCGTGGCCACCTACCTGGCAAGCTTTGTGTTACGATGGCGCCGCCCCGACCTCAACCGTGCGGTCGTGGGCATATTTCTCGTGCTGGGGGCCGGCCTGATTGCCTGGGCCACCTGGCTCGGCAGCCACATCAGAAAGGTCATGTAGGGCATTGAGGAGGCGACAGGTGCCCTTTCTGTTCCACTCGCCCGTGGTGCATTTTCCCGTTGCGCTGTGGCTGACCAGCGCCCTGTTCGACATCCTCTACCTCGGCACTGCCGACCAGTTTCACGGGCGCGCGGCGCAGTTCCTGATCGGGCTGGGATTGCTTGGCGCGGTGGTGGCCATCGTGACCGGTTTCATCGACTACCGCCCGCTTGTCGCCGAGGGCATCGGAGATGCGTTCATCGCCCGCCATCGCGTGCACGCGGTCTTCGCGTACGCGTCGACGGTCGCGTATCTCGTGAGCTTTCTCCTCCGATGGCGTCGTCCGCTGCTCGGTCGCGCCGTGACCGCGGTCCTCCTCGTGGTCGGCGCGGCCCTCATCGGTATCACGGGCTACATCGGCGGGGAAGTCCGGGGGGCAATGTAACGGCATGGCGCAGCGCATCCTCGTTGTCGACGACGAACCACACATCGTGGAGCTCGTGCGCTACAATCTCGTGCAGGAGGGCTACGACGTCATCATCGCGGGCGACGGCGAGGCGGCGCTGGTCAAGGCGCGGGCCGACCACCCCGACCTGATCGTGCTCGACATCATGCTGCCGGGCGCCGATGGCCTGGAAGTCTGCGGCCAGCTCAGGCGCGAGACCACGGTGCCGATCATCATGCTGACCGCCAAGAGCGGGGAGCTCGAGCGGGTTGTGGGTCTCGAGATCGGCGCCGATGACTACGTGACGAAACCGTTCAGTCCGCGGGAGTTGATCGCGCGGGTGCGGGCCGTGCTGCGGCGCCGCGTGCGCGAGGTCGCGTCCTCGAATGCCGAGCCCGTGCAGATCGGATCCCTGCGTCTGGACCCGTTGACCCGCGAGGTCACGCTGCAAAGCCGCAAGATCGAGTTGACGGCGCGCGAGTTCGAGCTGCTGCGGCTGTTGATGCGCCATCCCAACCGCGTCTTTACCAGGGACTTTCTCCTCGAGCACCTGTGGGGATACGACTTCTCCGGCAGCACGCGCACCGTGGACATGCACGTGAGCCGCCTCCGGGAGAAGATCGAGGACGATCCATCGAAACCGACCTATATCGTGACCGTCCGCGGCGTGGGATACAAGCTGCGGGACGGCGACTCGGGACGCAGGAGGCTGCAGGCATGAGAAATCCGTCGATCCGAATGCGGCTCACGGTCTCCTATCTCCTGCTGGTGCTGGTCTGTCTGGTGCCCGTGGCGATCTACGTCACCTGGCGGCTGCAGGCCGAGTACATGGAGACCTATCGCTCGATGATCCTGATGCAGTCGCGCCTGATCGGTCGCATGCTGGAAGAGTACGCCCGCGAGGATGACACCGCTCCCGCGCGTCTCGAACGCATGACCCGCGAGTTTCGCTGGCGCACGGATGCGCTGCGGGTGCTGGAGGCCGAGGGAATCCTGGCGCTGGGCGACGCCGCGCCCCCGGAGCTGCGCCGCGCAATCATCGAAGGCCTGCCCGGAGAGTCGGTGGGAGAGGACGCCACCAGCGGGCAGGCCCGGATCTTTGCCGCGGCGCCCATTGTCGTCGACGGAAAGCCGGTCGCCGCGGTGCATGTCTCAATTCCCACGGGCTGGATCTGGATCCAGCTGCGGCGGATGATTCCTCAGCTGGGCATTGGGCTGGCGATCGGGCTGCTGGCCGCGTGGATCGTGGGGGGCCGCCTGGCACGCGGTCTCGTCGAGCCGATCGACGAGCTCACGCAGGTGGCCTCGCAGATGAGCGCGGGCGATCTCAGTCGCGCCGTGCGGCCGCGCGGGACCGATGAGATCGGCCGGCTGGGAGTGATGTTCAACCTCATGGCCGAGCGGCTCACCGGAACGATCGCCACCCTGTCGGCCGAACGGACCAAGCTCGAGACCGTGGTGTCCGGGATGGTCGACGGCGTCATTGCGACCGACCACGGCGGGAGCATCATCCTGATAAATCGCGCCGCGACCGAGCTCCTCGGCCACAACGCCTCCTCGGGACCGGCACCAGACGGACGCCTGCGGACGCTGTTGGCCGAGGCCGCGACATCCAGCCGGGTCAGCGCCGAAGAACTGCCGCCGGCCGAGGTCGGCGACCGGATCGTCGAGGTCCACTGCGCCCCAATCGCCGGCAACGGCGGCGGTCCGGTCGGCGCGGTGGCGGTGCTGCGCGACGTCACAGAATTCCGCCACATGGAGCGTCTGCGCCGCGAGCTGACCGCCAACGTGTCACACGAACTGCGTACGCCGTTGACCTCCATCAAGGGATTTGCGGAGACGCTGTTGGGCGGCGCCATGCACGATGAGGCCACGGCCCGGCACTTTCTCGGCATTATCGACAAAGAGTCCAATCGCCTGGTGAAGCTCGTCGACGATCTGCTCGACCTCTCCCGATTGGAAGACAAGCGTGTCAGCCTCGACCTGGGTCACGTCGATGTCGGCGATCTCGTCGTCGAGACCGTCGTCAACATGCGCCCTCTCGCCGGCCCTCGCGACCTGCAGGTGGTCGTGGGTCCATCCGAGGCGGTGGCCCTCGCCGACCGCGACCGCCTGGCCCAGGTATTGACCAACCTGCTGGACAACGCGATCAAGTTCACCCCCGACGGCGGCAGGATCGCCGTGGCCTGGCGGATGCTCAACGGCGAGGTCGAGGTCTCCGTCGCCGACTCGGGTCCCGGCATCGCGGAGAAAGACCTGCCGTACGTCTTCGAGCGCTTCTACAAGGCTGATCGCGCCCGCGCGACTCCCGGCGGCAGCGGCCTTGGGCTGGCCATTACCAAGCACATCGTGGAGGCCCACGGCGGCCGAATTCGGGTCGCGAGCAAGCCGGGGGTCGGCGCCACGTTCACGTTCACGCTGCCGAGGGACGGCGACGAAGGCGGCTAGCCGCCCAGATACGCCTTCTTTACTTCGGGATTCTCTCGCAATTCAGCCGCGGGTCCTTGAAGGATGATCTCGCCGGTCTGGAGCACGTAGGCGCGATTGGCTACACCCAGCGCCATGAACGCGTTCTGCTCCACGAGGAGCACGGTCGTCCCCGCCGCATTGATGTCGCGGACCGTCCGGAAGATCGACTCCACGAGCACCGGGGCCAGCCCCATGGACGGCTCGTCGAGCAGCAGCACCCGCGGCCGCGTCATGAGCGCCCGACCGATCGCCAGCATCTGCTGCTCCCCGCCCGAGAGCGTCCCGGCCACCTGCGTCAGGCGCTCGCGCAGACGGGGAAACAACTGCAGCACCCGCTCCATGTCGTCATTGATACCGGCGGTATCGCTGCGCCTGAATGCGCCCATCTCGAGATTCTCGCGGACACTCAGCCGGCCGAAGATCCTTCGCCCCTCGGGCGCGTGTCCGACCCCCAGCCCGACGATCTCGTGCGCCTGGCGATGATCGATGCGCTCGCCGCCCAGGCGGATCGTCCCCTCCCGCCCGCGGTGTAGACCGGAGATCGTGCGCAGCGTCGTCGTCTTGCCCGCGCCGTTGCTTCCCAGCATGGCCACGATCTCGCGCTCGTCCACCGAGATCGACACGCCTTTGAGCGCATGAATGTGCCCGTAGTAGACGTGGAGGTCCTCGACGGTGAGCAGCGCCACTGTGCGCTAGCCGACCGCGGCGGCGGCGGTACCGCTGCCGAGGTACGCCTCGATGACCTTGGGATCGTTCTGGACCTGGGCGGGGGGGCCCTCGGCGATCTTGACGCCGTAATCGAGGACGGTGACGCGGTCGGAGATGCCCATCACGACGCGCATGTTGTGCTCGATCAGCAGGATGGTGAGCCCCAGATCGGCGCGGAGCCGGCGAAGAAACACCATCAGGCTCACCGCCTCCGTGGGCGACATCCCCGCGGTCGGCTCATCGAGCAGCAACAGCTTGGGCCGGCTCGCCAGGGCGCGCGCGATCTCCAGGCGCCTCTGGTCGCCGTAGGCCAGGTTCTTTGCCAGTTCGTTCTCATGTCCCCTCAGGCCGACGAGATCGAGGAGCGCGCCCCCGCGCTGCAGCGCGTCTGACTCGACCGCATGAAACCTGGGCGTGCGCAGCAGGACGTCCCATGCGCCCAGCGGCAGACGGCTGTGCATCCCCACGAGGACGTTCTCGATGACGGTCATGTTGCCGAACAGCCTGATGTTCTGAAACGTACGGCACATCCCCAGCGCCGTGATCTGATCGGATCGCAGACCCACCAGCCCCCGGCCGCCGAAAGAGACCTGGCCCTCTTCCGGCCCGTAGATCCCGGTGAAGACGTTGAAGAGGGTCGTCTTCCCCGCGCCGTTGGGGCCGATGATGCTGACGATGAGCCCTTCGTCGAGGGAGAAATCGACGCGGTTGACCGCGACCAGTCCTCCGAATCGCTTCGTGACCCCCGCGGCTTCGAAAAGCGCCATGCTAGGTGCCCTCGGCGGCCGTGACCGGTTCCTCCGCTGCGATCGCTTTGGCTTCTTTCAACTCTCGCTCCCGCCGCCGGGATGGCAGAATGCCCTGCGACCGAAAGATCATCATGAGAATCAGAATGATGCCAAACACCATGCGCTCGTACTTGGCCGGTTCCAGCTGCGTCGGGAGGTTCGCCAGGTTATATCCGAGGATCGTGACCCCGGCCGACTTCCATGAGTTGAGGGTCAGCGAGAGTTGCTTGAGAATCTGTAAATTCAGGACCGTGACCAGGCTCGCACCGAGAATGGCTCCGGGGATGCTGCCCACTCCGCCCAGGATGACCATCGACAACACGCCGATCGACTCCAGAAATGTGAAGCTTTCGGGGTTGATGAACACCTGCTTGCTGGCGAACAGCACCCCCATCGCGCCCGCGAACGACGCGCCCGCGGCGAAGGCGAGCAGCTTGCTGCGGACGAGCGGGATTCCCATCGCGACCGCGGCCGCCTCATCCTCCCGGATGGCCTCCCAGGCCCGGCCGATATGCGAGTCCTTGAAGCGCTGCGTGACGAGTATCACAATCCCGACGACGAGCAGGACCAGGAAATAGAAATACACGGGGTAGAGTGCCGCGGGGGTCGCGGTCATGCCCAGCTTCTGGAGGATCGGCGCGAAGAACAGCGGTGGACGGCCCACCGGCGTGATGCCGATCGGGCCGTTGGTAAAGTTGATCGGCTTATCGAGATTGTTGGCCAGCACCCGGACGACTTCACCAAACCCCAGCGTGACGATCGCGAGATAGTCACCGCGCACGCGCAGCACCGGAAGGCCCAGCAGGACGCCGGTCAACGCGGCCGTGGCCACCGCGACCAGGAGGAATACGTAGAACCACCAGCCGGCGAGGGGGAAGATGGCCGTCGCGTTCTCCCAGATCTTGAGCGCCTGCGGGGACCCGACGATCGCCCACGTGTACGCGCCCACCGCGTAGAATGCAACGTACCCAAGGTCGAGCAAACCGGCGATGCCGACCACGATGTTCAGGCCCAGCGCGAGCGCCACGAAGATCCCTATCTGCGTCGCCACCTCGAGATAGAAGGTGTTGTGCGTACCCAGGTAGGGCATCAGGATACCGAGCGTTACCGCGAGCAGAATCCCCCGGTACCAGGCCGGCAGCTTGACGTAGTACATCACCCCGATCGACCCCATGAAGAGGAGGAAGACCGCCAGTGACCTCGGGAGGCTCGCCACCAGGTACGACGTGCCCAGGATGTAGGCGGCGACGAGGACGCCGCTAAACCTTCTCACGCACCACCTCGCCCAACAGCCCCCTGGGCCGGAACATCAGGATCAGGATCAGGACGCCGAAGGCAAAGATGTCCTTGTATTCGGCGCCAAAGGCGCCGCCGGTCAGCAGCGACATATAGGACGCCGCAAACGTTTCCAGCATGCCCAGCACCAAGCCGCCCAACATCGCGCCCGGGATATTGCCAATACCCCCCAGTACGGCCGCCGTGAACGCCTTGATGCCGGGGATGAAGCCGGTGTAGGGGTTGATGGTGCCGAACTGCAGCCCGAAGAGCGCGCCGGCCGCACCCCCCATCGCGCCGCCGATGAGAAACGTAAGCGAGATCATCTGGTTCACGTTGATCCCCATCAGGCCGGCGGTCGCCTGATCCTCGGCCACGGCGCGGATCGCCTTCCCCAGCTTCGTGCGGTTCACGAATAGGGTCAGCGCGACCAACATGAGCACGGCCGCCGCTATTGCCAAAATCGACTTCACCGAGATGTCGGTTTCGCCGACTAGCGTCAGACGCACATCGAAGAACTCAATCGTAGGGTACGTCAGGAAAAACGCGTTGCGCCACACGCTCTCCGTGAGCCGGATCGCGTCTTGCAGAAAGAACGAGACACCGATCGCCGAGATCAACGGCACGAGCCGAGGGGCTCCCCGCAGGGGGCGGTAGGCGATGCGTTCCACCGCCACCGCCAGAAGTCCGCTGACGAGCATGGCCGCCAGCACGATCACGGTGAGCAGGATAAGCGGATGCACCGAGGTCAACGCGTTGTTCGCCTGCAGCACGAGCAGGATCTCGGCGCCCACGAACGCGCCCATGACGAAGATCTCGCTGTGGGCGAAGTTGATCATCTGCAGGACGCCGTAGACCATCGTGTAGCCCAGGGCGATGAGCGCGTACACGAAGCCGAGTACGATGCCGTCGACAACCACAGTGGGGAAGATGCCGATCAGGATGTCCCATTCCATGGGTCCGTCTATTCACCGCCCCGGCGGCCCGGCCCTTCGTACGCGGCCAAAAGGGCATCCTGACATCATTAGGGCGAGCGTGCCGAGCGATTGGGTTCATCCCATCTTCCGAAAATACAAGGGGCCGGCGGCGCCGGCCCCCCTGAGTCCGACCGAGACCCAGACGCTCTACTGCATCTTCTTGGCTTCCGGCGGGGAGATGTTGAGCTTCTTGACCAGCGAGTTGTCGCCCCACTTCGCCGGGTCGGCCGAGAGAATGCGGATGACGAAATACGTCGCCGGAACTGGGTCGCCCTTGGAGTCAAAGGTGAAACTGCCGGTCAGCCCCGGGAACCCCTTGGTCTTGGCCACTTCCGCGGTGACCTGCTCGCGGGAGGGCTTCTTTCCACCGGCGGCCTTGATCGCGCGCTCGAGAGCCTTCAGCCCGATGGCCGTGGCGTCGTACGCCTGAGCCGCAAACGGCTCGGGGTCCTTTCCGAACTTCGCCTTGTAGTCCCTGGCGAACTTGGCCGCCTTCGGGTAGACCGACACCGGGCCGGCAACCGTCGTGTAGTGCATCCCGACGATGGCCTGTCCGGCGATCTTCGGGAGGTCGGTGGAGTCCATCCCATCGGGCCCGAGGAACTTCGATTTGACGCCCTTGGCGCGCGCCTGCTTGAAGAAGACACCGGCCTGGTCGTAGATCCCGCCGAAGTACACCAGGTCGGGGTTGCGCGCCTTGATCGGTGTGACGATAGGATCAAAGTTGGCCTTCTCCTCTGTGCCCTCAAAGCCAACAACATTCATCTTCATCTTGGGCGCGTGCTGCTTGAAGAACTCGGCAACGCCCTGGCCGTAGGCCGTCTTGTCGTGCAGGATGTAGACGCTCTTGACCTTCAGGTCCTTGGCCGCGAACTCCGCGCCCACGACGCCCTGAACGTCGTCGCGGCCCACGACCCGGAAGACGTTCTTGAGCTTGCGGTCGGTGATGACCGGGTTCGTATTCGCGGGAGAGATCATCGCCAGGTTGCTATCTTTGTAGACCTCGGACGAGGGGATCGCGACGCCGGAGTTCAGGTGTCCGATCACCATCAGGATGTCCGGATCGGTGACGAGGTTCTTCGCATTGGCCACACCGACGTCCGGCTTGGCCTGGTCGTCAAAGGGCACGACTTCAAGATCGAACCCGAGCTTCTTGATCGGTCCACCGAGCTGCGCGACCGCCAGCTGGGTGCCGTTCTTGAGCCCCTCTCCCAGGACAGCCTGCCCTCCGGACAGCGGGCCCTGGGTGGCGACTTTGATCTTCTGCATCGCAGCCGCGCCCACGGGCGCCTGCGCCGGGAGCAGCATCGCCGCGATCGCCAGGACAGCGACCGCGACCATCACTACCTTCATTGGCTTCATACTCATCTCGCCTCCATCATAGTGAGATTGACGTCGTCTCGGTTTCGCCAGGAGGTCAGGACTTCCTGCTGCCAGGCTTAGCCACGCAGCAGGTTGCGGAGCACGAAGCCGATGTTGGCAGGGCGCTCCGCGAGCCGCCGCATGAAATACGGATACCACTGAGACCCGTAGGGCACGTAGATCCGCATCCGACAGCCGGCCGCGCGCAGCCGCTCCGCCACGTCACGGCGGACGCCGTAGATCATCTGGAACTCGAACGTGTCCGGCGACCGCTGGTCCTGCCGGGTCTGCGCTATCGCGGCGTCGATGAGGCGCTCGTCGTGCGTGGCAACGGCGTGGTACTCCGGATCTCGCAGCAGGCGCTGGAGCAGCCGAAGGTAGTTTGCGTCTACGTCGCGCTTGCGCGGATAGGCGATGGTAGCCGGCTCCGCGTAGGCACCCTTGACCAGGCGGACGGGGATGCCCAGGCGCAGCAGGCGCTCCAGGTCCTCGGCACTGCGATACAGATACGCCTGGATGACCCCGCCGAGCCGGTCGTATCCCTCGCGCCGGCACCCCTCCAGGATGGACAGGGTCGCGTCCACGTACGACGAGTGCTCCATGTCGACGCGGATGAACGTCCCGGTCGTCTTGGCCTGTTCGAGGATTCGCCTGAGGTGTGAGCGGGCGAGCTCTACGCCCAAGTCCAGGCCCAGTTGCGTGAGCTTGACCGAGACGTAGCAGTCTCCCGGCCGTCCCCCCAGGCGCCTCAGAATCTCCTGGTAAGCCGCCGCGGCCGCGGTCGCTTCCTCCGGCGTCGTGGTCTTCTCTCCCAGGAAATTCACTGAGGTGAGAAACCCCGCCGCCATGAGTCGATCGACGGCGACCAGGGCGTCCTCCAGCGTCTCACCGGCGACGAACCGCCTGGAGACCCGGCGGCCCACCGGGTGCTGCGTCGCGAACGCACGCGCCCTCGGGTTTTCCGAGAGCGCGAGGAAAACCCGACGCAGCATGTGAGGCTTCGGGGACTACGGGTAGATGCCGCGGATGTAGAGGGCGCCGGCCACACGATCGATCGCGCGAATGAGCGCCGCCGTCCGCCACGCGACGCGCCGCCCCTCCGCCACCCCGATGACCTGGCCGAAGCTGCGGACCATGATGCGTTCCAGGTTGGCGTTCACTTCTTCTTCGGTCCAGAAGAACTGCTGTAGACCCTGCACCCATTCGAAGTACGACACAATCACCCCGCCCGCGTTCGCCAGGATATCGGGGATGACGGTGATCTTGCGCTCGGCCAGTATGTCATCGGCGCCGGGCGTCACCGGTCCATTGGCCCCTTCGACGATGAGCCGCGTCTTCAGGCGTGAGGCGTTCTCCTCGGTGATCTGACCTTCGAGGGCGCTGGGAACCAGGATGTCGCAGGGGAGTTCAAGCAGCGCCGCGTTGGTCGTCGGGTCCGCGCCGGGGAACCCCGCCACCGAACCGGTCCGGTTCTTGTGCTCAACGAGGCGGGCCGCATCGAGCCCTCGTGTGTTGACGACGCCGCCGCTGGTATCACTCACGGCAATGATCGTGCACCCCAGTTGCGCCAGAAGCACCGCGGCTACCGTGCCGACGTTGCCGAAGCCCTGAATCGCGACCGTGGCGCCAGCCAGTTTCATCCCCATGTGCTGCGCCGCCTCGCGCGTCACAATCGCCACCCCGCGGCCGGTGGCCTCCACGCGTCCCTGCGATCCGCCAATGGCGACCGGTTTTCCGGTCACCACCGACGGTGTGGAATACCCTCGGTGCATGCTGTACGTATCCATGATCCACGCCATGACTTGAGGATTCGTCCCGACGTCGGGTGCCGGGATGTCGCCCTCGGGGCTCATCATGATCGAAATCTCGGTCGCGTACCGGCGCGTGAGGTGCTCCAGCTCGTTGAGCGAGAGCTCTTTTGGATTTACGACGACGCCGCCTTTCGCGCCGCCGTAGGGAAGGCCGACGACCGCGCACTTCCAGGACATCAGCATGGCGAGCGCGCGGACTTCGTTGAGGCCGACATCATGATGGTAGCGAATGCCGCCCTTCGTGGGCCCCAGCACCGTGCTGTGGTGCACCCGATACCCGGTAAAGATGCGCACCGACTCGTCGTCCATTTTTACCGGGAAGTGCACGGTCAGCTCGCGCTTGGGATACGCCAGGAACTCCCGGATCCCGCGCTTGAGGGGCAGGTGATCCGCGGCGCGATCGAACTGCCGCAGCGCCGCGTCCCAGGGATCCTCCTTCGGCGCCATCACCAGGGCCTGCGCGCTCATCGCGTCCCTCCTGTGCCGAGATGGTGGATCTGCACTCGTGGACCTGCACTCAACGAGCGGGCCAAACGGGCCCGCTCCGCATTACCTGACCAGCATCGAGGGCGGCACGAGCACCACTCCCGCGCGCTCGAATTCGTCGAGCATGCTCGCCAGCACGCCCGCCGTCCGGCGGCCGACATGGCCGATCGCGATTGCGCTGCCTCGCTCCCGGGCCAGGGCGATCAGCCGACGCACCTGCTGACGGATGGCGTCGTCCTCGTTCTGGTTGTCGAGAAACACGGCGCGTGCCGCGGTGGGCACCCCGAGATCGACCGCCACGGACTCCGCCACCGTCTCCGCGGTGGTGCGGCTGTCGATGAAGTACAGCCCGGCCTCACGCACGACTTCGATGATGGCGCGCATGACCCGCCTGTCGGCGGTGCCTTTCGACCCCATGTGATTGTTGACGCCGACGGCACCCGGTACGGACGCGAGGCCGGAGCGCACGACGGCGTGAATCTCGGCATCGTTCATCGCCACGGTCACGCCTCCAGGCCCAAGCGCCCGGTCGTCCGCGGACTCGACCGGCAGGTGGAGCAAGACGTCCAGCCCGGCCGCCCGCGCCCAACGGGCCACATCGCCGGAGTAGGCGAGACCCGGCAGGACCGCCACCGCGACAGGCCGTCCGATGGTGATAATCTCTTCCACGCCGTCGAGGCTGCCGCCTCCGTCATCGAAAATGATTGCCGCACGAAACGGCGGCGAGATCGGTGGCCGCATCCCGGGGTCTGCCTGACGCGGCGAGGGCGCGGACCGCGGCGATGGCTCGGGCGAGGCAACGGGTGGAGGGGCGGGCGCAACGGGTGGCTCGGGCGCCCTGGACTCACGCGTCGGGCCTAGCACAATCGCCTTCGGCGCGGGCCGAGTACCCTGTGCGAGCCAGACCCCTGCTGCACCAGCGGCGACGGCACCGGCGACGGCCGCCAGAACGGCGATACCCGCCAGACGCGATCCCTTACGGCGGCGGCTCATGCGTGAGGACCGCGTTGGCTATCGCTTCTGCGCAATGCGCTGCTTGAGGACCTCAATCGCGCGCTTCAATTGCTCGGCCTGGATGCGCGTGACGTCCGCTTCGGCCTTTCCCTCCAGACGCTCCCCGGCCACGACGTCGGGCGTGATCCCGACCCCGTGGATGTCGCGCTCGGCCGGCGTCAGGTACTTTTCCGTGGTGACGGCCGCGGCCCCGCCGCTGCTGAGAGGGAAGATCGATTGAATGACGCCCTTCCCGAAGGTCTTGATCCCGACGACCGTCCCATCGGCTGAATCATGCAGCGCTCCGGCGAGGATCTCCGACGCGCTGGCGCTGTACTCGTTCACGAGGATCACGATCGGCAGGCCAAGCTTAACCCCGCCGCCGGACCGTTCGGTTGTGCGGCGGCCATCGCGACCGACGCGGTGCAGCACCGGCCGGCCATGGGGCACAAAGCGCGAGGCGATCTCCAACGCTTCGTGCAGCAGGCCGCCGCCGTTGTTGCGCAGATCGATGATGAGCCCGCGGTCGCGGTCTTTCGATATGCGATCCAGCTCGGCCGCGACCTCCCGAGGCGTATCGTCGTTGAATGCCTGAATCTTCATGTAGCCCAACCGGTCGCCGGCAAGCGTGCGCCGCGTCGCCTCATCGAGAGACGACGGCCCCTGCACCGAGACGACCTGGATGCGGGCGCGGGTGATCTCGATGTCTACGTTCTGGCCCGGCCTCGCGATCCGAAGCTTCACTTTGCTCCCTGCCGGACCGCGAATGCGCGTGACGGCCTCCTGCAGTGCCATCCCCTCCGTCGGCACACTGTTGATGAGCCTGATGCGGTCACCCGCGCGCAACCCTGCGCGGTGGGCCGGCGTCCCTTCGATCGGCTGCACGACGATCAACTGGCCGTCGCGAATGTCGATGAAGATCCCGATGCCGAAGAAGAAGCCCTTGACGCCCTGGGAGAACTCTTTGTAGACGGGCGGGTCCATGTACCGCGTGTAGGGATCGCCCAGCGCATCCAGCATGCCACGCGCGGCGCCATCGAAGAGTTTGGACGCCTCCGGCGCGGGATTGAGATACTCTCGCCGCGCGAGGTTCAATACCTCCCGCAGCAGGCTGAATCCCTGATCATCCGCGGACCGCGCGGCGGCGCTGCGATGGCCGGCACCAAACCCGACCAGAAACACGCCGGCGGCAAGCGCCGCCACCAGGAGTACGCTTATCGGCCGGACGCGCGTCAACACGAGACATCGCCTCCCAGTCCACTCATGAATGGCCATGGGCCGAAGACTACTGCATGCTGTAGCTTACTCTGGCTGCGGGCGGGGAACAAGCACGCGCAGCACTCACCGGGTGGGGTCGACGGGCTTGCCGTTCTGCCGGACCTCGAAATGCAGGTGCGGACCGGTGCTGTAGCCTGTGCTGCCGACGCGTCCGACCAGATGGCCCTGCGGGACCTGCTGGCCGGGCGAGGCCAGGATCGCGGAGAGATGGCCGTAGAGAGTGCTGGTACCCTGTCCGTGGTCGATGATCACGAGTTTGCCGTACCCCCCGTACCAGCCCGCGAAGAGCACGACCCCCGCAAACGCGGCGCGTACAGGGCTTCCCTGAGCCGCGGCGATATCCAGACCCTGATGGAACTGGCGGATGCGGAAGATCGGATGGCGCCGGAAGCCGAACCGTGAGGTCACGATCCCCCGGAGCGGCCAGATGAATGCCGCCAGTGATCGTCCCAATCCCGCGCCGGATCGCGACTGCAGCCGCTGGATCAGCGCTTCGAGCTCAGTCGAGTCTTCCTCGAGATCGCGGACGGCGCGCTCGGCCGCGGTACGCTCGTTGACGATTCCGCTCAGCGCCTTCCGCTTGGCGGTCACCTCTTCCGCCAGCTGCGTGTGCTGTTCCTCCGTTTCGCCGAGCAGGGCCCGCAGGCGGGCCTGCTCGACGTCCAGCGCTTCGCGCAGCGCCGTGGTCCGGTCTCGATCGGTGGTGTAGGCGCGAATAAGCCGGCCATCCGCGCGGATGATCGCGCCGACCAGGCGCGCACGTGTGACGAATTCCGGGAACGTGGCGGCGCCGAGGACGACATCGAGATATCCGGCGCGCCCATACCGATGCAGATCGACCAGGCGTCCCGCCAGCAGCGTCCGACGGCGGGCCAGGGCCATCTCGGCCCGCGCCAGGGCGGAGGCCGCGCCCTCGGCGCGCATCCGCGCGCGGCGAAGCTCAGTGGTCAGACGCGCCAGCCGATCTTCCGTCACCTCGCGGCGCCGATCCAATCGCTGGACCTCGTCGGACGTGCGGCGCTCGCGCCGGCGCGTCTGTCGCAGCCGCTGCCGTTCCTCTTCGAGGCGGCGCTGCACGCGGCGCAATTGCTCTTGTTTTTCCGGAAGCGTCCCCGACGCCGCGTCCGCCGGCGGTGCCGCCGCCGCGGCACACGCCGCCACGAGGAGGATGGCCAGGAGCCGGCGCATCCGGGCGAGCCTGGTCACGCGCGCAGATACCGCCGCAATCCGACGGCGCTGGCGCAGAGGCCCACCATGATGCCGAGGATCCAGACCGTGAGCACCGCGGTCGGCACCACATCGGCCGGAGGAAGCAGTGGGACGAACGGGAGTGACGCCGCGGCACGGCCGGCGAGCATGACATACCCTGCAGCCAGCAGACCGGTCGTCACCAGCGCCGCCGCGGCGCCCTGCAGGACACCCTCGACCAGGAACGGCCCCCGGACGAATCCAGGCGTGGCGCCTACCAGGGTCATGATCTCGATCTCCTGGCGACGGGACGCGACCGTCAGCCGGATCGTGTTCATGATGATCACGAGCGCCGCGGCTGCGAGCAGCGCGGCGAGCGCCGCACCGGTAACGCGCACCGCCCGCGTGAGCGCCACCAGCCGGTCCACCACCGGTGCGCCGAATACGACTTCGTCGACGCCCGGACCCCGCCTCAACGCCTCCGCCCCCTCTCGGATCTGAGCGGCATCGGCGACACGCACCTCGATTGAATCCGGAAGCGGGTTGGTTCCGAGCAGGTCGCTGGTGGTCGCCAGCGCCCCGAACGTACGCTGCAGCCTTCGCAAAGCGGCGCCGCGCTCAACGATCGCGGCGCTATGCACCGATGGCAAGATTCTGGTGGTTGCAAGGATGCGCTGCTGCCGGGCCGCGGAGAGACCGTCGCGCAAGAACCCGACCACCTCCACCTGCCCCTCGAGAATCGCGGCCAGATGCACCAGGTTGGCCGACGCGATGACGCCGCCCCCGGCCACCGCGAGCGCAATGATGATCGTGCTCGTGGCCACCGCCGCCATGAGCGCGTTGCGGCGCAGCCCGCCGACCGCCTCGCGGAGCATAGCTTTGCCCGCGCCGGAGGAATCCCGGCGGCGCCGCGCGATGGGCACGGGCTCAGCGCGCGATCTCGTAGAGGCCCCGATGCTCATCTCGAACCACGCGGCCCGCCTTCAGCGCGATGACACGGCGTCGGAGGATATCGACCATCATGGGATTGTGCGTGGTGACGACCACGGTCGTTCCGCGCCGGTTGACGGTGCTCAGGAGCTGCATGATCTCCCAGGCGGCCGCCGGATCCAGATTGCCCGTGGGCTCGTCGGCCAGCACGATGTGCGGACGGTTCACGATTGCCCGCGCCACCCCTACCCGCTGCTGTTCGCCGCCCGACAGCCGGGCCGGCAAATCCCCACTGCGGTCGGCGAGCCCGACGACCTCCAGCGCCCACTGCACGCGCGGAGCGACCTCCATCGAGGGCACGCCGGTGACGCGAAGGGGAAACGCCACGTTCTCCGCGACAGTTCTGTCGGCCAGGAGCCGGAACTCCTGAAAGACGACGCCCAACCGCCGGCGCAGATCAGGCACGCGCCCGGCCGGCAGCCCACCGAGATCGACGCCGTCGACGACGACCTGCCCCGCCGTCGGGCACTCGATACGCTGGATGAGCTTGAGAACGGTGGATTTTCCGCTTCCGGTGGGACCGACGAGGAATGCGAACTCCCCGGGCTCGATGCGAAGCGTGACGTTTTCGAGGGCCACAACGCCGGTCACATACCGCTTGCCGACGCCGTGAAAGTGGATCATCGCTGCTCCGGCGAAAGGATGAATCGCTGCGACGACGCCTGCTACAACGCCGTGCGCCGAATTCTCCGTGTCTGCGTGATCTCCTGCCCGCGCGAAGGCCGGCGTAGACGTGCTATCCGATCACGTGACGGTGAGACTCCAGGTGGCGAGCTCCCGCAGCAGCCCGTCATCGGTCATGTTGAGATGGATGGGCGTCACGGAAATGCGGCCGGCCGCCACGGCCCAGCCGTCGGTCCCTTCGTCGTCATTCGCGGGCTCGCGCTCGCCCGTCAGCCAGTAGTACGCGTGCCCGCGGGGGTCGGTGCGCTTCTCCAAGCGCGAGAGGTAGCGCCGCCAGCTCTGCCGCGTAATGGCAACGCCCTTCATCGCATCGGCAGCCAGGTTCGGGACGTTGACATTGAAGACCGTATCGCCGGACAATCCGCGCTCCGTGACGAGCCTGGCGAGCCGCTCGGCAAAGGGCGCGGCCACCTCAAAGCGCACGTCGGTAAACGACGCGACCGAGATCGCGATGCTAGGAATGCCGAGGATCGCGCCCTCGAGGGCAGCGGAGACGGTTCCCGAGTAGGTGAGATCGAGCCCGAGATTTGGACCCACGTTGATGCCCGAGACGACGATGTCCGGGCGGCTTCCGAGGAGTTCGCGGACGCCCAGCACCACACAGTCCGCAGGGGTGCCGTTGGTCGCCCAGGCCGTAATCCCCTTGGCGAAGGTCAAGGATGGCCGGGCGCGCAGCGGTTTGTGCAGCGTGATCGCGTGTCCGGTTGCGCTGCGCTGATGTTCGGGTGCGACCACGGTCGTCTCATGGTGAGGGCCGAAGGCCTCGGCGAGCGCGCGCAAACCGGGCGAATGGATGCCGTCGTCGTTGGTGAGCAGAACCTTCATCCCGCGTCGGTGCCCGCCTGGACGCGGAGCTCTCCCGCCAGCCACTCCAGGTAGGGCCCGGAGCCGCCGGTGATCGGGAGCGCGATGACTTCGGGCACGATGTAAGAGTGCAGCGTGCCGACGCGTTCCACAAGCGCGTTCAACAGGTGGCGGCCTGTCTTGATGACGAGGAGCACCTCCGCGGTGTCTTCGAGCTGTCCCTGCCAGCGATAAATTGAGCGCAGCCCCTCGATGATGTTCACACAGGCGGCGAGCTTCTCGTCGACCAAAGCACGCGCCAGCCGGGCGGCCTCGTCGGAGCTGCTGGCGGTCACCAGCACAACCAGGGGTTCCATTGGAAATGGCTGCCGGGAGTCTAGCCTGGCCTAATCCTGCTCACGCCACCAGTCCGGAGACACGTCGCGGAGCGACCGTACCTTGCGGACGCTGGGGCGCGTCCCTGCCCGTTCCTTGGCGACGCGCGCCCGGAGCTGTTCGAACTCGCGCAGGTCGGTCAGCACCTTCAAGGTATTCCAGACGGCCTCTTCTACGTGCTCGCCGCCCTCTTTCTGCACGAGCGCCACCAGCGGGTCGATGACGCGCTTGTCGCGCAGCTTGCCCAGGATGCGGATGGCGAGGCGCTTGACCTCCACATCCTCATCGTCCAGCGACGTGATCAGCTGGTCGGCCGCCCCGTCTGCGAACAGCGCAAACAGCACGCGCAGCGCGAACCGGCGGACCTTGGGCATCGGGTTCTCAAGCGCGGTGCGGAGCTGGCCGACGATTTCTCCGCGCGGTCGCCCCGAGAACGCCTCGAGCACCATCTTCGGCGGATGGATTTCGCGGTCGACGTGCCCGGGCTCGGCGCCGTCGAGCACGCCCCGCTCCTCGAGACGCGCGAGCGTCGCGACGACCGCCTCCTGCATGCGCGGATCACGCAGGAAGAGATCGACCAGCGGGCGGACAATGCGGTGATCGCCCACCCGGCCGAGCACCGAGATCGCCGTCACCTGGACGACCTGGCTGTCGTGGGCGAGCGCCGCCAGCAGGTTGTCGATTGCCCGCGGCCCGATCTCGACCAGAATTTTCATCACCTGCGTGCCGATCTTGCGTCGCAGGACTTTGTCCTCGAACGCCGCCATCAGTATGGCCACGGCGTCCGGTCCGATGCGGACCAGGGCCTCGGTAGCCGCCAGCTGCAACGACCGCTCGCGCCGGGCCAGCACGCGAATGAGTGGCTCCACGGCGCCTTTGTCGCGGATATCGCGCAGACCGTTGACCGCCTGCAGCACGACCTGCTCGCTGCGGTCCGCCAGCGCGGCGCGCAGGGCCTCTCCCGCCGAGGGCCCGCTGATCCGGCGCAGCGCCATCACCGCGCTCTTGCGGACATATTCGTCGGAATCCTGAAGCGCGCGCGCCAGGGCCTCGACCGCTCCCTCGTCGCCCAGTTTTCCGAGCGCGTGGGCAGCGTCGCTGCGCACGGTCACGTCGCTGCTCTCAAGCTGCCGGAGATAGCGTTGCAGCTCGTCGGCCTTGGCGGCCTCCGGCATTTGCCATCCTCCTGATTTACAACACGGGATGTGCCCAACCGGCGTCGGGTCAAGCCCGACGCCTCCTCAGCATCCGGCTCGCCACGCTCGCCCTAACGCTGGCACCCTCATTATGCATCATTCTCCGCGCGACAGCCATGTCCCCTCCCCACAGGGCCGGCCTCGGGTCTTCGAGTACAGCCTTTGAGCGATGCCGGGTCGTGACCGGCTGATCCACGTCGTCAACGAGACCACCGACGCAGTCCGAAGCCCGGCGGCGCTTGCATCCACGGCGCCGGCTTCTTTATACTGGCGGCAATGGCGAAAAGCCCGGACGTCCGTTTCGCCCACTCCAGTGAGGCGGAACTCGCCCGGATCCTGGATTTCTACGGCATCCGGTGGGAGTACGAACCCCGATCGTTCCCGCTCGAATGGGACGAGGAAGGCCGCATCGCCGAGAGTTTTAGCCCGGACTTCTACCTCCCCGATTTCGACGTCTACATCGAGCTCACGACGCTCAAGCAAAGCCTGGTGACCCGCAAGAACCGCAAGGTGCGGCGCATGCGCGAGCTCTACCCCGATGTACGGGTCAAGATTTTCTACGGCCGTGACTTCCGCAGCCTGCTGGCGAAGTACGACCTGATACCCACCGCGATCCGCTGATGTCGGTGCCACCGATCCGGGAGGTGCTCCTGAGCGAGGAGCAGATCCAGGAACGGGTGCGTACGCTCGCCGCCGAGATCACCCGCGACTACGCTGGCCGCGAGCTCGTGATGGTGACGGTCCTCAGGGGCGCTCTCTATTTCCTCGCCGACCTGACCAGGGCCCTCCAGATCCCGGTCGTCATCGACTTCATGGCCATCTCTTCGTACCGGGGAGGCAAGGGGCCGTCCGGGGTCGTCCGTCTGATGAAAGACCTGGACGAAGAGATCACCGGCCGCCATGTGCTGCTGGTCGAAGACATCATCGACACCGGCCTGACGGCCTCGTATCTGCTTCGCGTGCTGCGCGCGCGCGACCCGGCCGACCTGGCGATCTGCACGCTGCTCGACAAGACCGCCAGGCGCATCGTCGATGGCCTGCCGATTCGCTATCGTGGCTTCGAGATCCCGGATGAGTTCGTGGTTGGGTACGGACTCGACCACCGGCAGCTCTACCGGAATCTGCCGTACATCGCGGTGCTCTCCGACCAGGCCTTTCGCTCCGCGCCCGCCGCCTCGTCTGGAACCGGATAACACCACCCGAGGGTAGGCCCATCCTGGCCCTGCGCGGCATTACAAAAGCGTTCCCCGGCGTCCTGGCCAATGACGCGGTCTCTCTGGACGTGGCCGCGGGCGAAGTCCATGCGCTGCTCGGCGAGAACGGCGCCGGCAAGACCACCCTCATGAACATTCTCTACGGCGTCTACCAGCCGGATCGCGGCGAGATCCGGCTGCGGGACCGCCTCGTGCGGATCCGCTCGCCGCGCGACGCCATCGCGCTCGGGATCGGCATGGTCCCCCAGCACTTCCTGCTCATCCGCCGGCACACCGTGGCCGAGAACATCGCGCTGGGGCTCGCGGGCACGCGCACGCTCCTCCCCGCGCGCAGGATCGAGGCGCAGGTGGCCGCCCTGGCGTCCAGGTACGGACTGGCGACCGACCCGCGGGCCCGCATCTGGCAGCTCTCGCCGGGCGAGCAGCAGCGCGTGGAGATCCTCAAGGCCCTCATCCGCGGGGCGCGGACGCTCATCCTTGACGAACCCACCAGCGTGCTGACCCCTCAGGAGGCGCGCGCACTGTTCAGCGTCCTTGCGCGAATGAAGCAGGAAGGGCACGCGATCATCTTCATCTCCCACAAGCTCGATGAGGTCATGACGATCGCCGATCGCGTGACCGTGTTGCGGCGTGGCCGCGTCGTGGGGACGGTGCCAATCCGCGACACGGACAAACGCAGCCTGGCGCGGATGATGGTCGGGCGCGACGTCGAGCTCCAGGTGCGTCGGGAGCCGCGCAGCGCGCAGGGAGAAGCGCTGGTGATCGACGGCATGACGGCCACGAACGATCGTAATCTGCCGGCGTTGCGGGGTATCTCGCTCACCGCCGACCGCGGCGAGATTCTGGGCGTGGCGGGAGTCGCGGGCAACGGGCAGCGGGAGCTCGTCGAGGTGCTGACCGGCCTGCGCCCGGCGCGAGGTGGACGAGTGCGCCTCAACGGCCGCGACATCACGAACCTCTCGGCCCGCGCGCTGCACGAGGCCGGCGTCGCCCACATCCCCGAAGATCGCATGCTGCTGGGCATCGTCCCGACGATGTCGGTCGCGGAGAACCTGGTGCTCAAGCAGTACCGGTATCCGCCGTTGTCGCGCGGCCAGATCATCGACCATCAGGCCGTCACGCGGTACGCCCGCCGGATGATCACCGACTACGAGATCACCACGCCCGGGCCCCAGACACCCGCGCGGTTGCTCTCGGGAGGGAACATCCAGCGGCTCATCCTCGGCCGCGAACTGTCGGGGCGACCACACCTGATCGTTGCCGCCCACCCTACGGCGGGACTGGACGTGCGCGCTACGGAGCAGATCCACAGCCTGCTCTTGAAACGCCGGCGAGAAGGCACGGCGATCGTGCTCGTCTCGGAGGATCTCGACGAGATCCTGGCGCTCTCGGACCGAATCGCGGTGCTGTTCTCCGGCGAGATCGCCGGCGTGGTGGCGGCCGCGGAAGCGGATCGTGAGCGGATCGGCCTCATGATGACGGGGCAGCGCGCGTGAAGCGGCTCGGGCCGCTGCGGCTCGAACGGGATCCCGCTCCCACATGGTCGTGGATACTGGCGGTGTCGGTCGGCGCGGTACTGGCAGCGCTCGTGGCCGCGGGCGGGGTGTTCTGGGCGTTCGGAATCAACCCCCTACGGGCCTACGCGACGATCCTCGGCGGGACTCTGAACGCGCAGTCGGCGCCCGAGATCTTCAGGCAGACCATCCCGTTGCTGCTGTGCGGCGTCGGGCTGGTCGTGGCGTTCCGCGCCCAGTTCTGGAACATCGGGGCCGAGGGTCAACTGCTCCTAGGGGCGGTCGGCGCCACGGCCGTCGCGCTCTTCGCGCCGCTGCCACCGCTGCTGCTCGTGCCCGCGATGTTCGCTGCCGGCTTTCTGTGCGGAGCGATCTGGGGCGCACTCCCCGCCGTCCTGCGTCTGCGGCTCGATGTCAACGAAGTCATCACCACCTTGATGATGAACTACATCGCGCTCTTCTTTGTGGAATGGCTCATCCACGGCCCGTGGAAGGGGCAGGAGTCGTTCGGATTTGCGTACACCGACACATTCCCGCAGGCGGCCTGGCTGCCGGTGATCTCGGGCACGCGGGCGCACTGGATCACTCTCGTCATCGGCGTGCTCCTGGCCGGCGGGCTCGCGTTCGTGCTGGCGCGCACGCGGCTCGGCTTCGAGGTCCGAGTGCTCGGGCAGAATGCGGCGGCGGCGCGCTACGCCGGCATCGATCCGCTGCGCACGACCCTCGCCGCGATGATCATCTCGGCCGGCGCGGCCGGTCTGGCAGGCGTCGGTGAGGTGGCCGGCATCCACCACAAGCTGCTGGCCCCGGACCAGGTGTCGTTAGGATACGGCTACGCGGCGATCATCGTTGCCTGGCTGGCACGGGGCAGCCCGGTGGCGGCGATCCTGACGGCAACCTTCCTCGGCCTGATCTATTCGAGCGGCGACGTGATGAAGGTCACCCTCCAACTGCCATTTCGAGTCACGGATATCTTCAACGGATTGATCCTGATGTTCCTGATCGGCAGCGAACGTCTCCTCTTCTATCGGATACGATGGGGGGCGCGCGCCCGCGCGCCGGCGCCGCATGGCGCGCCGGCCAATGTCGATCAAGAGCCATCACCCGTTGGCGGGAATCCCGGGCGCGGCCAATGATACTGGAGTGGATCGTCACAACGGTCGTCCGGGCGATCGCCGTCGGGACACCACTGCTGTGGGCCTCTCTCGGCGAGATCTACGCCGAGCGATCGGGTGTGGTGAACCTCGGCGTCGAAGGCATGATGATTCTCGGCGCGTTCTTTGCCTTCGCGGTGGCGCACACCACCGGCGATCCGCTCATCGGATTGCTGGCGGCCTCCGCGGCCGGCGGCGTGGCCGCGCTGCTGCACGCGCTCGTCTCGGTCACGCTGCGCGCAAACCAGTACGTCTCGGGCCTAGCCCTGGCAATGCTGGGGCTGGGAATAGCCGGCGTGCTCGGACGCGGATGGGAAGGCATTCCGCTGTCGAATGCGCTGCCGGAGATCTCGGCCTTCAACTACCTGGGTCTGGTGGTCGCCGGCGCGCTCTGGTTCATCCTCTATCACACGCGTGTGGGGCTCATCGTCCGGTCGACCGGGGAATCGCCGGCCGCCGCGGACGCCGTGGGCGTGAACGTCGCCCTCGTGCGCTACGCCTGCGTGGTCACGGGCGGCGTGCTCGCCGGCGTTGCCGGCGGATTTCTCTCCGTGGCGTACCGCCCCTCATGGACCGAAGGCATGACCGGCGGCATGGGCTGGATCGCGCTCGCCATTGCCATCTTCGCGGGCTGGGATCCGCTGAAAGCCGTCTGGGGCTCGCTGTTATTTGGGGCGCTGTTCTTCCTTTCATTCCGGCTGCAGACGTGGATCGCCCCGGAGGTCCTGCGCATGATGCCATTTGCATTCACCATCCTGGTTCTCGCTGTCACCGCCCGCAGCCGGCGCGGGCAGGCTGCGCCCGAGGCCCTGGGAATTCCCTACGAAGGCGGACAGAAGTAAACCGAGGCGGCAGGTCCGCCGCCGCACGTGGTCGAAATGCCATATTAGGGAGTGGGGCGCACCTCAGACACAATAGCTGGTACCCGGTCCTAACCGCCGGGGCTAAATCTGCGCGCTCTGGGAGGCAGCGTATGCGCTGGGTAATGCTGTTGCTGGTCATTCTCGTCGTGGGCAGCATTGCGCTCACGGGCACCGCGCAGCCAAAGCTCAAGGCTGGCTTCATCTATGTCGGCCCGATCGGTGACTACGGGTGGACGCACGCCCACGATCAGGCCCGGAAGCTCACCGAGAAGGCAGTACCGGGGCTCGAGACGGTGTATGTCGAGAGCGTTCCGGAGGGTCAGGCCGCACCGTTCATTGACAAACTGGTGCAGCAGGGCGCCAACATCATCTTCACGACCAGTTTTGGCTTCATGGACGGCACTCTGGCCGCGGCGAAGAAGTACCCCGATGTCATCTTCGCGCACGCGTCGGGCTTCAAGCGCGCGCCCAACATGGCCACCTACATGGCCGACTTCTATCAGGTCTACTATCTGAATGGCCTCATGGCCGGCGCCCTGACAAAGTCAGGAAAGGTCGGCTACGTCGGCGCGTTCCCGATCCCCGAGGTGAAGCGTCACATCGATGCGTTCGCTCTGGGCATTCGCGCGGTCAATCCGAAGGCCACGCTTCACGTCCGCTGGATCTTCGAGTGGTTCAAGCCGTCGGCCGCGAAAGAGGCCGCGGTGGCACTCATCTCTGAGGGGGCGGACGTTCTGGCCTTCACCGAGGATTCACCCACGGTCGTCCAGGAGGCGGGCAAGCGCGGGCTGGCGAGTTTCGGCCACTACTCTCCAATGCACAAGTTCGCGCTCAAACACGTCGTTTCCGGACAACTCGTGCACTGGGAGAAGATCTACATCGATTTCCTGACGAAGGTGAGCGAGGGCAAGTATACGACGAAGAATCTGCAGAACGTCGATTACTGGTGGCTGCTGGCGGAGGGTGCTGTCGAGCTTGGCGGCGACTTTGGCATGCCGATCAGCGCCGCCTGGAAGAGCAAGCTCCAGGCAGTCAAAGTGAATACGCCCGACCTCGGGAGGATCTCGGCTCACGACCTCGTCATGAAGCGAATGGCGCAGATGTCCGATTCCACCGTGACGTTCGATCCCTTCACGGGCCCGATCAAGGACCGCAAGGGCAAGGTGCGTGTGCAGGCGGGCAAGCGCATGACTGTCGCCGAGCTCACGAGCATGGAGTGGGCCGCACCCGGCGTCGTGGGCCCCTGGCCCAAGGAACCATAGCCGCGAAGGGGTCTTTGCAAGCGGACTCTTCAGGCGCCGCGGGCAGTCAGGACGTCGAGGACCTGAGTGAGCGGCACGCGGCGGGTGGCCAGCAGCACCAGGAGGTGGTAGAGCACGTCGGCCGCCTCTTCGGCCACGCGGTCTGGCGTTTCCTCGCGGGCCGCGCGGACGACCTCTTCCGCCTCTTCGGCGACCTTCGCCCCGATCGCGTCGTGGCCGCCGCGAAGCAGCGCGGCCGTGTATGACTTCTCCGGCATGGTCCGCCGGCGCTCACCGATCGTCGTCTCCAGGCGCGAGAGCACCGGGCCGGACGGCCGTTCCTGTCCCTCGGCCGTTCGGTAGAAGCACGATACCTGTCCGGTGTGGCACGCGGGACCGTTCGGCACAACCTGAGCCAGGATCGCGTCACCGTCGCAGTCGATACTGATCCCAACGAGGCGCTGTGTATGGCCAGAGGTCTCGCCCTTGTGCCACAGCGTCCCGCGCGAGCGACTCCAAAACCAGGTCTCGCCGGTCTGTATCGTGCGAGCCATTGCCTCCCGGTTCATCCACGCCAGCATCAGGACAGCGCCGGTGCGGGCGTCCTGCACGACGCAGGGCAGGAGGCCATTCGCCCACTTCAAGGAAACGGCACTGGAACTGTCCACGGCACTCACGCGCGCGCCTCCTCCACTTCTCCGCCGCTGCCTCCGCCCACGGCGTCCACCCGGACCGGAATGCCGGCGGCGGCGAGCGCTGCCTTCACGACGGGAATAGGATAGGCATCGAAGTGGAAGATCGACGCGGCAAGGGCGGCGTCTGCGCCGCCCAACGTGAGGGCATCGCGCAGGTGGTCTGGATGCCCGGCGCCGCCCGAAGCGATGAGGGGGATTGTGACCGCGTCGGCAACGCGCCGTGTCAGCGCCAGCTCGTATCCGTCGCTGGTTCCGTCGCGGTCGATGCTCGTCAACAGAATCTCCCCGGCGCCCAGACCCTGGGCCTCCTTCGCCCATGCCACGGCGTCGCGGCCCGTGCGCCGGCGCCCTCCGTGGGTGACCACTTCATACCAGGCATCCGAGCCGTTTCCCCGCGGGCCGTTCCCCTCGTGCCGCAGCGCGTCGATAGCCACCACGACGCACTGGCTGCCGAATCGGTCCGCGGCCTCGGCAACGAGACGCGGCCGGGCGAGGGCCGCGGTGTTCACCGCCACTTTGTCCGCGCCGGCGAGGAGCAGCTCGCGCACGTCCTCGACCGAGCGCACCCCTCCGCCCACGGTCAGCGGAATGAATACGCGCTCAGCGGTCCGCGCAACCACATCGAGCAAGGCGCCCCGGCCTTCCACGGACGCCGTGATGTCAAGGTACACGAGCTCGTCGGCGCCGTCGGCATCATAGCGTGAGGCGAGCGCCACAGGGTCGCCGGCATCGCGCAGGTCCACGAACGCGCGTCCCTTCACCACGCGGCCGCTCCTGACATCGAGACAGGGAATGATGCGTCTCGCCAGCATTAGCCGGCTCCGGTGATCCGAGGGGCCGCCGTCCGTGTCCCTGGTGCCTGCGTGCCCCCGGCCGCGCGAAGGGCATCAGCGAGCGACAGGCGTCCGTCATAGACGGCCCGGCCGATAATGATCCCCTCCGCCCCAGCGGCGGCCGCGGCCATCACGTCGGCACGCGAAGCGACGCCCCCCGAAAGGACGACGGGCACGCCGACGCGCGCAATCAACGCGGCCAGACCCGCAAGATCAGGGCCGGTCAGCATGCCATCGCGCGCAACGTCGGTGTAGATCAGGCGCGGGGCTCCCGCCTCGGCCAGCCTCGCCGCGGCGTCGAGCGCCGACACGCGGGTGGTGAACCGCCATCCCTCAATCGCGACCAGATCGTCCCGCACATCCAGGGCTACCGCAATCCGCTCGCCGAATTCCGCGAGCGCCCCGGGCAGCAGGTCACCGGCCATCGCCGCGGTTCCCAGGATCACGCGAACCGCGCCTGCCCCAAAGGCCGCGCGCACATCGGGGAGGGTCCGCAGCCCTCCGCCGACCTGGACCGGAACCGCTACATCCGCGCAGATGCGCGCGATCGTGGCCAGGTGCCGCGGCGCGCCTTCGCGTGCTCCGTCGAGATCGACGACGTGCAGCCACGGCGCACCCTCATCGGCCCAACGGCGGGCCACCGCGACCGGATCGTCGCCGACGTCGGTCCGGCGGGAGGCGTCGCCCTGCCGCAGGCGCACCGCCCGTCCATCCATCAGATCGATCGCGGGATAGACAATCATGCCCGGGCGCGCACGGTCGAGACCTCAATCACAAGGTTGCGCAGCAGGTGCGCGCCGACGCGGCTGCTCTTCTCGGGATGAAACTGCAGGCCCCAGACTGCGCCCTGCCGTACGATGGCCGGGAAGCTCACCCCGTACGTCGTCTCCGCCACAACGGTCTGGGGATCGGCGGGCTGCACCACATACGAGTGGACGAAGTACACGTACGGGCGTTCCGGAAGGCCCCTCAACACGGGGGCTCCCGTGCCTTCCAGCACATTCCAGCCCATGTGCGGTACTTTGACGCTATTGGGCAGGCGGCGTACCACTCCCGGGATCAAGCCAAAACCGGATGTCCAGCCACCCTCATCGCTCTCGTCGAAGAGGAGCTGCATACCCAAGCAGATGCCGACGAGCGGCGTGCCGCCTCGCGCGGCCTCGCAGATCGGGTCGACCAACCCGGCGTCGCGCAACCTGGCCATCGCCGGACCGAACGCGCCGACGCCGGGCACCACAATGGCGTCGGCCCGGCGCAGGCCGTCTGGGCCCGCGGTGATCGCGGGAGACGTGCCGGCCTCGGCCAGCGCGCGTGCCGCACTGCGCAGGTTACCGGCGCCGTAGTCTATGAGCGCGATCCGCATCGCCATCTTCGGACCTCAGAGCACACCCTTGGTGGACGGCACGCCGCGGCCGACCACCGCCACCGCGCGACCCAGTGCCACGCCCAGACCCTTGAAAGCGGCCTCGGCAATATGATGGCTGTTGCGGCCCCGCACGAGATCAAGGTGCAGCGTGACCGCCGCGTGGCTGACGAACGCGCGCAGGGTCTCCTCGATGAGCTCTGCCGGGAACGTGCCGATGCGATCGGTCGGAACCGGCAGGTCGAGATGGAGATAGGCTCGGCCCGAGATGTCGAGGGCCACGCGGACGAGCGTCTCGTCCATCGGCAGGTGCAGTGACGCGAATCGCGCGATACCCTCTCCCCGCCCCACGGCCTGCCGCACCGCCTGCCCCAGGACAATGCTCGCATCTTCCACCGTGTGGTGCACGTCCACCGCCAGGTCGCCGCTCGCGCGCAGTGTGAGATCGAACCCACTGTGGCGGACCAGCGAGGCGAGCAGATGGTCAAAGAAGGGCACGCCGGTCTCGATGGAGGCCTGCCCCACACCGTCGAGGGTGAGGCTGGCCGTGATCTCTGACTCGGCCGTACGGCGCTGGACCTCGGCGCTGCGCGTCATGATCCCGCCCCGCGGCTCATGATCCACTCCGCGGCGCGGCGCGATCCGTCCGCGGTACGGCCGCCCCGATGGCCGCGAGAAACCGGTCGTTGTCCTCCGGTGACCCGATCGAAACCCGCAGGCACGCTCCCAGTGCCGGCGCCGATGAGACGTCGCGGACCAGCACGCCCTGGTGCGCGAGGTCCTGCCAGACATCTCTCGGGCGCCGTCCCGGCTCAAAGAGAATGAAGTTGGTCTCGCTCGGATAGACGCGCATCCCGAGACGCCCCAGCGCCGACGCAACGCGGCCGCGCTCGGCGATGACGGTGCGCACGCGGTCGACGGCGACCTCCCGGTGCCCCACCAGGATTGGGGCCGCGACCTGGGCGACCAGGTTCAAACTATACGGCGGCGACACCTTGGCGATCTCATCGGCCACCGGCGCCTGGGCGGTGATCCACCCGATGCGAAGGCCGGCGCTCGCCATCGCCTTGCTGAATGTCCGCGCCAGTAAGACATGCGCGTAGCGGTGCACCAACTCCAGGTGAGACACCTGTGTGAATTCCCAGTAGGCCTCGTCGATGATGACGGCACCCGGCGCACCTTCGAGCACCGCGGTCACGGCACCGCGATCGAAGACATTGCCCGTGGGGTTGTTGGGCGAGGCCAGATAGATCGCCGCGGCGCGATGTGCGTGCGCGGCTCGCAGCAGTGCGTCGGGGTCGAGCGCAAAATCGCGTCCCAGCGGCACTTCGATCACGCGCGCGCCGGTGGCGATCGCCAGTGTTTTCGTGAGGGAGAATGTCGGCGTCGGCATAACGACCACCGCGCCCGACGCCGTTGCCGCGAACGCGGCCCGCAACGCCTCGTTCGAACCCGCGGTCGGCACCACCATTGCCGGAGGCGTTCCCTGCATGCTCCCAATGGCCGCGGCGACCGCCTCGCCGCGCGTGGCCGACGGGTAGTGGTGCCAGGGCAGCGCGATCAGACGCTCGACCACCTCACGCTTGATTGCCTCCGGCCAGTCACCGGGCGCCTCATTCTGATGCAGCCTCACCGCGCCCTCGGGGGCGGGCAGCCGATATGCTCGGATCGCCCGCACCTCGGGCCGGATGGTCGCGACGCCCGCAGCCTGCTGATCAGCCGGCCTCATGTTCGTTCCCCTTCGCGCTCGGTGATGGCCTGCACGTGCGCGGGAAAGCCTTCGTACCGTCCGAGGACGGCCGCCACCGGGCCGACCGCCCGCAGCCCTTCGGCAGTGAGTACGGCGAGCGACGTCGCCTTCAAGAACGAGAGCACCGTGACTCCCGACGCGGCCACGGCTGCTCCGCCCGTTGGAAGGGCGGCAGGAACGCCAATGGCATAGTTCGCCGCGGCAAATGGCGTCGTCTGGCCCATCAGGATCTCCCCGGCGTGACGAATACGCCCCGCTACGTTCATCGGATCAGCGACGGCCAGCTGCAGGTGCTCCGGCGCATACAGGTTGATCCAGGCGATGGCTTCGTCGAGATCGGCGGTGAAGACGCCTCCCAGATCGGTCAGGGCACTTCGCGCAAACGAGCGGCGGGGCTCGGGCAGGCGTTCGAGATAGCGCGGCAGGACCACGACGGTGCGCTCCGCCACAGACGCGTCGACCGCCACCAGGATTGCGGCCGAATCCGCGCCGTGCTCGGCCTCGTTCAGGAGATCGATCGCCAAACGCTCCGGATCCGCCGACCCATCCGCAAGGATGATCGCTTCGCTGGGACCGAGGGTGACCAGCAGCCGTGCGCCGTAGGCCGCGGCGGCCTGCTGGACCGCGGCGATCACCGGATTGCCCGGGCCGACGATGACGTCGGTCTTCGGAATCGTCTCTGTGCCGACCGCGAGCGCGGCCACGCCCGCCGCACCGTTGCAGCGGAAGATGCGCGTGATCCCCAGCATGTCCGCGGCGACCAAAATCGCGGGATCAACGTTCCCGTCAGGGCGCGGCGGGACGACGACGGCAATCTCCTCTACACCCGCGACGACGGCCGGAGCAGCGAGCATCACCAGCGTCGAAGGAAATGTGCCTTTGCCCGACGGCACGTAGATGCCGGCCGAGCGGCACGCCGCATACTGAATGCCGGCCGTGATGCCGGGCTCCAGCTGCACCGTGGCGCGGGCCGGCGGTCGCAGCCACTCGTTGAATCGCCGCGAGCGGGCGATCGCGGTGTCCAGCGCCCGCCGCACATCGTCGTCAATGGCCGCATGCGCGGCGCGAGCCTCACCGCGACCCACCGGGAACTCCCGCGGCTCGAGCGCCACCCCATCCCACCGGCGGGTGTATGCCGACACCGCGGCATCGCCGTCGCGGGCGACATCCTCGAGCACGCCGCGCGCGTACGCCCGCATCGCGTCGTTGAAGATCGCGTCCGACGAGCGACGAAGGCGGCGACGGAGGTCGTCTGCGGGAATGTCGCTGAGCCGCCGCACCACAAGAGCGTCGGAGATCGAGGCTTTGGGCGCCGCAGCGTCAGGCATGGACCTCGGGCGACCTCCCCAGGCACACGGCCTCGAGCGCGCCGATGAATTCCGGGACGCGGGGCACACGGCTCAGACTGCTGCGATTGACGACCAGCCGCGCGGTGGACCTCGCAATCTCCGCGACCTCGCGCAATTGGTTGGCGCGGAGCGTCTGTCCGGTCATGACCAGATCGACGATCCCATCGGCGAGACCCACCAGCGGCGCCAGTTCGACCGTGCCGTAGAGAACCACAATTTCCACCGGCCGCCCGGTCTCTTCAAAGTACCGCGCCGTCAGGCGGGGATATTTCGTGGCGACCCGCAGCATGCGCCCCGGACGCCACAGCTCTTCGACGCGGGCGTCGGGGAGCGCAACCACCGCGCGGCAGGCGCCGAAACCCAGGTCGAGCAATTCATACACGTCGCGGCCCTGCTCGAGTACCATGTCGCGGCCGATGATTCCGACATCGGCGGCGCCTTGCTCGACGTACGCCAGAAGGTCGGTCGGCTTCGCCGCGATGACGCGCACGCCGTTCGGGAGCTCGACGAGGAGCCGGCGTCCGTCCCCCGCGGGGTCCAGAGGAAGGCCGGTCGCGCACAGAAGGCCGACTGCGTCGGCCCACAGCCGGCCGGTCGGAAGCGCGATCGTCAGCGCGTTCATGAAGCCTGCTCTAGTCCTTCGCGAACGACCTGGACGACCGCATCTGGAGCCACGGTCATCTCCCGTCCGTCGAACGCGATGGTCACCGCGCTGGCGGCCACCGTCACGGTGCACACGGGTTCGTCGATGCCCGCACGCGCGCCCACCGGCGCCATCACGACGGACAAGCCGATCCCTCGCAAACCTCGCGCGGCCTGGACGGCTGCACCGTACCCACCGGCCCGATACCGCACGACGACCATGGGCCGGGGCTCTGCGTGGCCTTCGCCGGCCTCCAGCACCCGTTCGAGTCCGATCGCGAACCCCGTCGCCGGGGCGGCCCGACCGAAGCGCGCAAGGAGGCCATCATAACGCCCTCCGCCGAGGAGAGGCAGCCCCGCGCGCCCCGCATGGGCCTCGAACACCGTTCCGCTGTAGTACTCGAAGTCGCGAATCAGACCCAGGTCGACCTCGACGCGGACCGCCGGCATGTGTACCTTGACCCCGTCGAGCACGTCGCGCAGCGTCTGCAGTGCCTCACGGCTCTCCGACGTGACGGCCAGCGCGCCGGCGCGCTCGAGCGCGTGTTCACCCCGCAGGGTGGGAATCTGGCGCAGCGCGTCGCGGACCGGTCCGCCGGCCATCACACCGTCGAGGTCGGCGAATGCTCTCCGATAGAGCCGGTCACGGACGATCTCGGCCGTCTCGTCGGGCAGCGTGGCAAGCATCCCGCGGACGAAGCCCGCATGACCGACGCTGATCGCCGGTCGCGTGAGTCCGGCGGCATGCAGCGCATCCGCGGCAAGCGCGATGACCTCGACGTCCGCCTCCGGACCTGCTTCACCGATCAGCTCCACACCTGCCTGGGTGAACTCACGGAGTTGTCCCGAGCCCCGCTCCTGGCCGCGAAACACGGCGGCGATGTACGCCAGGCGCAGTGGGCCGGGCCCGGCGGGCAACAGGCGGGTGGCGGCAAACCGCGCAAGCGGCACCGTCATCTCCGGCCGGAGTGCCAGAACCTCTCCCCCGCTGTCGACCATCTTGAGCAGGAGATCGGCAACCCCAGGCCCGGCGCCCTGCAGGAACGTATCGAGGAACTCGAGCGTCGGCGTCAGGACTTCGGCGTAGCCCCAGCGCGCGAAGACCTCCCGCAGGCGAGCCTCCAGCCGTCGACGCGCGGCCGCTTCGTCCACCGTCTGGTCGCGGAATCCGACCGGCAGATGCCGCCAGCGGGCGGTGTCGGGTCGTCGTATCCGCACGCTTCTCTCCTTTATCACGCTAAACTGTTAGCGGAGTAAACAGCGGAAGTCTACCACGGCGGCGGTTGAGGGGTCAAGACTCCAGGAGCCGCCGGCCTCGTGGACGCGCCGAGCCGCCGGCGTCAGGCCCGCGGTCGGCTCAGCCGGCGAAGGATCGCGCGGTACCCGTCTGCGCCATACTCGAGGAACCGGCGTACCCGGCTGATCGTCGCGCTGCTCGCGCCGGTCCGCCGCGCGATGTCCTCGTACTTCCATCCGGCGGCCAGCAGCCGCGCCATTTCAAGCCGGGCGGCAAGCGTGCGGATTTCTCGGATCGTGCACAGATCCTCGAAGAACCTGTAGCACTCATCCACCGAGCGGAGACTGAGGACCGCCCTCCACAGCTGATCGGTCAGCGGATTGCGCAGTCTCGGATTGACGGGAGCGGGTGTTCGGCGCGGCATGGAGCCCCTCCCAGGGTGCTTCTGCCGGCACGTTAGCTTCCCTGCCGGGGTGCGGCAGGGCCGTGTCAGGAGCCCAGACGTCCGATCAAGCGTCCGCAGTTCTGACAGGTAGGAGCGGCCGACCGAAGGAGCATGCCACAGGCCCCGCATTCCTTCAGAAGCGGGCCGGCGCAGCGGGGACAGACGAGTGGGCTGTCCCGAAGGTCTCCAAAGGCCGCGTAGAAGCCGCACGCCGGGTTCACGCAGACCACAAAGGCCTCCATCCTGCGAGGCTCGGTATTGATCCGGCGGTTACCGGGGCGCCGGGCGCGCTCATCGGGTGGACGCATGGACCCTCCGGCGGGATGAGGCCTGCCGCAATCATAACACGAAGGATTAGCAAAAGTAGACATTGAAGCAAAACCCGAGCCCCAAA